>JANOLJ010000193.1:0-3455 GCA_031419715.1 Burkholderiales bacterium | reverse complement strand
ACCGCGCCAGGACGTTCGTATCCTGGGCCCTCATGGCTTGCCGCGCCGTGAACGGGCCAGCAGCGACGCAGGGTCGAAATCCGCCAAGCGGCGTGCAACACCGCGCGCTGGCGCCTTGACCATGCCCGCCATGCCAGTCATGTCAGCCGTCGCGACGGAACGTATGACGCGCAGCTTCAGCCCATCCGATTCTTCGTGCACCTCGATCCTGGCGCCTGCACCCATACCGAGCCGGCGCCGCAATTCGGCGGGCAACACGATCTGGCCTTTCGATGAGACGATGAGCGTCGACATGTCGGCTTCCAGGCTGAACCATCGGGTTTCATCATAGCGTTGCTTACGTGGTAAGTCAAAGTTGAGCGATCCTGTTCTGACCCGGAACCACGGCGGGGCTCGTTGCCTGCGCTCAGCGCCCCTGCCCGAGCGTGCGCAGCGCCTGCGTGAGGTGCGGCTTGTCGATCATCGCGCCGTCCAGGTTCAGCGCGCCGGCATCCGGATTCGCGGCGAAGGCGTCGACGATTGCCTGCGCGTGGGCGAGCTCCGCTGTACTGGGGGAATAGGCGTCGTTGATGATCGCCACCTGGTCGGGGTGAATCGCCATGCGGCCGCGAAAACCGCGCCGACGCGACGCGCGGCAGGCGTTCGCCAAGCCGGCCGCATCGCGGAAATCGGTGTGCACCGTGTCGATCGGCGGCACGCCCGTGGCAGCCGCGGCGCACAGACACAGCGAAGCGGCGAGCACGTACAGCGGCGAATACTCGCCGTCTTCGTCGCGGTTCGCCACCGCGCCGACGGCGCTCGACAGATCTTCGGCGCCCCAGGTCACGCCCGCCAGACGCGGCAGCGGGGCATTGAAACTTTGCATGTTCAACATCGCTTGCGCGGTCTCGGTGGCCACGGGCAGGATGAGCACGCTGCCTGCGGCGATTCCGGCACGCGCCTCCAGCGCGTCCAGGCAGTGCGCCAAGTGCACCACGTCGGCCGCGCTGTTCGTCTTGGGCAGCATGATGCCCGCCAGCCCGGGCACGACGACCGCCGCCAGATCGCCCATCGCCAGGTCGGTGTCCAGCGGGTTGATGCGCACGAAGAGGCGCGTCTGACGAGACTCGAGTTGCGCCGCGTTCGCGCCGATGAACTGCGCCGCGGTGTGCCGCGCGCCGACCTTGCGCGCTTGCGCGACAGCGTCTTCGAGATCGAGGATCAGCACGTCGGCCGGGCTGCTGAGGCCCTTGGCCAACTTGCGTTCGCTGTCGGCGGGAACGAACAGCAGCGAGCGCAGCTTCATGTGGGTTTGCGCAGCATCAATGCCTGGCGCGTGCACAGGCACACTTCTTCGCCGCGCTGGTTCAGGCCCTGGTGAAACAAGGTGACGATGCCGGCGTTAGGCCGCGACTTGCTCTCGCGGATGTCTTTCACGGTGGTCCGCGCGCGGATCGTGTCGCCGTAGAACACGGGTTTGGGAAAGCGCGTGTCGCTCATGCCCAGGTTGGCCACCGTCGTTCCCAGCGTCGTGTCTTGCACGCTCAGGCCGATCACGAGCCCGAGCGTGAAGATGCTGTTCACGAGCGGCTGGCCGAACTCCGTGCCCTTGCAATATTCGGCGTCGATGTGCACCGCCGCGGGGTTGTAGGTGGCGCCGCAAAACCAGACGTTGTCCGCCTCGGTCACGGTGCGGCGGATCTCGTGCTCGAATACTTGCCCGACCTTGAACTCTTCGAACCAGCGGCCTGCCATCTTGTGTCTCCTGCGAGGCGCAGAGTCTAGCGGGACTCGGCCCGCCGCCGGGGCCGGTTTACACCGGCGCCAACACGTGGATGACGCGGCTGGCGACGTGTTCGCGCGTCTTCGCGGCGTAAGCCACCATGTGCGCCGCAGCGGCGTGGGCCTGGAGCGCGTCCATGTCGCGCCACTTCTCGACCACGACAAAGGTGTCGGGCCCATACTTTGTTTGAATCGGCAGCGACCCTTGCGCATCGACCGCGGCGCCGTATTCGATGCAGCCGTCTTCGGCGTGCACGGCGGGGACGTTGGCGCGAAACGCGGCCAGGATGGTGTCGCGCAGGCCGGGCTTGGCGGTGATGATGGCCAGGACATGAATCATGATGGGGGTGTTCCGATGTCGTTGCAAAGGCCTGCATGATGAACGAGTTCGGGCCGCGGCGGCGGACTCAGTGGCCGGGGCACAATCGCAGCCGATGCGTGAACCCCCAGCACCGGCGCCATGAAACCCAGTGAACGTCCGAGCGTCGATCTTGCCCTGCTGCAACAGTGGCAAGGTCGCGGCGAGCGCCGCACCGACACGGTGACGGCCGCGCCGCTGGCCGCGCTGGCGGCCACGCTCGACCGCGACGAGGCCTTGCCCAGCCCCGGCGCGAGCGTGCCGCCGCTGTGGCACTGGCTGTTCTTCACGCCCCTGGCCCGCCAGTCGCAGATCGGCCCCGACGGCCACGCCCTGCGCGGCGGCTTCCTGCCGCCGGTACCCCTGCCGCGCCGCATGTGGGCCGGAGGGCGGCTCGAGTTCCACCACCCGCTGCTCGTGGGCGATGCGATCGTGCGCGACTCGCGCATCGTCAAGGTCGACGCCAAGTCGGGCCGCAGCGGCGAGCTCGTGTTCGTCACGGTGCGCCATGAGATTTCGAATTCCCGCGGCCTCGCGCTCACGGAAGAACACGACATCGTGTACCTCGACATGCCCGCCCACGGCGCACCACCGCCCACGCCGCAGCGCGCGCCCAGCGATGCGACGTTCTCGCGCGAAGTGGTCCCCGACGCGGTGCTGCTTTTCCGCTATTCGGCACTCACGTTCAATGGCTACCGCATTCACTACGACCGCCCCTATGTGACGCAGGTCGATGGCTATCCGGGGCTGATCGTGCACGGCCCGTTGATCGCGACGCTGCTCGTGGACCTGCTTCGCCGTGAAATGCCGAACGCGCAATTGCGCCGCTTCGCCTTCACCGCGATGCGCCCGCTGTTCGACATCCACACATTCACGCTGTGCGGCCGCATTGATGTCGACACCCAGCCCGGCACCGGCAACGTCGCGCTCTGGGCGCGCGACCACGAGGGCTTACTCGCCATGCAAGCCAGCGCCGAACTGGCCTGATCTCATCGAGCCCATCGAGCGCCATCCCATGCAGTCGCCCCAAGACACCACCGCTGACGCCACGAGTTACGCCGACATCCGCGACGCCGTGCGTGCCCTGTGCGCGCAGTTCCCCGGCGAGTACCACCGCAACATTGACGCGCAGCGCGGCTACCCCGAGGCGTTCGTGAATGCACTCACCCAGGCCGGCTGGATGGCGGCGCTGATTCCGCAGGAATACGGCGGCTCGGGCCTGGGCCTGGCGGAAGCTTCCGTGATCATGGAAGAGATCAACCGCAGCGGCGGCAACTCGGGCGCCTGCCACGGCCAGATGTACAACATGGGCACGCTGCTGCGCCACGGCTCGGCC
>JANOLJ010000192.1:0-11759 GCA_031419715.1 Burkholderiales bacterium | reverse complement strand
AAGACGCTACGCGTCCCAACCCGACGCGGCCATGAGCGTGTGGCTCAACCTCGCCGAAGGGTTGGTGAGTTATTACAGTGAACTCGGCCCCATTGCGCACGACAAAGTTATGCGAGCCCATGCGCTGAGTGCGGCGAGCGGCCTGGCCCAATTGACCGCATTGACTGCAGCCTGGCTCGCTCAAATGAATTTTTCCAGGCACGATGTTGCGCAGGTGGCGCGCTATGCGTCTGAGTCGCTCAAACTGAGTGAGTCCAATCACCATGCCGCCCGGGCCCGCGCGAGCCTGGTCGTCGCTCAAGCTCTGCACGTTGCTGGACGGTGGGATCTGGCCTCATCGTGGTACACCCGCGCACGAGTGCATGCGACGGCGGAAGGCGATGAACTGAGCATCAGCGCGCTGATGCATAACATGGTCAGCATGCACCTGGACAACTACCGACAAGCCGTACTCACCGGTCGCGGCGACCCGCGCGTAGCGCAGTCGGGCCTCGTCGGCTTGGAGTCCAGCGAGAACTTCGATCTTCTCTTCGGCACGTCAACCCTGGAGCCATTGCGGCCTATGTTGCGTGCACGATTTCTGTCCCTGCAGCAGCGCACCGCTGAGGCGCTGCAGGTATACGACGAGCACTTTCCCGTTTCGGTGGCCTCAGAAATCGCGCGCATGGCGTCGGACGTTCTGTCCGATGTCGCCTGGTGCCGTCTGAAGCAAGGCGATGCGGTACGGGCGCGATCCGACGCCCTTGCGGCTGAAAAAAGCTTGACACCGCGCACACAAGTCGACGACCGCGCCGCCACCCACACTCGATTGGCCAACGTCTATCGCGAGTTGGGTGAAGTTTCGGAAGCGAATCGCCAAGCGCGACTTGCCGAGGTCGCCTGGCATGCATTCGAAACGCTTCAGCATCGATCCGTTTCGTTGCTCGCAGACATGACGGAAAGCGGATCACCCGCCAACCCTGCGTAGCGCGCTTCTCGCCCCACGCCCCGGGGCGCAGCTGCCGCCAAAGCTAAAAGAGCGCCATGCTCAACTTGCGCCGGTAGGCATCGACCACCGGATCGGACGGCGTTGCGGCAACTTTGCCGGCGATTTCCAGCGTGCCCTTGGGCGCACTAGGCTCGGCCTTGGCCGTCGCGGGTTTGCTCATCACCTCGAGTATTGCAACGAAGGTCTTGCGCGCGATCTGCTCCTTCCAGGTCTTGTCGCGCATGATGATTTCGAGCAGTTCATCCATCGCCTCGGTAAAGCGCTTCGCCGCGAAATGAACTTGGGCAAGTTCGAGGCGTGCGTCGAAGTCGCGCTTGTTCTGCGCGATCGCGGCGACCAGCGTCTCGGTGGGCCTTGCCGCTGGCGCGCCTTCGCAAGCCTTGAGCCACAGACCATACGCCGCCAAACGCGCGTCGAGCATGACTTTGCTCGCCACCGGTTCGAATGCGCGGCGCGCCTCGGCCACGCGCCCGGCGCCCATCAGGGCACGCAGGTAGTCGGCACGCGCAGCGTCGTTGCCGGGATTGATGGCCACGGCTTCCTGGAGTTTTCCCAGTGCCTGCTCGACATCGCCCTCGGCCAGCAGCTCTTGCGCTTCGTCGATGTCGTCCTGGGCGGCGGCTTCTTCCGCGCTGTCGACGTGCTTGTCGAGAAATCCGCGGATCTGCCCTTCGGGAATCGCACCGACAAAGCCGTCCACCGGCTGACCGCCCTTGAAGAGCACGCAAAACGGAATACTGCGCACGCCGAACATTTGCGAGAGCTGGCCTGCTATTTCGGGCTGATCGTCGGAATTGAGCTTGGCCAGCTTGAAGCGCCCGGCGTAGGCGACTTCCAGTTTCTCCAGCACCGGTCCCAACGCCTTGCACGGCCCGCACCACGGCGCCCACAGGTCGAGCAACACGGGTTGCTGGGTCGACGCCGTGATCACGTCGGTTTCGAAATTTTGCAGTGAGATGTCGAGCATGGTCGCGTGGTCGGTTGGGGGGCGGCGCTGACGCCTCGCGCCGAGGCTCGGCACCACGCCGCCTACAATTGAAAGTCGATCTACAAAAGGAGCGAGCGCATGGATCACGCGCCAGCGGTGGTCGGCGTGGTCATGGGGTCCAGTAGCGATTGGGACACCCTTCGCGCCGCCACCGAGATTCTCGCCGAGTTCGGCGTGGCCTTCGAGGCACGGGTGATTTCGGCGCACCGCATGCCCGACGATATGTTTGCGTATGCGCAAAGCGCCGCCGCGCGCGGCCTGAAAGCCATCATCGCCGGCGCTGGCGGTGCGGCGCATCTGCCGGGCATGCTGGCCGCCAAGACCACCGTCCCGGTGCTGGGCGTGCCGGTGGCGAGCAAGTTTTTGTCGGGTGTGGATTCGCTGCACTCGATCGTGCAGATGCCCAAGGGCATTCCGGTGGCCACGTTCGCCATCGGGCCTGCTGGTGCGGCGAACGCGGCGCTGTTTGCCGTGGCCTTGCTCGCCAATCACGACCAGGAGCTGCGCGACAAGCTCGATGTCTACCGCGCGCGCCAGACCGACGCCGCGCGCGCCATGAGCGCCGAACTGAAATGAGTGGCTTCATTGCCCCGGGCGCGACGCTGGGCGTGATGGGCGGCGGCCAACTCGGGCGCATGTTCGTGCATGCGGCGCAGCGCATGGGCTACTTCACCGCGGTGCTCGACCCCGATCCGGCGAGCCCGGCGGGGTTGGTGGCGAACTATCACATTCGCACCGACTATCTCGATGAACAAGGCCTCGCACAGTTGATGCAACGCAGCGCGGCAATCACCACCGAGTTCGAGAACGTTCCGGCGCCCGCCTTGGTGACGTTGGCGGCGCATCGGCAAGTCGCGCCAGGCGCGGAAGCGGTGGCGATCTGCCAGGACCGCGCGGCGGAGAAGGCACACTTCGCGCGTTGCGGCGTGGCCTGCGCCGCCCACGCCGTGATTGAAACATCTGCCAACCTGGCGACGATCGACGCCGCCCTGTTCCCAGGCATTCTCAAGACAGCCCAGCTCGGCTATGACGGCAAGGGACAGGTACACGTCAAGGCTCATGCCGACCTGGCCGGCGCATGGCAAGAACTGGGCGGCGTGCGCTGCGTGCTCGAGCAGCGCCTGGCCTTGGCGCAGGAGCTGAGCGTGATCGTCGCGCGCGGCGCGGACGATCAAGCGGTGCACTTTCCGGTGCAGCAAAACCTGCATCGCCAGGGCATCCTGGCGGTCTCGATGTGCCCGGCGCCAGAGATCACGGCGACCATCGAAGCGCAGGCCGTCAGCGCGGCGTTGCGTCTGGCGCAAGCGATGGACTATGTCGGCATTCTTTGCGTCGAATTCTTCGTCTTGCAAGACGGCCGCCTGCTCGCCAATGAAATGGCGCCGCGCCCGCACAACTCCGGCCACGCCACCATCGACTCCTGCGATGTCTCGCAGTTCGAGATGCAGGTGCGCACCCTGACGCGCGCGCCGTTGACGCTGCCGCGCCAGCACTCGCCCTCGGTGCTGCTCAATCTGATGGGCGATCTGTGGTTCGCCGCAGGGCAATCCGCCACACCGCCCGATTGGGCGAGCGTACTGGAACTGCCCGGCGCGCACTTGCATCTCTATGGCAAAGCGGGCCCGCGGCGCGGCCGCAAGATGGGCCACCTGACCGTTACTTCCGCCACCCCGGCGCAGGCCCGGGCGACCGCACTCCAGGCCGCGCAGCGCCTGGGCATCGAGGCGTTCTAGACCGTGCTGCTGGATGGACGCGATGGCGCAACCGTGCAGCAAGCCGCGCAACTGCTGGCCGCGGGAGAGCTGCTCGCCTTTCCCACCGAGACGGTGTATGGCCTGGGCGCGCGCGCCGATGACGACGCCGCCGTGGCGCGCATCTTTTCGGCCAAGGGCCGGCCTGCGGATCACCCGCTCATCGTGCATGTGGCGCAGCCCGCCGACGCTGCCGCGTTCGCCGCGCCGCTGTCAACTCGCGCGCAGCGCCTGATCGACGCCTTCTGGCCCGGGCCGATGACGATCATCGTGCGGCGCGCCGACGGTGTGGCCCACGCCGCCGCGGGTGGTCACGCAACGCTCGGCCTGCGCTGCCCGGCGCACCCGATCGCGCAAACCTTGCTGGCCGCGTGCCGGAGCCTGGGCGTGGCAGGCGTCGCCGCGCCGAGCGCGAACCGCTTCGGCCGCATCAGCCCGACGCGCGCCGCGCATGTGGTCGCGGAGTTCGGCGACTCCGTGGCCGTGCTCGACGGCGGTGATTGCGCGCTAGGCATCGAATCAAGCATCGTCGATTGTTCCGGCGCACACGCCATGTTGCTGCGCCCCGGGGTGACGACGCGCGAGCGCATCGAGGCGGCGCTCGGCGAGACGCTGCATGACGCCGACGCATCGGCGCCACGCGCGCCGGGCTCGCTGGCCGCGCACTACGCGCCGCAAGCCAAGCTTCGCATCATGCCCACGGCGGCGCTGGAGACGGCGTTGCAGATGCTCAAGGAGCACCCCCAGGCCGACGACCGACGTCCGCCCTTGAAGCTGGCGGTATATTCGCGCTCACTGCCGGCTGGCGCCGCACCCGGCTTCATGCATCAGCGCATGCCGTCGCGGCCGGACGCGGCGGCGCACGAGTTGTTCGCCACCTTGCGCGAGTTCGATACGAACGGGGCGCAGCTCATCTGGGTCGAAGAGCCGCCGGCCGGTCCCGCATGGGACGGCGTGCGCGACCGGCTGCAACGCGCGGCAGCATCTTGACCCTCGAAACGCAATCTCGGAGCCCAATCGATGAAGATCAGTTTTGCCGCAACCCGGCGCCAGGCCCTCAGCGCCGTTCTTCTGGCGGCGTCGCTGCTCGCGGCGTGCGGCGGCGGCGAGCCGATCGAACGCTTCGTCGCGAAGCGGCTGATCGTGCTGGGTGACGAAACCAGTGTGCTAGGGAACGACGGCCGCAAGTACAGCGTGAATGGCTTCAACACCGCAGACGCGCCCGATTGCAAGGTGAATCCGCTGTGGGTGCAGATTCTCTCCAGCGTCTACAACCTGTCGTTCGCCCAATGTCCGAACGGCAGCGGCGTGCCAGTCACGGCGCTGATGTTCGCGGCGCCCGGCGCCACCGTCAGCAGCATTTCCGGGCAGATCGACGCCGTGGGCGGGTTTGTCGACAAAGACCTGGTGACCGTGCTCGCGGGTGCGAACGATATCTTGGCCCAGTACGCCCTCATCGTGGCCGGAGCATCCGAAGCGCAAGCTGCGGCGGCCTTGAAGGCCGCGGGCGAAGCCCTGGCCGGGCAGGTCAACCGCATCGCGAATTCAGGCGGCAAGGTGCTGATCTCGACGGTGCCTGATCTCGGTTTGACGCCGTTTGCGATCAGCGAAAACGCCGTCCTTGTGGGCCGTGCGGCGCTGTTGACTCGCCTGACCAAAGCGTTCAACGACAACCTGCGCAACAAGATCATCAACGATGGCCGTCGCATCGGCCTGCTGTTGACCGACGAATTGGTGCAGGCTGTCGTCAGGAACCCGGCCGGGGCCGGGTTGGTGGATGTGGCTCGCGCCGTGTGCGACCCCGCGTTCTTGCCCCCAGCGTGCACGACAAAGACGCTCGTCACACCGCCCGGGGCGGCAGCGAGCGCCAGCACCTACTTGTGGGCGAACGATCGCCTGTTCAGCAGCAGCGGCCAATCATTGCTGGGCAGCCAGGCGGTCTCACGCGCGAGCGGCAACCCGTTCTGAACCTTCAGGCACGCCGCCCCAGCACGATTTTCATCGTCAGGATGGCCGCCGCCAAGCCCAGTGTGATGCCGTTGGCGATGATCACCGGCCAGGCGCCGAGCATCAGCCCATAGGCCAGCCACAAAACGATGCCGAGCGTGAAGGCGCTGTACATCGACAGCGAGATGCCACTCACGTCGCGAGTGCGAAACGTCAACCATGCCTGCGGCAAGAAAGACCCCGTCGTCAGCGCCGCTGCCAAATAGCCGAGCGTATCGATCACATTCAATGTTGTCATGGCTTTCGATGGCAGTGGGTGGGTCGTTGCGAGCCGGTGTTCGTCAGGCAGCGAGACGCAAGCTGCACGCTTGGGCGTTGGGCTTGGCCTAAACTCCGTCGATGACTCTGGGCCAACAAGGGCCGGCCGCCTGGCTGGATGCAGGCTGCGCGCTGGCGGTATTGTGCATCCGGTCCACGTCTGCCCGGATCGCACCCACGACGACGCTGCGATTTCGCGAGATCGGGCGCAACGCCCAGGGCGCCCGAACGCTCCGGCGAGGAGCAACGGCGTGAGTGCGATCCTGGCCTTCGACACCTCGGGCGAGCTGATGCACATCGGCTTGCGCATCGGCACACAGACCTGGGTGCGTGAAGCGGCCGGTGGCGCCAAGGCCTCGGCCGAGCTGTTGCCGGCGATCCTGGCATTGCTTGAGCGTGCTGGCGCGGCGCTCGCTGACCTCGACGCGATCGCCTTTGGCTGCGGGCCCGGCGCCTTCACCGGCCTGCGCACCGCGTGTTCGGTCGCTCAAGGCTTGGCGCTCGGCGCGGGCAAACCGGTGCTGGCGATCGACACGCTGATGGCGGTCGCCGAAGACGCGCGCAAAGGGGAGCCGCAGATGCGGACATGGGTCGCCATGGATGCGCGCATGGATCAGATTTATGCGGCCCAGTACGGTTACGAGCGTGGCCAATGGACGGTGCTTGACGCGCCCACGCTGACCAGCGTTGACGAGCTGAACCGAGTTTGGCAGGGTGCGCCCCCGCAGCACCTTGCCGGCAGCGCGCTCGTGGCATTCGCGGACCGGCTGGAGTGCGCCCCCAGGCCGACGATTACGTCGTCCGCCCCCCGAGGGGGTATGAGTAAAGTGGCAGAGGCACATTTACTCATGAGCGCCCCAAGGCCGGCCGAAGCCGGCCGTCCCCCGTGGGGATCCAGCAAAGTGGCAAAGCCACATTTGCTGGTGAGCGGGAGCGCGCAGCACCATGCCGCAGCCGCGCCGCGTGGCGCGGCGCTGCTGGCCTTGGCGATGATGCAATGGGAACAAGGCGCAGTACTGGACGCCAGCGCCGCGGTGCCCCGCTATGTGCGCGACAAGGTCGCGCACACCGTTGCCGAGCGCGCCGCGGCCAAGCGCACCGCCTACGCATCTGGCGGGCCCACTGCGTGAGTGCCGTGCGGTCGAGCGCAGACCGGGCGCCGCTGCGCATGGTGCCGATGACTCAACGCAGCCTTGACGCGGTGCTCATGATTGAACAGTCGGCGTATGCCTTCCCGTGGAGCACAGGCAACTTCGTCGACTCGCTCGGGGCAAGCCATGTGTGCCAGCTGCTGTGCGACGCGCATGGCACAGTGCTCGGCTACTTTGTGGCGCTGCCGGGATATGAAGAGATGCACCTGCTCAATATCACGGTCGCCCCCGCCGAACAGGGCAAGGGCCTGGGCCTGCGCCTGCTTGAGACGCTGGTCCGTCTTTGCCGGCCTTGGGCCGCGCACGAGCTCTGGCTCGAAGTACGCCCCAGCAACCAGCGCGCGATGCGCATCTATGAACGCTTCGGATTCGAAGCCAAGGGGGTGCGCAAGGGCTACTACCCCGCGGCGCTCGGAACCCGCGAAGACGCGATCGTCATGGGTCTGAAGGTCGCCGCGGCTGCGCAGGGTGATGGTGATGCGCTGGAGTGAGCGTCAGCTCGCGATGTTGCGCGAGATGGGCATCCGGGTGTGGCCCACCGACGCTGCAAGCGCCGCGCATGAGCCAGCTCCCGCGGTTCACGCGGCGCCGGCGGCGGCGGCTGTATCCGACGCGCTGCGCGGCCGCGCCCCCACGCCCTCCGCGGGCGTTGCATCGTTGCAAGAGGCATCGTCACCACGCCTCACCGCGTCCGCGCACCGGCCTGTGGGCATTGAGACCATGGGCTGGGACGCCTTGCGCACGGCAGCCGCGGGCTGCACCGCGTGCAAGTTGTGCGAAGGGCGCAAACAGGTCGTCTTCGGAACCGGCAGCACACGGGCTCAATGGCTGATCGTTGGCGAGGCCCCGGGTGAGCAAGAAGACCTGCAAGGCGAGCCCTTTGTCGGCAAGTCGGGGCAACTTCTCGATTCGATGTTGCGCGCCATCGGCTTGAGCCGAGGCGACGCCGACCCGCGGCAACAGGTCTACATCGCCAACACCATCAAGTGCCGCCCGCCGGGCAACCGCAATCCGCAACCCGACGAGCTGGCGCAGTGCGAGGCGTTTCTGATTCGCCAGCTTGCGCTGCTGCAACCGCGCATCATCCTCGCGATGGGTCGCTTCGCGGTGCAGAGCCTGCTGCGCAGCGATGAGCCTGTGGGCCGCCTGCGCGGGCGTGTGCATCACTATCAGGGCGTGCCGTTGATCGTGACCTACCATCCGGCCTATCTGCTGCGCAACCCCGAAGACAAGGCGCGTGCCTGGGACGATCTTTGCCTGGCGGTCGAGACGGCCAAGCGCGCGACCTGATCACTTTTTCTTCGTCGGGCGCTTCCAGCCAACGATCTGCACTTGCTTGGCTCGCACCAAAGTCAGTTCACCGGCGCGTACATTTTTCGTGACGGTGGAGCCGCCGCCGATCGTCGCGCCAGCGCCGATCGTGAGCGGCGCGACAAGCACGCAGTTGCTGCCCACATGAACGTCAGCGCCGATCACGGTACGGTGCTTGTTCGCGCCGTCGTAGTTCGCGGTGATGCTGCCGGCACCGAAGTTGACGCGCTCTCCCACACTCGCGTCGCCCAGGTATGCGAGGTGATTCGCCTTCGCACCGCGCGCCAGCGTGGAGTTCTTGACTTCCACGAAATTGCCGATGTGCACGTCTTCGGCCAAGTCGGCTCCAGGGCGCAGCCGGGCGAACGGGCCGACCAGGGAACCCGCGCCGACCTTGACGCCGAGCGCTTCGCCGTCGATGTGGGTGAACGGGTGAATCACGGCGCCTGCGGCGATGCTGGCGTTGCGGATGCAGCAGTTGGCACCGATGCGCACGTCGTCGCCCAATAGCACCTTGCCTTCGAAGATGCAGTTCACGTCGATCTCTACATCGCTGCCGGTGACCAGCTCGCCGCGCACGTCCAGCCGAGCCGGATCGGCCAGCCGCACGCCAGATTCCATAAGCGCATCCGCCAGATGACGCTGATGGCGGCGCTCAAGCTCGGCCAGTTGCAGCGGGCTGTTGATGCCCAGCACCTCGATCTCATGTGGCGCCTGCGTCGCGGTGACAGGCACGCCCTCAGCCACCGCCAGCGCGACGACATCGGTCAGGTAGTACTCGCCCTGGGCGTTGTCGGCTCGAAGGCCCACCAGCCAGCGCTTGAGCATCGCCGTGGGCGCCGCCATCACGCCGGAGTAGACCTCGGATATCGCGCGTTGCGACGGGCTCGCATCCTTGTGTTCGACGATGGCGCGTACCGCCCGGCCCTCGCGCACGATGCGGCCGTAGCCGGTGGCGTCGGCCAGCTCGATCGTCAGCAGCGCCAGCTGCTGGCCGGCGCAAGCCTGCACCAGGGCGCGCAGTGTGTCGGCCTCGATCAGCGGAACGTCGCCATTGAGGATGAGCGTCGTTCCTTCTTCAGGCAGCAGTGGAGCCGCCTGCTGCACCGCGTGGCCGGTTCCGAGCTGCGGCATCTGGCGCACGAAGCGCAGATGGGGTGCGGTGACCGCGGCCTCGACCCGCTCCGCGCCATGCCCCGTGACCGTGACGATGCGCTGCGCCCCCAGTTTGGCGGCGGTGTCCAAAACATGCTGCAATAGGCTGCGGCCGGCAAGTCGATGCAGTACCTTGGGCAGCTTCGACTTCATGCGCGTGCCCTTGCCTGCCGCCATGATCACGATGTTCAACGCCATGGTCCCCTCCTGTTTTCGATTCGGAATTATTGCGTTGCTCGCCGCGGCGCTCAGTTTGCTGGGTGCTTGCAGCGCGTTACGATTTGGCTATAACCAAGCGGACGAACTCGCCTACTGGTGGCTTGACGGTTACGCCGACTTCAACGAATCGCAAACGCAGCCGGTGCGCAAGGCGCTGACGCAGTGGCATGCCTGGCATCGGCGCACTCAGCTGCCCGACTACACAACGCTGCTGATCCAGGTGCACCTTGAGGCACTCGAGCCCATCACGGCGCAGCGAGTGTGCAGTTGGTGGGACAGCTCGCGCAGCCGTATCGATGTCGCGCTGGAACGCATGGTCGCGCCGGCGGCCGAACTGCTGCTGACCCTCACGCCCAGCCAGATCGAGCACATCGAGCGCCGCTACGCGAAGATCAATGCGGAGTTTCGCGATGAGCACTTGCAGGCCGACCGGGCGCAGCGCCTCAAGGCGTCGGTCAAGCGCACGGTTGAGCGCACCGAGACGTTCTACGGCCGAATCGATGAACCCCAGCGCGATCTGATTGCCAAAGCAGTACAGCAGTCGCCCTTCGACCCGGAGGTCTGGTTCACCGAGCGCAAGGCGCGTCAACAAGAGGCGCTGCAGATGCTGCGCCGGCTCAAGCTCGAAGGCGCGGGCGCCGACCAAGCCCAGGCCGCGCTGCGCGCCTACTTTGAGCGCATGGCGCATTCACCGCGCGCGGAGTACCGCCGGTATGCACAGACGCTGGTGCAGTACAACTGTCAATTCGCGGCAGACCTGCACAATGCAACGAGCGCGGCGCAACGGCAGGTGCTGGTGCAAAAACTCAAGGGCTGGGAGGCCGATCTCCGCGCCTTGTCGGCCAACGCCGCGCCTTGAGCGCGTGCGCGGGCGGCGCAAACGCCGCCGCCCCTCCCCAATGGGACGGAGCAGCGCGCCTACCTCACCTCTACCGTGACGCGGCGCGGATTGACGCCCGTGTGCGGAAAGTCTTTCAGCGCGGCCTCGAACATGGCAGCGAGGATCGCGGCATTGGAAGTCGAACCCCCAGAGTTGCTGGCGCGCGCTTCAAATAACGCCTGCCCCGACTTGCGGTCGCGAATCAACACGGCGACTTCGCGCGCATAGGTCGGCGACGTGTAGTGGATGCCCCAGCTCGTGGAGTAACCCCGGCCCCAGCGCGAACTGAAGCCGCCGCGCCACCAGAACGGGTCGTCGTACATTGATCGCTCGCTCGCGGAAACCCGCGCGCCGACCTGGATGCTCACATCGGCTTCGCGCTCGTCGGCCGCGGGCGTGAAGCCTGCCGCCTCCAGCCCCAGGCGCGCCGAATCTTCGAGCTGTTGCTGTTGCGCGGGCCGCGCCTGCTGCGACGGCAGCCGCTCGAAGGCGTAACTCGTGGGCTTGCGCCCGGCGGGCCATTGGCTGTAGGTCGACACATCGTTGTCGAGCTGGCGCGTCGTCGCACAACCGCCGAGCAGTGCGAGCGCGAGCGCGAATAGAAACGGCGTCAAGGTTGTTCGCATGTTTTTGCCTCCCAATCCGAGGGACGCGACGTCGCAGTGACGCGCAGCACCGGTGCCCCGAGGGTGCCGCATCCGCCCACCGCTTCGTCGTCAAAGGCGCGGTCGCCACCGGGCTCGGCCACGCCGCTGGTTTTGAGCGTGGCGAACGGGTAGAGGTTCCGGTCCATCAGATGCGACGGCGTGATGTTGGCCATGGCTGAAAACAAGTTGTCCACGCGGCCAGGGAACTCGCGCTCCCATTGTTGCAGCATGCGCCTGATCTGCACCCGCTGCAAATTTTCCTGGTTGCCGCATAGCGTGCAAGGAATGATGGGGAACTGCCGGTGTACGGCCCAGCGCTCCAGGTCCGCTTCCGCCACGTAAGCGAGCGGGCGGATTACGATGTTCTTGCCGTCGTCGCTGACGAGCTTGGCCGGCATGCCCTT
>JANOLJ010000191.1:0-8658 GCA_031419715.1 Burkholderiales bacterium | reverse complement strand
CGTTGATGCCGTTCGCCGGATTCACGAGCAGCATCGTGTAGCCGTCGGGCGGTGAATTCACGACGAACTCGACCCCGATGTTGTTGCCCGCGCCGGGCTTGTTTTCCACGACGAAGGGCTGGCCCATTTTCTCGGTGAGCCACTGCGCGACGATGCGCGCCAGCACGTCGGTGGTGCCGGCGGGTGGGTAGGGGACGATCCACTTCACCGGCTTGGTGGGGTAGTCGGCGGCGAACGTGGGTAGGGCTGCGGTCAGGCCGGCAAGCAGCGCGGCGATGGGGACGAGTCGAGTCACGGGGTCTCCTCGGATGGATCGTGTACCGCCAGCCGGCTCTTCGGGCGACGTGCAGCGATGATAGCCACGCAGGCCAACCGCTACGCGTACTTCAACTCCCCCGCCTTCCCCCGAAACACCCAGTACGAAAAAATCGTGTACCCGGCGATCGCCGGCACCGAGATGATCACGCCGATCAGAATGACTTTGAGCGACGCCGTGCTGCTCGCGGCCTGCCAGATCGTCAGCCGGTCGATCACGACGAAGGGGTAGAGGCTGTACGCCAGGCCGAGAAAGCCGAGCACGAACACCAGCATCATCAGCACGAACGGCAGCCAGCTCAGCGGCCCGCGCACGAGGCGCGTGTTCAGCAACTGGCGCACCGCGAGCAGCGCTACCGCCGTCATCAACGGAATCGCCAGAAGGGCAATCACCGCCGGCAGCGTGAACCAGCGCTCGCGCACGGTGCTGCTGATCCACGGTGTGGCCAGGGAGATCAGCACCAGGCCCCCGACCATCGGCGCCCAGGCGATGCGCGCCCAGTGGATCGCCTTTTGCTGCAGCTCGCCTTCAGTCTTCATGATTAACCATGTCGCGCCGAGCAGCACGTAGGCCATCGGCAGCGCGGCGGCGATCGCCGCGGCGAACAGCGGGTAGTTCCAGCCCTGCCCGAAACCGCTGACGTAGCGGCCGAGCATCCAGCCTTGCGAGGTGGCGGCGAGCAGCGAGCCGGCGAAGAAAAGGCGATCCCACATCGCCTTGCGCTGCGCCCTGGCCTTGACGCGAAAGTCGAACGCGACGCCGCGCAGCGTCAGGCCGATCAGCATCAGTGCCACGGGCAGGTACAGCGCACCGAGCACGACGCCATGCGCCTTGGGGAACGCGACGAGCAGGATGCCGATGCCCAGCACGAGCCAGGTTTCGTTGGCGTCCCAGAACGGGCCGATCGAGGCGATGAGCACGTCTTTCTCTTCGGCGCTGGCGCGCGGCAGCAGCATGCCCACGCCGAGGTCGAAGCCGTCGGCGACCACGTAGATCAGCATCGACACGCCCATCAGCGCCATGAAGATCACGGGCAGCATCTGCTCGGTGCTCATCCACGTCATGGTGATTCCTCCCGCGCCTGCAATGCGCCAGGCAGAACGGACGCTACCCGCGCGGCAGTTTCGGTATCGCCACTTTCATCGCCCTTTTGCGCCATGTAGGCGAGCACGCCCACATAGGCAAGGATCAGCGCGGCGTACATCGCAAGGTACAGCGCCAGCGTGAAGCCGATCATCGGCGCGGGCACGGTGGAGGCGACTTCGGCGACGCGCAACAGACCGTAGACGATGAAGGGCTGGCGGCCGATTTCCGTCACGTACCAGCCGGCCAGCGTGGCCAGCCAGCCGGAGAACGTCATTCCCGCGAGGCCCCACAACAGCCAGCGCGGCAGGCTGGCCGGTTGCCAGGCACAGCGCCGGTACAGCCACCAGCCGAGCCAACTGATGGCGAGCATCAACACGCCTATGCCGACCATCGCGCGAAACGCGAAGAACACCGGCGCCACCGGCGGATGATTTCCGATGAATTCATTCAGGCCACGAATCTCGCCGTCGGCGTTGTGCGTGAGGATCAGGCTTGCGAGTTTCGGCACGGCCATTTCGAAGTGGTTCGTTCGCGCCGTCTCGTCCGGCCATGCAAACAACAGCAGCGGCACACCACGCTGCGTGGCCCACACGCCTTCCATCGCGGCCACTTTCTGCGGCTGGTGGGCGAGGGTGTTCAGCCCATGCAAGTCGCCGACGAAGATCTGGCAAGGGATCAGCAGCGCCGCGAGCGTGAGCCCGACGCGCAGTGCCTTGGCCGTGGATGCATTCACTGCGCCGCGCAGCACCTGCCAGGCGCTGATGCCGGCGAGCAGGAACGCCACCGTGAGCGCGGAGGCGAGCAGCATGTGCGTCAGCCGATACGGGAACGAGGGGTTGAAGATCACGTCCACCCAACTCAGCACATGAAACTCACCGTTCACGACCTCATGGCCGGCGGGGGTTTGCATCCATGAGTTCAGCGCGAGGATCCAGAACGCGCTGAGCGTCGTGCCGAAGGCGACGAAGAACGTGGCGAGCAAGTGCACGCGCTCGCTCACCCGGCCGTGGCCGAACAGCATGATGCCCAGGAAACCGGCTTCGAGAAAAAACGCGGTGAGCACTTCATACGCGAGCAGCGGCCCGGCAACGTTGCCCACGCGTTCCATGAAACCTGGCCAGTTGGTGCCGAACTGGAAGCTCATCGTGATGCCCGACACCACGCCGAGCGCGAAGGTGAGCGCGAACACCTTGGTCCAGAACCGATAGGCGACCAGCCAGGCCGCGTCGCGCGTGCCGAGCCAGCGCCAGCGAAAGAACAGCAGCAGCCAGGCGAGCGCGATGCTGATCGTCGGGAACAGAATGTGGAAGCTGATGTTGGCGGCGAATTGCATTCGCGCCAGGAGCAGGGCGTCCATTCGAATATGCTAGCCGAACCGGCCGCCTGAAACCCAGACAGACGCGCCGATTCGACAAGGAGGGAACCGTAATGTCCGCCATGCCCGCCATCAACATTGAATCGCAGCGCGAGGCCTTCTACGGCCGCGCCGATACGCAACACCTCGCGCCACTGTGGACGCGATTGAAGTCGCTGGTGCCGGCCGAGCCCACGCCGGTGGGCGTGCCGCACCGCTGGGCTTACGCCGACGTGCGGCCGTATGTGCTGGAGTCGGCCGAGCACATCAGCGCCAAAGAGGCCGAACGGCGCGTGCTGATCTTGGAGAACCCGGGGCTGAAGGGCACGTCGCAGATCACGAATTCGCTGTACGCCGGCCTGCAACTCATCATGCCCGGCGAAGTGGCGCCCGCGCACCGCCATACACAAAGCGCGTTGCGTTTCATCGTCGAGGGCAGCGGCGCGTACACGGCAGTCGACGGCGAGAAGACGACGATGCACCCGGGTGACTTTGTCATCACGCCGAGCTGGACGTTTCATCATCATGGCCAGGACGCCGATACGGGCAAGTGCAGCCCGATGATCTGGCTCGACGGCCTGGACATCCCGCTCGTCGCCTTCTTCAACAGCACCTTCCGCGAAGACCACGAACACGACAAGGCAGATGTCACGCGCCCCGAGGGCGACGCGCTCGCGCGCTATGGCAGCGGCCTGTTGCCGGTGGGTTACCGGGCGCGGTCACTCAATTCGCCGGTGTTCAACTACCCCTATGCGCGCACCCGCGAGGCGCTGCACGCACTCACGCAGGCCGGCGCGGCCGATGCCCACACCGGCCACCTGATGCGCTATGTGAACCCACTCGACGGTGGTTGGGCGATGCCGACGATGGCGACGATGATCCGGCTGCTGCCCAAGGGCTTCGCGACGCAGCCCTACCGCGGCAGCGACAGCACGATTTTCATCGTCGTCGAAGGGCGGGGGGAATTGCGCGTGGGCGGCCAGCGGCTTGCGCTGACGCCGCACGATGTCGCCGTGGTGCCCGGCTGGATGGCCTACACGCTGCACGCCAGCGACGAGCTTGTGCTCTTCTCCTACTCCGACCGCGCCGCGCAAGAGAAGCTGGGCCTGTTTCGCGAGCAGCGCATGGCGCTCTGAAACGCCGGCCCTGCGCCGTCGACATGCGTTCATCGCGCCGCTATGTACCAAACGGTTCATGGGTGGCCCGCGCGAGCTGAGCAGGCCCGCCGGCGCATGCCGGGAGTCATGGCGATCATGGGTTGTTCAAGGTGAATCGGGTTTTTACCGAGCCGCGGCGCTTGCGCGCGGATTAACCAACCCGTACATTTCTGCATGGTGCCCGTCGGCATCGCCCCGCCCGAACCCGCCCCGCACAGGAGAACCGCATGACCACCGACCGCCAACGCCGCCGCCTGTTGCTCAGCGGCACCGCCCTCGCCGCCGGCCCACTGTTGCTGCGGCCCGCGGCGGCGCAGGCCAAGGTTGCGCTCGTCTACTCAGACACCGTCACCGAACAAGACCCGCGGGCGGCCATTTTGCGCGACGTTTTTGGAGGCGCGCTGGGCGCCGAGTTCGACTTCAAACCGTACTTCGGTGCCACGCTGTTCAAGCAAGGCACCGAGCCGGTGGCGATGCAGCGCGGCAACCTGGACATGGCCAACCTGGCGGCGTTTGACGTGCAGAAGCAAATTCCGGCGTGGAGCATCGTCACCACGCCTTATGTCTTTCGCGACCTGGCGCACATGCAGAAGGTGTTCGCCAGCGATGTCGGGCGCCAGTTGTTCAAGGCGATGGAAGAGCAGATGGGCATCAAGGTGCTGGCCGTGCCGTATATCGGCACCCGCCACCTGAACCTCAAGCCGAAGAAGAAGATCATGACGCCGGCCGACCTGGCGGGCATCAAGCTGCGCATGCCCGGCGGCGAGGGCTGGCAGTTTGTCGGCACGTCGCTCGGGGCGAACCCGACGCCGATGGCCTTCACCGAGGTCTACACCGCGCTGCAAACCGGCGCGATCGACGCGCAGGACAACCCGCTGGGCGCGAACAAGGTGATGAAGTTCTATGAGGTCACCACGCAGATCGTGCTGACCGGCCACCTGATCGCGAACAACCTGTTCGCCATCGCGCTGAAGAAGTGGCAGTCGCTCACGCCGGCGCAGCAGCAGCGGCTGCAGGCGGCGGCCGACAAGTTCGCGCAGGCCGTGACGCAACAGGCGCTGAAAGACGAGTCTGAGCTGGTGTCGTTCTTCAAAGCCGAGGGCCTGGACATCTACACGCCCGACGTGGCGGCTTTCCGCAAGCATGTCCTGGAGACCTACTCGAAGTCGAAGTTCGCCGCCGACTGGCCGGCCGGCATGCTGGACCGCATCAACGCCCTGTGATGCGGCGCGGCGGCCTACCCGGCGACCGGCGGCGCCGATGACCGCGGTGCTGACGACGCTGCGGCGCGCCGCGGAGGCGGTGCTCGCGCTGATGATGGCGGCCATGTTCGTCGCCTTCATCGCGCAGGTGCTGTTCCGCTACGTGCTCAACCTGCCACTGGCCTGGACCGACGAGGTCTGCACCATTGTCTGGCTGTGGGGCATTCTGTGGGGCGCGGCCTTCGTGCTGCGCGACCGCGAGGACATCCGTTTTGACATGCTCTACAACGCACTCTCGCGGCGGACGCGCCGCAGCCTGACGGTGTTCGCCAGCGCCGCCCTCGTGGCGATACTGCTGGGTGGCCTGCCCGGCGCCTGGTCTTACGTCACCTTCATGAAGGTCGAGCGGTCGGCCAGCCTGCTGATTCCACTGAACTGGATGTTCTCGATCTACATCGCCTTCGTCGTGGCGATGGTGGTGCGCCATGGCGCCATCGTCTGGGACGCACTGCACGACCGCCTGGTGGAAGACGACCCCCCCGCGCCGGGGCTGGAGCCGGCCGCATGATGGGCCTTTCGCCCTTCGCGTGGTGCATCATCGTCATCGCCGTGCTGTCGCTGTGCGGCCTGCCGATCGGCATGTCGATGATCGGCGCCACGATCGTCTACCTGATGATGTCGGGCCAGGACATTGGCATTGCCGCCGAGCAGTTGCTTCAGGGCCTGACCAACACCTACACGCTGCTGGCGATTCCGTTGTTCATCCTCGCCAGCGAGTTGATGAACCTGGGCTCGCTGAGCGACCGGCTGCTCGCCTGGTGCAACGCCCTGGTCGGGCGCTTCCGCGGCGGCATGGGGCATGTCAACGTGGTGTCGTCGGTGATCTTCTCGGGCATGTCCGGCTCGGCCATCGCCGACGTGGTGGGCGTGGGCCGGCTCACGATGGACATGATGACGCGCGACGGCCGCTACACACCGGCCTATGCGGCGGCCATCACGGCGGCCACCGCGGTGATCGGGCCGATCATCCCGCCGTCGATTCCGCTGGTGCTGTACGCGCTGATCTCCGACACCTCCATCGGCTACCTGTTCGCCGCCGGCGTGGTGCCGGGTCTGGTGATGGCCTTGGTGATGATGGGCCTGAACGGCTGGCTCGCGCACAAGCGCAACTTTCCCGTGGAGCCGCCGGTGCCAATGCGCGAGCTGCTGCCGCTGACGGTGCGCGCGGCTCCGGCGTTGATGATGCCGGTGGTGCTGCTGGGCGGCATCTACAGCGGTGTGATGACGCCCACGGAAGCCGCGGCCATGGCGGCGCTGTACACGCTGGTGATCTCGGTGCTGCTGTACCGCTCCGTCACGCCGCGCGGCATGTACACCTCGCTGCTGAACAGCGGGCGCCAGATGGCCTCGGTCGGGCTGCTGATCGCCGGCGCGCTCGTCTTCAACTACGTGGTCACCAAGGAAGACGTGCCCAAGGACGTGCAGGCCTGGCTGGCCGGCTTCGACCTGTCCAAGGCGGGCTTCCTGTTGCTCGTCAACGTGCTGCTGCTGGTGCTGGGGGCACTGCTGGAGGGCGGCACGATTTTGCTGGTGGTCGTGCCGATCCTGATTCCCACGGCCAAGGCCCTGGGCGTGGACATGGTGCACTTCGGGCTGGTGGTGACGATCAACCTGATGATCGGCCTGATCACGCCACCCTATGGCCTGCTGCTGTTCATCGTCGCGAACATGTCCAAGCAGCCGCTGGTTGCCATCATCCGCGAGACGCTGCCGTTCATCGTGGTGCTGATCGCGGCGCTGGCGTTCATGACCTATGTGCCCGAGACGGTGCTGTGGTTGCCACGGCTCCTGGGTTACAAGGGCTGAGACTGAGAAGGGCGAGACTGAACCACCGATGATCGATCCCGAACTCCAACCCTTTCTCGCCGAGTGGGCACGCGCCTGGGCCGGCCTGGCCCAACCGGCGACGCCGGCGCAGCGGCGCGCGCACTTCGAGGGGGTGGCGCGGCAGATGCGCCAGCCCACGCCGGCCGGCGTGCGCACCGACGAGGAGCACCGCATCGCCGTGCCCGGCACCCCACGCGAGGTGCGGGTGCGCATCTTCCGCGGGGCAGGGCAGGGCCCGCGGCCCGCGCTGATCTACATGCACGGCGGCGCCTGGATGCAAGGCAGCCCCGAGACCCATTGGGACATCACCGCGGCGGTGGCCGCCGCTGGTGTGGTGACGATCAGCGTGGACTACGCCCTGGCGCCGGAGCAGCCGTTCCCGGCCGCCGTTCAGGACGTACAGGCCGTCGTCGAATGGGCATTCACCCAGGCGGTCGCGCTGGGCCTGCGGGCGGACGCCATCGCGATCGGCGGTGACAGCGCCGGGGCCAACTTGGCGGCGTCCACGGCGCTGCATGCGCGCGGTCGCGCACCGGGGCTGCGTGCGCAGTGGCTGGTGTATCCGGCGGTCGACTTCCGCACCGACCGCCCCTCGCATCGCGAGAACGCCGATGGCCCCATCGTCAGCGTGGCGTCAATGGCGTCGGTGAACGCCGCCTATTGCCCGGACCCGCGCGATCGGCTGGACCCGATGGCAGCGCCACTGCTGGCGGCCAGCCATGCGGGCCTGCCGCCAGCATTCATCGCGGTGGCCGAGCACGACCCGCTGCGCGACGAAGGCATCGCCTATGCGCAGGCGCTCGGTGCGGCGGGTGTGGCCGTCGAGCTCGACCGCGGCGCCGGCCTGATCCACGGCTATCTGCGCGGCATGGCCTGGAGCAGCGCCGCGCGCGCGGCGTTCCGGCGCCAGGTGGATTGGCTGGTGGGGGTCTTGGGCTCGAACTCAGCTTCTCGCTAAGGCTTGTAGAACATTAGCAACTCAGCTCGCCTGCTTGCCCATCTCGCTTTGACGTCTTGCTGCGACACCCACACTGTGGCCGGGTCATCGGCTTCCGTGATGCCTATCTCAACCTCGGCCGTGAACCACTTGTCGTGCGCTGCGGCTTCATGAGCGCGCTTCGATCGACTCAGAGAGTTTTTCGGGCGTGCCTTCATCCCCGATCCAGCAACAAGCCCGCCTCAAGCCCCGCACTTGGCCCTGCGGCACACCTTACTTGGCGCTTGCCTTGGCCGGCTTCTTCGCCGCCGGGGTTTGCAGCCCTTCCGACATGCCGATCAACACGCCGCTGACGAGCGCGGCGTAGCTGTCCACCATCGCCTGCGCCTGGCGCATTCCGCTGTTGCGGCCTTCGCGCAGCGCGCTCTGCGCCTGTGCCATCAACTGCTCCACGCTCGTGATCGCCTGCATGCCGGTGCCGGTGCCCTGCATCTTCATCGACTCCAGCACATGCTGCCACGGCGCTTGCAACGCGCCGCCCGCGTCTTTCGCGGCCTTGCCGACGGTGGTGAAGAACATGTCTTCCATCTTCTCGATGTTGGCCAGCGCGGTTTTCATCGGCTTGTCCTGCACCGCCATGCCTTGCGAGACGAACTGCTCCAGCGCCTTGCGCTGCGCTTCGACGGCCTTGAGCAGCGCGGCGTCCATGCCGGCGAAGG
>JANOLJ010000190.1:0-40025 GCA_031419715.1 Burkholderiales bacterium | reverse complement strand
AACAGGCGCGGCGTTTCGATCGAGTTGCCGGCCACGGCCACCGCCCTAGCCTTTTGGCGCTGCTCCTTGCCGTCCTTGTCGAAGTAGACGACACCCGTCACCTTGCCGGCGTCGTTGTGTTCAATGCGCGTGACGTGGCTCTCAGGCCGCAGATCCAGGTTGCCTGTGGCTTCGGCCTTCGGCAGCTCCACATACAGCGTGCTCCACTTCGCGCCGCTCTTGCAGCCCTGGAAGCAAAAGCCGAGTTGCAGGCAGCGCCCGCGGCCGTCGCGCGGCTGGCTGTTGATCGCCATGTTGCCGGTGTGGCAGTTCTTGTAGCCGAGCTTTTGCGCCCCGGCGTACATCACCTTGAAGTTGTTGTTGCCCGGCAGCCCGGGGATGCCGTTGGTGCGCGTGACCCCCATTTTGTCTTCGGCGCGCGCGTACCAGGGCTCCATGTCTTTCAGCGTGATCGGCCAGTCCATCAGGCTCGCGCCCTTGATGTCGCCATAGTGCGTCTTGACGCGGAACTCATGGTCCTGGAGGCGCAACGACGCCCCCGCCCAGTGCGAGGTGGACCCGCCCACCGTCTTGCAGATCCACGCCGGCAGGCCGGCGAAGTCTTTCGCGACGCGCCAGGTGCCAGATGTCGTGCGGCCATCGAGCCACGCAAGTTGGCCGAACGACTTCCACTCGTCGTTGATGAAGCTCGCCTGCGATTGCATCGCGCCGGCTTCCAGAACGACGACCTTGATGCCCTTCTGGCAGAGTTCGTTCGCCAGCGTGCCGCCGCCCGCGCCCGAGCCGATGATGACGACGACGGAGTCGTCAGTTTGTGCAAATTTCGCCATGGTGTGTCTCCGGATTTTGTTGTGACGCGGCTATGCCTGTGGTTCAGCCCATATAGGGTTTCGGGCTGGCGTTGGCAGACGGCGCCGGCAGCCACTTCAGGTCTTGAAAGCCACGCGTGATGTAGCCGCCTTTTTCCCAGGCGGAGCCGGGGTAGCCGAAGCTGACGAAGGCCATGTCGTTGTTGTACAGCGAGGTGATCGCCTGGCCGCGCACGGCGCTGAAGAAGGGGTTGCCTTCCATTTGCTTGACGACGTGGCGCTTCAACGCCAAGTCGGCTTTCGCGAAATTGCCGTTGCCGCCCTGGTTCAACGTGGCGATGCCGTCGCGAACCATGCGCGCCGCCTCAAGACCACCGCTGGCCACGCCATCGATGTCTTTCGCGAGCAGCGCGTACACCGCATCGGGCAGCTTGGCGTGCGGGAACATCACGCGGCCCATCGCCATGATCGCTTCGCCCTCGGCCTTGGTGAGCGTTTTCAACTCGACCGCCCACACCGGTGACGGCGCGAGCGCGGCGATCGCGCTGCCCGCGGCAATGGTGCCCATCAGAATTCCGGAACCCTTGAGAAACTTGCGCCGCGCCAACGGCAGGTCGAGCTTGGGCACTTCGCCACTGACTTCGCCGCAGCCTTCGGCAGTCGCGCTCAAATCGGCGATCGCAATCACACGCATGTTTGTCTCCTCGGTTGAAGGCATTCGCGGCGGTTTTCGTGACCTGCCCGCTGAATGTTCAGACCAGTATTGCACTTCGAAGTGCAGTGCGGTGATACGCGGCTACCTACGTGTTGCGGCGACGAAGCAGACTCGGGTTTTCCACAATTCCACCCTTCGCCGAAGGGCCGCGCGTGCCGCTTATGGAATCGACTCGATACCAGGCGCCCCGGCGTTCGCCTCGGCCGCGAGGTAGGAGCGCACCTTCTGCGCGAACGTCGCCACGTCGATCGGCTTGGCGATGTAGCCGTCGCAGCCCGCCGCGCGCATCTTCGCTTCGTCGCCCTTCATCGCGTAGGCGGTAAAGGCCACGACAACGATGTGCCGGGTTGCTGGGTCGGCCTTCAGCCGGCGCGTCAGTGTCAGGCCGTCCACGCCCGGCATCTGGATGTCCATCAAGATCACGTCGGGGCGACACTCAGTGATCTTCGCCAAGCCCAGCGTGGCGTCGGCCGCGCAGTCGATCGTGAATTCGGCCTGGCTCAGCACGAACGTCGCCAACTGGATGTTCAGATCGTTGTCGTCGATGATCAAGACCCGGTGCTGCGGCATCGCGCGCTTTCAGGCGACTGGCAGCGCAACGAGCGGCACCGGTTCGGTGATGCCGGCCTGCGTGGTCTTGACCTGAACCCGGTCGAGCACAAGGTAGAACAGGCTGCCCAGGCCGAGCGTGCTGCGCACACCGACCTCGCCGCCCTGGGCGCGCACGATTCGCGCCGTCAGCGCCAACCCAAGCCCGGTGCCCTGGTGTTGCTTGGTCAAGCCGGCATACAACTGCTGAAAATCGGTGAACAAGCGCGGCAGATCCTCCGCCGCGATGCCGACGCCCTGGTCCTCGACCTCGATGCGGAACTGTGCCGGCCCGTGCGCCAGGGCCCGCACCGCGATCTGCCCACCGTCATGGGAGAACTTGATGGCGTTGGACAGGTAGTTGTACAGCGCCTGCTTGAGGCGCGCCGCATCGACCTCCAGCGCTCCGAGTGAGGGTTCCACGTCCACCCTCAGGCGAATCTTCTTGCTTCGGGTCGAGGTTTGCAGAATGTCGCCCACCTCGCGGATCAGCGAGGCAACGTCCACGGCTTCGGGAAAGAACTCGAACTTCCCCGACTCAACTTTCGTCAAGTCAAGCAAGTCGTTGATCAATTGCAGCAGATGGCGCCCGCTCGTGCAGATGTGGCCGAGAAAATGCTTCGCCTGCGGCGCGTCTTTCACGGCGCCGGAATGAACCAGGTCCGCAAAGCCGATGATGGCGTTCAGTGGTGTGCGCAACTCATGCGACACGTTGGCCAGGAACTGGCTCTTGAGCCGGCTCGCCTCTTGAAACTGACGGTTCTGCGCTTCAAGCTCATGGGAGCGCGCGCGCGCATCCTCGGCGCGCTTGCTTTCGGTGATGTCGATCACGATGCCCAGCATGCGTGTGGCCACGCCACCGTCTTCCTCAAGGCGGCTGCCGTGCACCCGTATCCAGTGGATGCCCGCGTCGGGCCAGATCACGCGGCATTCCAGGCGCCAGTCGGCGTGTTCGGCCACGGCGGACTTGAATTTTTGCAGCACCTCAGCCCGGTCTTGCGGATGCACCTGAGCCTCGAAGCGGCCAAAGTTCCAATCGACCTGCGGCGTCTCGTAGCCGAAACAGCGGTCGTGGCGCAGCGAGCAGACGGCTTCGCCGGTGACCAGGTTCAGGTCCCAGTTGCCGATCTGCGCCGCATCCAGCGCGAAATGAAGCCGCGCCTCGCTGACGCGCAGCGCCGCCTCGGCTTCGTGCCTGCGGGTAATGTCACGCGCGATTTTCGACGCGCCGACGATGTGGCCCTGGGCGTCGAGGATCGGCGAAATCGCCACCGAGACGTGGATCAACTCGCCGCCCTTGGTGCGGCGCACGGTATCGAAGGCCGGCACGATTTGGCCGTGCGTGAGATTGTCGAGCAGGCGCATCTCCTGGCCAGCGCGGTCCTGCGGCATGAGCATCTGCACCGGTTGGCCGATCGCCTCTGCGGCGCTGTAGCCGAACAAGGCCTGTGCCGCGCCGTTCCAGCTGACGATGCGCCCATCGAGCGCCTTGCCGATCACGGCGTCGGAGGACGACTCGACGATCGCCGCCAGACGCGTCGACTCGGCCTCCGCGCGAGCCTCGCGCGTCACGTCCTTGAACACCAGCACCGCGCCGCGCGGCGCACCGTCTTCGCGGCGCGTCACCACCGTCTGCACCTCCAGCGCCGAGCGCACACCGCCACGCGAGGTGGCCACGACGCGGTGCACGGCCCGCGGCTTCATGCCCTGTTCGGCGAGCAGGTCCACGGGGTTCGTCACAGCCGGATCAGCGGGCTTGTCTTCACTGTCGAACACCTCCCACAAGAGCTGCCCCCGGCCCTGCGCCTGGCTCCAGCCGGTGATCTGCTCGGCGGCGGCGTTCATGCGCGTGACGCGGCCCAAGCGGTCGGTCGCGATGAAGCCCGCGCCTATGCTGTCCAGCGTGGCGGAAAGGTTCAGTTCGCTGTCGGTCAGGTTCTCTTCCGCGACGCGGCGTTTTTCAATGGCCTCCTGGGCGTCGCGTCGCGCGTCGAATTCAAGCTGGTGGGCGCGTTCACGGCTCGCCTCGGCCGCGCTGCGGCGCGCCGCTTCGTGCTCGAGCTGCGCCCGCGCGCCGGTGGCGACCCACTGGGTTCGGCGCAGCATCGCGATGAGCAGCAGGGTGAACGCCAGCGTGACCGCCAACGCGAGTGCCGAGCGCGTTTCGAGCGTCCTCATGCGCGCCGTTGCAGCGCTGAAGTCGGCGTCGATGTTGGTTTGAATTCTGGCGAAGAGCGCGCGAATCGCGTCCATCGACTGTTTGCCGAGATCGGCACGAACAATCGCGAGCGCCGCGCCGTGTTGCCCCTGTTCGGCCAGGGAGATCGTGCGTGCGAGTTCCGCCGTTTTCGCAACGATCAGGCGCTTCATTTCGACGATCACCTCGACCTGTTCGGGGTGAGTCGCGGCGATGGACTCGGCCACTGCAGCGGTTTCGCGCGGCAGGTCCGCCAGAGCATCGGCATAGGGCTTCAGATAAGCCCGATCCTCGGTGAGCAAATAGCCGCGCTGCCCGGTCTCAGCTTCTTTCAGCGTTGACAGCAAGGCGTCCAGGCGTTTGTCCACGACATGGCCTGCGCTCAGGTCTTCGCTGGCGCCCCACAGCGCATTGATTTCGTGCAGCGTGAACACGCCGGCGGCCAGCGGCGTCAGGTAAACCCACGCCAGCAGCCACGACCGCACTGCCCTCATGGCCAGACGAAATGACTGCCGCGCGCACTCTCCGGGCCTTCAAACCAGAAGCGGATCTCGGCGACGAACGTTGCAACATTCACCGGTTTGGCAATGAAACCGTCGAAGCCGGCGGCGCGCAGCCCCGGTGCGTCGCCCTTGAGCGCGAACGCCGTGAACGCGACGATCACGATGTGCTGCGTCGCCGGGTCGGCCTTCAGGCGTCGCGTCAGTTCCATGCCGTCCATGACGGGCATCTGCACGTCCATCACAATCAATTCGGGCCGGAACTCGGGAATGCGCACCAGCGCACGCGCCGCATCGAGCACCGTTTCAACGACATAGCCGGCCTTATTGAGTACGAATGCGGCCATTTCAAGAAACGCCTCGTTGTCATCAACCACCATCACCCGCGTCAGACTCATGTTCGGTTTCCCCCTGATCAGTCACCTTGGCAGGGTTGCGCCGCGCCGTCTGTGCCCCACCGTACATAGCGGCGGGCAGGCCGGCTCAAAGAGGTTAAAAGTGGAAACCGAAGCCGAACATCATGGTTTGCATGCCCATGAGTGCGGTGCCGCCCAACAGCAAGCCGGCCAGCACCAGGATGAAGGGAAGGTAGACGAGGCGGCGCATCACCGGGTGGTCCCAGCCGACGCGGTGCAGGATCGGCAGGAACAGGAAGGCCAGCGCCAGGCCGAGGAACGACACCTGGAACAGCATCAGGCACATGAAGCCGAACACGATGCCGCACAGCACCTCGAAGCCTTGCACGACAGCGTGGTCGGGGTGGCTGCCGGCCAGCAGTTGTCGCGCCTGGGTGCGCCAGCGGGCGGCCCAGCGCCGCGGCGTGGCATCGGCCGCGGCAGCGCGGCTGCGATCGGCCCCAGCAGCGCGGCTGCGGTCGGCGGTGACGTGGAACACCGCCTTGCCGGTGGCCAGGTAACACGCCACGCCCAGGCACGACAGCGGCCCGAGCGCGCCGTACAGCGCCGTGCTCTGGCACAGAAAGCGAAACAGCTTGAGGGGGGTGCGCCACAGGTCGAGCATGAAGCAGAGAATCGGCGACAGCAGCGTGGCGAGCGTGATGGCGAAAAAATCCGCGCCGTGCACCGCGTTGAATCCCGGATGCAGGGCCAGCGTGGGCAAGACGAATTCGGCTCCGCCCAAGGCCACGGTCACCGGCGCGGGTTGGCTGAACAGCGAGGTCAGCACCAGATTCGCGTCGATCACGAACAGAAAGTAGAACAGCGACAGCGGCAGATTCATGGTGGGCAGCAACACGTCGAGCTTCTCCACCAGCGGGATGCGCCGTGAGCGCAGCGCCCGGGGCATTTCTTTCACGAGGAACTCGCAGGTGCCGCGCGTCCACTTCATGTGGCGCACGCGAAACGCGCGCACGTCCTCGGGAAAGTCTTCGTAGCAGATCACATCGTCGGCGAAGTGCCCGTGCCAGCCGTGAGCGCGGATGCGCAGCGCGAAGGCCAGGTCTTCGCTCACCAGTTCCGGGAATCCGCCGATGTCGCTCCAGGCCTGGCGCCGCAACACAGCGCCGTGCCCGAGCAACATGACGAATCCGTAGCGGTTGCGCAAGGGGTGATACCAGCGCCAGTGGATGTTGATGCCCGGGCCCAACGACGCCGCCAGAGCGCCCGCGGTGGCCGGGTTCGCCTGGTGGTTCGCCTGCACGAAGCCGCAGCGCGCATCGGCCAGGAGATGCGGCACGAGCCGGGCCAGAAAGTCGGTCGGCAGGATCTCGTCGGCGTCGGCCAGCGCGAAGAATGGTTCGTCGATTGCCGCGTGCGCCAGCGCATGGTTGATGTTGCCGGCCTTGAAGCCACGCCGGTCGGCGCGCCGCACGACGCGCACGCGCTCGGGGTGTTTCGCGGCGAAGGCGTCGACACCCGCCTTGAACGCCGGATCGGCGCTGTCGTCGAGGATGTAGACCTTGAAGCCGGGGTAGTCCTGCGCGACACAGCTCGCGACACTCGCTTCGACGAAGTCGTTGCACGTCGTGTAGAGAATCGCCACCGCGGGTGGCACGGCGGGCAGCGCGGGCGCGACCCGGTACGTGGCGCCGTGGCGGAAGCGATAGAGCGTCGAGAACACGAGCACACCGAGGTTGAAGCATGCGTACAGCCACGCCACTTCCGTGAAGACGATGAAGAAGGCGAGCGCGCACCAGGCGAATGGCGTCTGCGCCATATCGAGCAGACTCGCCAGCCGCGGGTGAAACCACCACAGTGACACAAACCAGAGACCGAAGACGAACAGATAGAGGTAGGGCTTGGCCCTGGGCATGCTGTGCGCGGCCGCGGCCGGCACCGCCGCGGCGCTGGCGCGGGGCTGGAGAATGCGGCCCGTGAAGTCCGCGATCGTGTGTTCCGAGGGATTGCTCATGACCTACTCCTTCCAGGCGCGGGTCAGGCCCACGGCGAAAACGGTTGAGGTGCGACCCAGCCCCGGCTCTTCCCGGCTCAGGAACAGGTGCGCGCGGTAGCGCCCCGCGAAGGGCGTCGAGCCCGTCAGAGAGACGCCGCGCACCGCGTGGTCCTCGGCCGCCGTATAGGCGCGCCCGAAACTGACGCCGCCACCCAGGCGCTGCCCGGCGTCGAAGGCGTATTCAGCGGCAAGCAGACCGCGCGACTGCTTCTCACCCACCACACCGCTGCGCGAATGGAACAGCGTGGGCTCGAAGCGCAACGCCTTCGTCAGCGGAATTCCCAGGCCCGCATGGAACACGCGCTCGGTGCGACCGTCGTCGCGACGACCCAGCCACACGCCGGCCTTGGCGTTGTAGCCATCGGCGAAGAAGATCACCTGTTCGCCGCCCAGGATGTTTTGCGCGCCACCCCCTGGCAGCTTGCGCTGCCCAAGCTCCAGGCGCGTCGTGTAGCGACCCAGGTAGTGAACGAAGCCGCCCAGGTAGGTGGTGGCGGCCGTGGCATTGCGCCGCGCCAGGTCGGCGTTGTCCAGCGACAGGCCGTTGTCGTAACGCACCCAGTAGCGCTGGTTCGGCTGCGGCGCATAGGCGAGTTCGCCCAGACGCACGCCGTTCTTGCTGGTGGCGGCGATGCCGGGTCCGTTGTCGAACTGGGTGTGACTGAGAAACAGCGTGGCCTCGAGCTGGCGTGGCGCTGGCGTCGCGGCTTGCTGCGCCGAACTCGCGAGCCAGGGGCCCGCCAGACACGATGCAAGCCAGCCTGCCCGAAAAAGTTGTGCGTTCACGGATGAACTCCTGGGGTTGATCGCACGGCGTTGACTTCCAGGCGGACCCGCTCCCAATGAGTTCCGGGTCAGGTTCGCGCCGCCTGGGCATGCAAGTGCCGCAGCGAACAGAGCGCACAGGCCAGGCTGAAATACAAGGCGCGGGGCAAGCGTCGGTGCTCGGGCGGCATGCGCGCGACCGATGCACCCGTGCCGATGCACGCCGAGATTGCATCGCGATGTATTTCGCGGCGCGCGACCGGCTCTGTAGCGGGCGGTGCTTGCATCCGCACCCACCAAGAGTCGAACCGCACCGGCCGAACCGCACCGGCCGATGCCCACACCAACTTTCGCGCGCACCCACTCGTCGCACCGACAACCGAAGGCACCTCATGGAACCGACACGCTTCGATGACCAGCACCCGCTCGGTGTGCTGGTGAAGATCTACCCCAAGCTGTCGGAGACCTTCATCCTCGAAGAGATCCTCGGCCTGGAGCGCCTGGGTCTGCCGCTGCGCCTGTACGCGCTGGCGCCGGCCACCGATGCGATCACCCACCCGGCGGTGGCGCGTGTGTGCGCATCACTGGTCGTGCTACCCGCTTCGGTTCGCCGCCACGCGCGCGAGTTCGCCGAGCGCCACGCGCGCCTGCTGCGCGCCGCGCCGCTGCGCTACGCGGCCACGCTGGCCTTCGCGCTCGGCCGCGGCCGGCGGGGCTTGCACGACTTCATGCGCGCCGGTTGGCTGGCCGTGCAGTTGCGCGACGACGGCGTGGAACACCTGCACAGCCATTTCATTTCAGCGCCGGCCGACATCGCCGAGCTGGTCAGCCGCCTGTCGGCGCTGCCGTTCTCGGTCTCGGCGCATGCCAAGGACATCTACCTGTCCGATCCGGCCGACCTGCAACGCAAGCTGCTCGCGGCGCGCTTCACCGTGACCTGCACCGAGTTCAACCGCCAGGTGCTGGAGGCGATCGCGCCGGGCGCAACCGTGCACCGCATGTACCACGGCGTCGACCACGCCTTGTTCCACCCGACACTGCGCGCACCGGCACCGGACCTTGCGCTGATCGTTAGCGTGGGCCGACTGCGGGCGAAGAAGGGCCTCGACACCCTGATCGACGCCTGCGCACTCTTGCGCGAGCGCGGCCAGGCTTTCGCCTGCGAGATCGTCGGCTACGGTGAAGAACAGGCTCGGCTTCAGGCGCAGATCGAGCGCCTCGGTCTGACTGACCAGGTGCGCCTGGTCGGCAAGCTGGCGCGCGAGCAGGTCATCGCTCGCTATGCGCGCGCGGCGGTCTATGTGCAGCCTTCACGCATTGCCGCCGACGGCGACCGCGACGGCATCCCCAACGTGCTGCTCGAAGCCATGGCAATGGGCCTGCCGGTGGTGGCGACGCGCGTATCGGGCATTCCCGAACTGGTGAGTGACGGCTTCAACGGCCTGCTGGTGCAAGCCGACGCGCCCGCCGCGCTGGCCGATGCCATCACGCGGTTGCTGAGCCAGCCCGCGCTGTGCGCCGACCTGGGTTGCCGGGCGCGCGCGACAGTCACCGAACTCTTCGACAACGACCGCAACCTGCGGCTGCTGTGCAGCTTGCTGCAACGCCAGCCGGAACGCGAATCGGCACGCAACGACATCGGTGCGCCGACACCCCTGGGGGCCGAATGAACGCACGGATGAGCCCGGTGCTGCCCGCCGCGGCAACCGCGACCGCAACCGCAACCGCAACCGCAACCGCGACGCGCAGCGCCATGCCCGTCAACGGCACCATCGCCTACGTCATGAACGGCTTTCCGCGCCTGTCGGAAACCTTCATCGCCCACGAGATCCACCAGCTCGAACAAAGCGGCATGCGCTTGCGGCTGTTCGTCGTCAAGGACGAAGCCGAAGACAAGGTCCATCCGGTGGTGGCCGCGATCCGCGCACCGCTGACCTACCTGCCCAAGGCGACGTCGCTGTCGGGCGCATCGCTGCCGGCCTGGTTGCGCGCCAACCTGCCGGGCTTCTGGCGTGCCCACCTCGCGGTCGCCTCGCGCCACCCGCTGCGCTATGCGCGCACGCTGGCCGCGGCGCTGGCGCTGACCTGGCGCCACTGGCCGCGCAAGGTCTTCGTCAAGGAATTTCTGCAAGCCGGCGCGATCACCGACGCGCTGCGGCGCGACGCCGACGTGCGCCACCTGCACGGCCACTTCTGCCACGGCGTGGCGACGATCACCTGGTTCGCCAGCCGGCTCGCGGGCATCCCGTTCAGCTTCACCGCGCACGCCAAAGACATCTACCAGGCCGAGTTGAACCCCGGCGACTTGCTCGAACGCAAGCTCGGCGCGGCGCGCTTCGTCGCCACCTGCACCTGCGCGAATGCCCAGGTGCTGAGCGCGCGCCACCCGCGGCCCGAAGAGGTGCACACCATCTACCACGGCCTGGACACCGACTACTTCTCGCCCGCGCCGCAACCGGCCCGCACCGATACGCCGCTGATCCTGGCCGTGGGCCGCTTCGTCGAGAAGAAAGGCTTCGACCACTTGATCGCCGCCTGCGCACAGTTGCAGCGCGACGGCCTGCGCTTTGCCTGCGTCATCGTCGGCGAGCGTGGCAGTGCGTACGACAAGCTGTGCGCTCAGATCGACACGCTCGGCCTGGCCGCGCTGGTGCGCCTGCGCAGCGCGGTCACGCAGGACGAGCTGCGCGAGATCTACCGCGGCGCGCGGGTCTTCGCGCTGCCCTGTCAGATCATGGAAGACGGCGACCGCGACGGCTTCCCCAACGTGCTCGCCGAAGCGATGGCGATGGGCGTGCCCGTCGTCTCGACCGCCATTTCGGGCATCCCCGAGATGATCGATGACGGCGTGCACGGCCTGCTGGTCGAGCCGCGCGACCCGCAGGCGCTGGCCAACGCCTTGCGCCGCGTGCTCACCGACGCCGGGCTGCATCGCCAGTTGGCCCGCGCCGGCCGCGCGCGCATCCGCGAGCGTTTCGATTCGCGCCGCACCACGCTGGCGCTGCGCGAGCTGTTCGTCGCGCGCTTGCGCGAACAGCAGGAGGCGCGCGCATGACGTGCATCACCGCTGAGGCTGAATCGATCTTCCTGCCGCCCTGGGTCGGCCTGGACGACAGCGCGCTGCTGGCGCACTTTCGCGCGCCGCGTGGCGTGCAGTACTACCCGGTCGCCGACGCCGACGAAACCCGGCCCGAGAAGATCGATGCGCTGCTGCTCGGCCGCTTCGAGTTCAACGGCGAGACGCACCAGTTGGCCGATCCGGTGCCCTGGCTGCACAACCCGAGCGCCGATGTCGAGTGGCACATCCTGCTGCACAAGTTCTACTACGCCGTCGGCCTGGGCCTGGCGTTCGAGCGCAGCGGCCGGCAAATCTATGTGCAGCGCTGGGTCGCCCTGATCGACGGCTGGATGCGCGCCACGCCGGTGGGTTTCATCGCGGCCGACGTGACCGGGCGCCGGGTGCAGAACTGGATCTACAGCCTGCACTTTTTCGTCGGCCAGGCTGTGCACGACAGCGGCGCGCACATCACGCCCGAATTCCACCGCCGGCTGCTGCACTCGCTGTGTGAGCAGGTCGAGTACCTGTGCGCCAACCTGACGGAAAAGCGCAACCACCGCACGCTCGAGCTGGTGGCGATCTTCCTGGCCGGCGTGGTATTCCCCGAGATGCGCCGCGCTGCTGCCTGGCGCGCCTTCGCGCTCGAACAGACCGTCGCCAACCTGGCCAGCGACCTGCTCAGCGACGGCGTGCACTGCGAGCTGTCGACCGACTACCACCACCTGGTGCTGAAGAACGCATTGAACTTCAGGCGCCTGGCCGGGATGAACGGCGTCGTGGTGCCGGCCGCGTTCGACGCAGCCTTGCAGCGCGGCCTCGAATTCAGCCTGCACGTGCACAAGCCCGACGGCGTCGTGCCCAGCCTGTCGGACGGCGACGCGCGCAGTTATCTCGACCTGCTGCGCCAGGGTGCCGAGCTGTACGGCCGCGCCGACATGCTGTTCGTCGCGACGCAGGGCGCGCAAGGCACGCCGCCGCAGGCGCGCGTCGCGCATTTCCCGGTCAGCGGCTACAGCGTCGTGCGCAGTGAATGGGGAAAAGGCGGGGGCAAGGACGCAGCGCCATTCACCGACGCGCAGTACCTGGTGTTCGACAGCGGCCCGCTCGGCGAAGGCAACCACGGCCACTTCGATTGTCTGAATTTCGAGCTGGCCGCGTTCGGCCGCTCGCTGATCGTCGACCCCGGCCGCTATACCTACAGCGAAGCCGTGAGCCCTGACGACGCCACCAACTGGCGAGTGCACTTTCGCGGCACCGCCGCGCACAACACGGTGTGCGTCGATGGCCGGCAGCAGACGCGCTACCTGCCCCGGCCGATCAAGCCCGGCACGCGCCACGCCGCCGGCAGCGTGCGCCACAAGATCAGCGGCCCGGCGCCCGACGCGCGGCTGCTCGAACGCCACCACGGCGCGCAACTCGACCTGCTGCACGGCCAGGCGCGCAGCCACGAGTACGACGCGGTGCACGACCGCTGCATCGTGTTCGTCGATCGGCGCTACTGGATCGTCAGCGACTGGCTGCGCGCGCCGACGGATCACGAATACCAGCTCAACTTCCAGCTCGGCGCGCCGGCCCGGGGCGCCAGCGCGCTGTGCACCGCCGCCGGGGTGCGGCTCAGCAGCCCCGGCCTGTTGCTCCTGCAGCCGGCGCGTGCCGGTGTGCTGAGCACCCTGCGGCCAAGCTGGGTCTCGGCGCGCTACGGCGACAAGCAGCCCGCGCCGGCGCTGCAAAGCACATTGACGGCGCGCGACGCCGACTTCGACACCGTGCTCGTACCCTGGCAGGCCCAGGCGCCCAGGGTCACGGTCGAAGACGTCGCCGTGGATGCGTACGCCCGCGCCGACACCCGCACCGATGAGCGCAGCGCCGCTCCTGCGCCACGCGCGTTGCGCATCACGCTGGAAGCGGACGGTGCGCGTTTTGTCGACCATTGGTTCCATGCACGCGGCCACGACGCCGCGCGCTGGCGCATCGGCGACTTCGAGTTCAGCGCGCGCTGGGTGTTTTGGCGCGAAGACGCGAAGGGCCGCGTCGTGCGCGCCGTGTCGCATGCCGGAGCCCGGCTGCCGCGCGTCAACCGCCTCGCACTGGCCTCATGACCATGAAGCAGTCCCTGCCGCACGACAGCGCCTTGCCGCAACTGCGGCAGGCGCTGGACCCCGACGCCATGCGACAAGTCTTCGGCGCCGCGCTGGCCGGTCTGCAGGTGCAGGCCTGCGAGGTCGATCGCATCAAGTACCGGCCGCGGCGGAACTGCAGCGTGGCCTACCGGTTGCGGCTGCGCGATCCGCGGCAAGGCCGCGAATTCGAGCAACGTGTCGCGACGCGCTTTTTCAGCAACGGCGACTCTGCCCGCCGCTACCGCGATGCCCGGGGCCGCGCCAGCGTGGCCTCGGCCGCCGGGCCGGCAGTGATGCACGTCCCGGCGCTCGACATGCTGGCGCACTGCCATCCCAACGACGCCAAGCTCGACGCACTGCGACTGCTGGACGACGCCCAGCAGTTGCGCCGCCGCTGTCTCGACGCCGTGGTGGCCGCGCTGACCGGAGGCCGCGGCCAACTGATCGACCACCACACGACCCTGGTGCAAGTCGTGCCCGAACTGCGCGTTTGCGCCCGCGTCGAGTTGCGCTTGCGGCATGAACCCGGCGCCGCGCTCAGCTCTCGAACGCTGTACGCCAAGGCCGATCTCGGGCGCGGCGGCGCGGCCACCCAGGCCGTGATGCGCGCGCTGAGCGACAGCCCGGCCCAGGCCTGCGGACGCCTGCGCACGCCGCGCTCGCTGCTGTGGCAACCGGCCGCCGGCCTGCACTGGCAACTGGCCGTGCCGGGCCGGGCGTTGCAGGACGTGGACCCGGCCATCGGCGCCACGACAGCGGCGCGGGTCGGCGAGCAACTGGCCGCGTTGCATGGCACGCCGGTGCCCGCGCCGCATGGCGTCAGCGTTGACAGCTTGTGCGAGCAGGCACGCCAGGCCGGCGCATTGCTGGCCCAGGTCGAGCCGGCATGGCAGCCCTTGCTGGCGCGCCTGGCGGACCGGCTCGTCAGCGGCGCGGCGCGGCTTGCCGACCAGCCCGCGGTCACGCTGCACGGCGATCTGCACCCGGCCAACATCCTCGTGGATGGGGCGCAACTCAGCTTCATCGACCTCGACAGCGTGCACGCCGGCCCGGCCGTGATCGAGCTCGGCGGCTGGGTTGCCGACATGCTGTATCGCGCCACGCTCGACGGCGACGCGCCGCGGCGCGTCGCCGCGTCGTGGCACGCATTACTCGCGGCCTATGCATCGGTCTCGGGCCGCAGCGCCGACGCCGCGCTGTTGGCCTGGAGCACCGCGCACCACTTGCTGTGCCGCCGCGCCTGCGGCGGCGTGGCCAACCTGAAGCCGGGCCGCTTCGAGGCCGTACCGCGGTTGCTGGCGCTGGCCGAGGCGATTGCGGATGCCGGCAGCGTCGATGCCGCGATCGCGGCGCGGCGGGAGTGGGCATGAGCGCATCAACCGCGATCGACCTCGACACCTACACCGATCCGGTGGCGATGCGCGCGCTGTTGCAGGCGCGCTTGCCTGGCTTCGCCGAGGCTCGCCTGCGCATCGACTCCTTGGCGGTGAGCAACGTGCTGCGCAACACGTCGCGCGAGCGCAATCCCTGCCCGATGACGCTGTGCTACGAGCTGCAAGCCAGCGATCCGGCCTACGGTCGCAGCGGCACGCAGTGGCTGTACGCGCAGGTGTATCGCACCGGCCTGGCCGCTGCCGCCTTCGCGCGGCAAGACCGCAGCCGGCTCGCGCCGCCGGCCTTCGGCGACGCGCTGGTGCACCTCGCAGACCTGGACCTGCTGCTGTGGGCGCTGCCCAACGACCCCGGCCTGCCGCAACTGGCCACGCTGCTCGACCCGGCCCGCGCCGGCCTTGTGCTGCCCGGCGCCGCATTCTGTGAGGGCCCCAAGGACGCCGCTTTGCGGCGCCCGTCCCCCGTGGGGATCAAGGAAAGTGGCAAAGCCACATTTCCTTGTGATCCGCAGGTCGAACTGCTGCGCTATCGGCCGCAGCGGCGCGCCACTCTGCGCTACACGCTCGGGGGCGGCGACGGTGGCGCGCCTCGCACGCTTTACGCCAAGACCTTCTGCGACGAACGCGGCGCCGCCATTCACGAGCGTTTCACTTACTTCTGGCAACTCGCGCAACACGACGCCACGGCCCCGCGGGTGGCGCGCCCGCTCGGTTACCACGCCGCCACGCGGACCGTCTGGCAGGCTCCCGCCGAGGGCCTGCCGCTGCTCTGCGCTTTGGCGTCGCACAACAATGGCCCGGCGCTGATGGGCCGGGTGGCACGCGCGCTGGCGCTGCTGCACGCCGCGCCGCTGGCGCCGTGCGCGCAGACCGAGCCGCGCTCGGTGGCGCATTGGCTGGCCGAGGTGCGGCGGCGCCGCAACAAGATCGGCCGCATCGACGCGGCGCTGGCCCCGCGCGCGGCGCGCGTCGCCGACGCCATCGAAGCCGGCGCCGCGCATCCGGCCACGCGGCCGCTGAGCTTGATCCACGGTGACTTCCATCCCGAGCAGATCTGGGTCGACGATGGCCGCGTCGTGCTGTTCGACTTCGACGAGTTCACGCTCGGCGACCCGATGGAAGACCTGGCCGCTTTCGTGCTGAAGCTCGATCAAGCCGGGGTCGCACCCCCGCTGGCGTCGGCGTTCGTCGAGGAATACGCGGCAGCCGCGGCGCAGCGCTTCGACCGCCGCGGCCTGGCCTGGCATCTGACGATCCAAAGCCTGCTGCAGGCCAGCCGCGCCTTCATCTACCAGCAGCCCGGCTGGGCCGCGACGCTGGAACGCCGGCTCACGGTCAGCGAGGTCCGCGCCGCGGCGCTGTGCAACCCCGAGGCCACATGAAATTCTTCGACGCTTCCACAAGACTGGCCAGCGTCATCCGCGGCAGCCTGCGCGAGCAGCGCTCGGGTGTGCTGACCGCCGCGCTGTGCCTGCTGGGCGTGATCGCGATGGACCTGGTCGCACCCTGGCCGCTGAAGATTATCTTCGACCATGTGCTGCTGGCGCATGCGCTGCCGCCATGGATGGCGCCGCTGCAAGGTCTGCTGGCGCTGGGCACCTGGCCCGCGCTGCTGGCGATGGCCGGGGCGATCGCCGCGATCGCGCTGCTGGCAGGCGCGTTTTCCTACTTGCAGCTCTTCGCGACCGCCAAGGTCGGCTACGGCATCACCTACCGCCTGCGCGGCCTGCTGTTCGCGCACCTGCAGCGCCTGTCGCTCGCCTTCCACCAGCGCGGTCGCAGCGGCGAGCTGCTGACCAAGGTGGCCAGCGACACCAACCAGTTGCGCGACATGTTCGCCGACTGGGCGCTCAATTTCGCCGCCCAGTTGCTGACGCTGGTGGCGATGCTCAGCGTGATGTTCTGGTTGAACTGGCAGCTCGCCGCGGTCGTGGCGGCCACGCTGTTGCCGCTGATGGCGGTGATCTACGTGCTCAACAAGCGCGTCAAGGCCTCGGTGCGCGACCAGCGCCGCTTCGAGGGCCGAATGACGTCGCGCCTGAACGAAGTCCTGTCCTCGATCGCCTTGGTGCAGGCCTTCGGCCGACAGAGCTACGAAGAAGCGCGCTTCCAGGCCGAGATCGAGGCGCACAGCGAGTCCGGCATCCGCAGCGCGCGCACGGCCGGCGCCATCACCAAGGCCATCGCCGTGGTCTGCGCGGCGGGCACCGCGTTCACGGTGCTGCTCGGTGCGCAGCAGGTGCTGGCCGGCCGGCTCACGCCCGGCGAGCTGCTGATCTTCCTGGCCTATGTGGGCAGCCTGTTCAAGCCGGTGCGCGACCTGGGCAAGCTGTCGGCCAAGTTCTCGCGCGCGGCGGTCAGCGCGCAGCGCATCAACGAAATCCTGGAGTCCGAACCCGAGATCGACGACGCCCCTGACGCCATCGACATCGGCAACCCGGCCGGCGAGATCGTCTTCGAGGACGTGTGCTTCGGCTATGCCACGGCAGGGCCGGGCCGCCCGGTGCTCGACCATGTGTCGCTGCGCATTGCCGCGGGCGAACGCGTGGCGCTGGTCGGGCCGTCGGGCTCGGGCAAGTCAACGCTGCTGGCCCTGCTGCTGCGCCTGTACGAGCCGAGCCAGGGCCGCATCCTGATCGACGGCATCGACATCCGCCGCTTCACGCGCGAGAGCCTGCGGCGCACGATGGGCATCGTGCCGCAGGACAACCTGCTGTTCGCCGTGTCGGTGCGCGAGAACATCGCCTACGGCGACCCGCAAGCGCCGTTCGAGGCCATCGAGCGGGCGGCGCGAAACGCCCGTGCGCACGAATTCATCGTCGACCTGCCGCAGGGCTACGACACCGAGCTGGGCGAGCGCGGCGCCAACCTGTCGGGCGGCCAGCGCCAGCGCCTGTGCCTGGCGCGGGCCTTGGTCAAGGCACCGGCGATCCTGGTGATGGACGAGGCCACGGCGTCGGTCGATGCCGTCTCGGCGCGGCTGATTCACGAGGCCGTGGCGCATGTGCACCGCAACCGCACGCTGATCGTGATCTCGCACGAGTACACCGACATGGCGGCCTACGACCGCATCCTGGTGCTGCAGGACGGCAGGCTGGTCGAGTCCGGGGCACACGACGCCTTGCTCAAAGCGCGCGGCCCCTACTTGGCCCTGGTGGAGAGACGCAATGTTCAATGATGCGCAAGCGATCGGCCCGGCGCGGCCCGTGCTGCTCTTCTATTGCCAGCATTCGCTGGGCATCGGCCACCTGACGCGTTCGTTCGCGCTCAGCGCGGCGCTGAGCGAGTATTTCCACGTCGTCTTCCTCAACGGTGGGCGAGCGCCACCGGGGCTGCCGGTGCCCGCGGGAATCGAGATCATCGACCTGCCGCCGCTGGGCATGGACGATGGCCACACCGTGGTCAGCCGCGATGCGAAGCACGATGTGGCGCAGGCGCTGGCGCGGCGGCGTGCGCTGATCGAATCTGCGGTGCACACCTTCCGCCCGGCGATGCTGCTGGTCGAGCTGTTTCCCTTCGGCCGCAAGAAATTTGCCAACGAAATCCTGCCGATGATCCGGCTGGTGAAACGCCAGGTGCAGCGCCAAGTGCGGCACCAGCCCGGCGCGCCGGCGCAGGTGGTGTGCAGCCTGCGCGACATCCTGGTCGACGCCCGCCCTGACCAGCAGCAGCACGACGACCGCGCGCGCTGGCTGGCCGACCGCTACTTCGATGCCGTGCTGGTGCACGCCGACCCGGCGCTGGCGCGGCTCGAAGACAGTTTCCGGCCGCGCCAAGCCCTGCGCGTGCCGGTGCACTACACCGGCTATGTGGTGCCGGCGCGCGGCGCCGACGCCACGGCCCCTCAGGCCCCTCAGGCCGCGCGCGGGCGGCATGTGCTGGTATCGGCCGGTGGCGGCATCGTCGGCGCCGCGCTGTTGCGCACCGCGCTGCAAGCGCGTGCGCTGCTGCGCGAGCCGGGCACCCCGATGCGGCTGATCGCCGGCCCGTTCCTGCCCGAGCCCGAATGGCAGGCGCTGCAAGGCGTGGCAAGCGGCCTGCCCGGCGTCGAGCTGCTGCGCCAGGTGCCCGACATGGTGGCCGAGATGCGCCACGCCCGCGCGTCGGTCAGCCAGTGCGGCTACAACACGGCGCTGGACATCCTGGTGTCGGGCGTTCCGGCCCTCGTCGTGCCCTACGCCACGGTTACCGAAAACGAACAACGCGAGCGCGCCACACGGCTCGCTGCGCTGGGTGCGATGCAGCATCTGGATGCCGCCGCGCTCGGCCCGTCAGCGCTGGCCGAAGCCATCGACGCGCTGCTGGGCTTCGCGCCGAGCAGCGTGGCGCTCGGGCTGGACGGCGCGGCCCACAGCGCCGAGCGCCTGCGCCAGATGCACGCGCAACTCCACGAGCGCGCCACTTCGGCATTGGCTCGGAGCACAGCATGCAGCCCCGCTTGAACGCACTGTTCGCGGCGCTGGATGCGGCCCCCGCGCCGGTGCCGTTCTTCCTGCGCGACGACGACGCCGGCTGGGACGACGCCACACTGTTCGCGCTGCTCGATCGCACCGAACGCGCAGGCGTGCCGATCGACCTGGCGGTGATACCGCGGGCCGCCAGCGTGGCGCTGGCGACTTCACTTTGCGTGCGCGAGCGCGCCGCGCCGGGGCTGATCGGACTGCATCAACATGGCCTGTCCCATCGCAACCACGAGAGCCAGGAGCGCAAATGCGAGTTTGGCGACGCACGCGGCATCGATGCGCAGCGCATGGATCTGCGCGCCGGGCGCGATCGGCTGCATGAAATCTTCGGCGCGCGCATCGATCCGATCTTCACGCCGCCATGGAACCGCTGCGGCGCGGCCACGCCGGAGTTGCTGGCCGGCCTCGGCTTTGCCGCGCTGTCGCGCAGCCGCGGCGCGCCGGCGCAACAGGCGCTGCCCGAGCTGCCCGTCGATGTCGACTGGTGCAAACAGCGCCGCTTGGCCGCCTTGCAAGGCGAAGATGGCAGCGAGCGCATCGGCCTCGAACTGGCGCGCCGCGTCGCGGCCGGCGGGCCAGTCGGCCTGATGCTGCACCACGCCGAGATGAACGCGCTCGACCTCGGCATGCTCGACACTGTGCTCGCTGCGACGCGCCGCCACCCCCACGCGCTGTGGCGGCCGATGCGCGACCTGCTGCCGACCCACGCCGAGGCGCTGCGCGGCGTTCAGGACGTCCCATGCAACATCCGACCCGGCGAACCAGATCGAATCGGTGCGACGCTGACGTTCTGATACCCAATGACGTTCAATCGCATAAGACCGACGAGCTGGGAGCGTTCGTTGTCGGCCCGTTGCAGGCGTTCGCGAGCGTGTGTTTCGTGGTTCTCGCGTGCCGGCCGCAGCGCGTGCCGCAGGGCTTGGGTGGGCGCCTGCGCTCATGTCCCCCGACGCCGGCCTGGCGGCCGCCGTCTCCTCCTTTACTTCGCGGCGGCGACCACCCAAGCCCCGCGGCTGTCCACCCTTGCGGCGTGCGCGCGTCGCGAACAGCCCCGGGTGGTGGATCAGGCGGACGGGGCGCATTGCGGAGCGAAGTAAAGGAGGAGGCGACGGCCGAAGGCCGTTGCCGGGGGACATGAGCGCAGCAATGTGCCCCGACCGCCTGATCCCACGCCGACGCAGGCAGGTTCCTGCGAACGCAACACGGAACCTCAGCAATGGGCCGATGGCAGACCGCCATTTCTATGCGATCAAATGCGAATTGGTTCAAGGCCCCAACAACTCGCGCAACCGCATCTCGCCAAACCCGGCGCGCCGCCAGATGGCGCGCAATTCGGGTGAGGGCTCCAGCAACAAGCGCGCAATCAGTTCCTCAGCCGAGGTGGTGGCGACATCGCACATCAAGACGAAGCGCGGCTGGCCATCTTCGTCGAGCCGGCCCAGCCAGTCCATTTCCAGCAGCTCATCGAGGATAGGCTCGATTTGCAGCGGGTCGGTTCGCAGCACTTCGGCCAGTCGCGAGGCGCTCAGCCCGCGTTTCGCCGATGCCTGGGCGCCGGCCAATTCACGCAGCAATGCCACCGCAAGATGAAAGCGCGAGCCCGGGCCGTCGGGCCAGCGCGCGACGCGCATTTTCAGGCTGGGCGCGTAGGCCGCCGTTACGGCCCCCAACAACACGATGACCCAGCCGAGGTAGATCCAGATCAGGAAAATCGGCACCGTGGCGAAGGCGCCGTAGACCACGGCGTAGCTCGGCACCTGGGCCAAATACCAGGCCAGGCCGCGTTTGGCCAGGTCCATGCCGATCGCGACGAACACGCCGCCGGCAATCGCGTGGCGCCACTGCACATGGGTGTTGGGAACGTAGTGGAACAGCGCTGCCGCACCGGCTGCCAGAAAGGCGAATTCAATCGCCGAGAGCAACACCGTCACGCCGCCCGGCAACGCCTGGATCAAGCCTTGCGACGCCGAGACCGCATATGACGTGAAGCTCAAACTCACGCCCAGCGCCACGGGCCCGAGCGTCGCGGCGGCCCAATAGACGAGCACGCGCTGCGCGATCGGGCGCGGCGTCTTGACACGCCAGATGTTGTTCAGCGTGCGGTCGATGGTGAGCATCAGCGCCAGCGCCGTGACCACCAGCACCACCAGGCCGATCGTCCCCAGCCGGTTCGACTTGGAGGCGAATTGCGTCAACGCCGCGAGTACCGGCTTGGCGATGCCCTCGGGCACCAGACTTTGCAGAAAATACTTTTGCAGCGCCGTCTGAAAGCTCGCGAACATCGGGAAAGCCGAGAACACCGCGAGCATCACGGTGAACAGGGGCACGAGGGAGATCAGCGTCGTGAACGTCAGGCTGCTCGCGGTGATGCCAAGCCGGTCTTCGCGAAAGCGCAGCCGCAGGGTGCGCAGTGTGTCAAGCCAGGGCCATGCGCGCAGCGTGGCCAGTGCACTGGCGGCGCGTTCGCGCAGCAGCGCGACCGTCAGCCTGGGCCTCGCAGGTTCAGTCATTGGCGTCGGTATCGGCATTGCTGGCATGATAGCCAGCGATGTCTTCCGCCCCACCCTTGCCCCCCACCGTCGCCTGGACGCGTGCCCTCGCCTTGGCGAGCACGTTGATGCTGATCGCGCTCGGTTTGATGTGGGAGCTCTGGCTTGCCCCCACCGGGCGGGGCACCTTGGCCATCAAGGTGCTGCCACTCGCATTCGCGATATCGGGCTTGTCCAGGTGCCGCATGACCACCTACCGCTGGCTGAGTCTGCTGGTCTGGGTCTATTTCGCCGAAGGCGTGGTGAGGGCGAGCACGGAACGCGGCATGTCGGGAATCTTGGCGGCGCTTGAAATTGTTCTGAGTCTCGCGCTCTTCGTCGCCTGCGTCGTCCACATCCGCACGCGCTTGCGCGGCGCCAAGGCGCAAGCTGCGTGATGGCCGCGGCCGCAATGTCTTTGCTGAATCGATTGCGCAGCGCCGTCGGCAGCGCGAACGTCTTGGTGGAGGGCGACCTGTCTGCCTATCTGGTGGACTGGCGCAAGCGCTACCAGGGGCGCACGGTCGCTGTGGTGCGGCCGGCTGACGCGTTGCAGGTGGCCGCCGTCTTGCAGGCGTGCGCGGCGTGCGGCGTTGGCGTCGTGGCGCAGGGCGGCAACACCGGCTTGGTCGGCGGCTCGGTGCCGGATGCGAGCGGCACACAAGTTCTGCTCAGCCTGACGCGCATGAACCGCATCCGCGGCATCGATGCGGACAACCTGACGATCACCGTGGACGCAGGCTGCGTGCTGCAAACCGTGCAGGAAGCGGCCGCTGCACAGGGCTTGTTGCTGGGCCTGAGTCTGGCCGCCGAAGGCAGTTGCACGATAGGCGGCAACCTGTCGACGAATGCCGGCGGCACGCAGGTGCTGCGCTACGGCAACGCGCGCGAGCAATGCCTGGGTCTGGAGGTGGTGACGGCATCGGGCGACATCTGGCACGGCTTGAGCGGGCTGCGCAAAGACAACACGGGCTACGACCTGCGCGACCTGTTCATCGGTGCTGAGGGCACGCTCGGCGTGATCACGGGTGCGACATTGAAGTTGCTGCCCTTGCCCGCGGCGCGGCTGACGGCGCTCGCGTCGCTCGACTCGCTGCCCAGCGCGGTCGCCTTGCTGCGGCTGGCGCGTGCCCGCCTCGGGCCGGGCTTGAGCGGCTTCGAGGTGATGAACCGCTTGTCGCTCGACGTGGTGCGCCAGCACTTTCCGCGGCTCGCTCAGCCCTTGCCGCCCGCGCCCTGGACCGTGCTGCTCGAACTGTCCGACAGCGAAAGCCACGCGCATGCCACGCAGTTGTTCGAAGGCCTGTTGGGTGCCGCGCTCGAACAAGGGCTGATCGGCGACGCGGCCGTCGCGGCGAGCCTGGAACAATCGAAATCGATGTGGCTCTTGCGCGAATCGATCCCGCTCGCGCAAGCGCAGGACGGGCCGAACATCAAACACGACATCGCGCTGCCGATCTCCCGCATCGCGGATTTCGTGGCCACGACCGACGCTGCGTTGTTGCAGGCCATTCCCGGCGTGCGCATCGTTGACTTCGGCCATCTGGGTGACGGCAACCTGCACTACAACGTGCAGGCACCGCTGGGCGTGGCCGGCGCGGGTTTCGTGCGCGAGTTCGAGGCGGCGGTGAACGAGATCGTTTACGACGCTGTCACCGTGCGCGACGGCTCGATTTCCGCCGAACACGGCATCGGCGCGCTCAAGCGCGAGGAACTGGTGAAGCGCAAGTCGCCGATCGCGCTGGCGTTGATGCGCGCCGTGAAGTCGGCGCTGGACCCGGACAATCGCATGAACCCGGGGCGGGTGTTGTAACCCGGCCTTCTGTCGGCAGCGCTGACCACGGCCGACGGCGCGTCATGGCGGGCCGTCCACCAGCCCGGCGTCAGCGGCACCGACTGAACTGGTCCCCCAACAAACAGACGCCACGCAAGGGCAGGCGCTGGTGCCGCCAAGCCGCAGTTTTTCTGCGGCCAACCCGTTTGGCGCGAGATGTGATGCGAGCCGTTTGCGCGGTCAACGCCAGCAGCCCCAGCAGCGCCTCGTTGACGGCCTGGGCGGTGGGAAAGGCCTTGGCCACCTTGTCGGTGAGCAGGACGAGGTTTGTCCCCTTCGACACACGCTCCAGATACTTTCCGCGCACACCCTTGCCCAGATCTTCGCGCCGATATTCGGTGCGCATTTCATCTTTAGCCTTGCTCATAGATTCCTCGTTCAGTTCGTGTGGCCTTGCGGCCACTGATGATTCTGATCGCGCGGCCGCGATCGACATGCGCGACCGCCAGGAGGCGCCCCGCGTTGGAATGACCGAATGTCAGGAAGCGCCTTTCGCCGATCGAATGATCGGGATCGTCGAAGGTAAAGGCGAGCGGGTCGGCGAAAACGGAACCGGCCTCGACAAACGATACGCCATGCTTGCGCAGGTTCTGCGCCGCCTTCGATTCGTCCCATTCGAATTTACGGCATCGGCGCGCTCAAGCGCGAGCAACTCGTGAAGCGCAAGTCGCCGGTCGCGCTGGCGTTGATACGCGCGGTGAAGGCGGCGCTGGACCCGGACAATCGCATGAACCCGGGGCGGGTGTTGTAGTAGCGGGCTCGATGGGCCGCCGGCTGTGGCGGCTTCAGCCGCGTGGGGTCGCTACTGAAGACCGTCGGCCAAACCCGCGGGCAGCGGCACCGACATGACTTCGATGCCCTCATCGCGCAGCGCTTCGGCCTCTTCGGGTGTCGCCTGGCCGCGTATGCCGCGCTGCGCCTTTTCACCGTAATGAATGCGCCGCGCTTCTTCGGCAAAGCGCGGACCCACATCGACGGTGTTGGTGATCATGTGGCGCACGGCGCGCATCCATGCGGCCTGCGCGGCCTGGATGGGCTCGACGACGTCTTGACCGGCCTGGGTCGCCACCACCGCGGTTTCGCGGCTCGGCTCGCGCGCGCCCGACACATTCAGGCGCGGCGCGCTCGGCAGGCGTGTCACGTCGGTGCCCGCGCACAGCGGGCAGGCGATGAGGCCGCGCTGGAGCTGGGACTCATAGTCCGCGTCGCCACCGAACCAGCCTTCAAACCGGTGGTCCAGGCCGCAACGCAGATCCAGAACTTTCATTGGGCGATTATCGGCCTGGGGGCGATGCGGGTGCGGGCTGCCACTCGATACCCCAGCGCCCCGAGCGCCAATTCTGCAACCACATCAGGCCGATGAGGGTCTTGGCGTCGGTCAGCTCGCCCCGGCCGGCGAGTGCTTCAAGCTCTTCCTGGCTGGCGATGACGACGTCGAGAAACTCACCGGCGTCGAGGTGGCGCTCGCCCAGGGTGAGGCCGCGCGCGAACCAGATCTCGATGCCTTCTGTCGAATAGGCGATCGCGTTGTGGGTGAGCGCCGCGCGCGCCCACTCGGTGGCGCGATAACCCGTTTCCTCGGCGAGTTCGCGTATCCCGCAGGTCAGAGGCGCCTCGCCGGCATCGAGCTTGCCGGCGGGGAACTCGAGCATGACGCGGCTCACCGGGTGGCGCCATTGGCGCTCCATCACGAGCCGACCATCGTCCAGCAGCGGCACCACCATCACCGCGCCCGGGTGCACCACGTATTCGCGTGACGCTTGCGCGGCATCGGGCAGGCGCACGATGTCGCGCCGCACGTCGAGGAAGTGGCCTTTGTAGACCTGCTCGCTTCGCAGCGCGGTCTCGCGCAGATGCGCGTCGCCATCGCCCTCGGTTGCGCTCGCCTCGGGAGCGCGGCTCAAGTGCGCCCCAAGGCCGCCGCCTTGCGGCGACCGTCCCCGACGGGGATCAGAGAAAGTGGCGAAGCCAGATTTCCTTGAACAGAACTCATGTGGCCAGGGCCTTGACGATGGCCTGCGCGCACAGCGCCATCAGCCCGCCTGGCAGCAAACCGAAGGCGAGCACGGCCATGCCGTTGATCGACAACAGCGCCCGCACCTCGCCCGTGCTGGTGATGGGCAGGGTGTCGCTGGGCTCATCGAAGAACATCACCTTCACGAGCCGCAGGTAGTAATACGCGCCGACCAGCGACATCAGCACCGCGGCGACGGCGAGCACGATGTAGCCGGTGATGTTTGTCGACACCAGCGCCTGCAGCACCGACAGCTTGGCGTAAAAACCCACCGTCGGCGGTATGCCGGCGAGCGAGAACATGAAGATCGCCATCACGCCGGCAAACCAGGGGCTGCGCCGCGCCAGGCCTTTGAAGTCGTCAACCTGCTCGGCCTCAAAGCCCTGCCGTGACAGCAGCATGATCAGGCCGAACGTGCCCAGCGTCGTGAACACATAGGTGACGATGTAGAACATCGCCGAGCTGTAGGCATTCGCTGCGGACAAGGTGTTGTTGTTCACGATGCCGCAGCACAGGCCGAGCAGCATGAAGCCGACCTGCGCGATCGTCGAGTATCCGAGCATGCGCTTCAGATTGGTCTGCGCGATCGCCGCCACATTGCCGAGCAGCATTGAGCCCACCGACAGCACGATCAGCATCTGCTGCCAGTCCACCGCCAGGCCGAGCATGCCCTCCACCAGCAGGCGGATCGTGATCGCGAACGCGGCGAACTTCGGTGCGCCGGCGATGAGCAGCGTTACCGCCGTCGGCGCGCCTTGGTAGACATCGGGTACCCACATGTGGAACGGCACGGCGCCGAGCTTGAAGCCCAGCCCAGCGACGACGAACACGATGCCCAGGATCAGCACGCCCTTGTTGATCTGGCCGCTGCCGATCGCCTTGAAGACCTCGTTCATCTCCAGCGAGCCGGTCGCACCGTAGAGCATCGACAAGCCATACAGCAGGAAGCCACTGGCCAAGGCGCCGAGCACGAAGTACTTCATCGCCGCTTCGGTGGCGGGCACGTGGTCGCGGCGCAGCGCGGTCAGCGCGTACAGGCTCAGTGACATCAGCTCCAGGCCGAGGTAGACGACGAGGAAATTGTTCGCCGACAGCATCACCAGAATGCCGAGCAGCGAAAACATGCTGAGAGTGAAGAACTCGCCCTTGAGCATGTCGCGTTGCGCCACATACGGCCGCGCGTAGGCCAGCGAAATCATCACCGCGAGCGTGGCGAAGAAGCCCAGCAGGTGGCCCAGCGGATCGGCAACGACCATGCGCTGCATCGCGTAGTCGGTGGCGCCGGCGTTGAACGCGGCCAGGTGCAGCAATGCCACGGCGGCGAGCGTGGCCTGCGTCAAACCGTAGGTGACGTGCTTGCGCGGGTCGGTCGCCCAGAGGTCGACGAGCGTGATCACGCAGGCCATCGTGAGCAACACGATCTCGGGATAGACGGCTTGCCAGTTCATGATTGCGTTCATGGTGCGCGCCGGATCAGTTGAGCTTGGATACGGCAACGTGCTTGAGCAGCTCAAGCACCGAGACATGCATCACGTCGGTGAAAGGCTTGGGGTACAAGCCCATCCACAGCACGGCGATGGCGAGCAGGCCGAGCATCACGAACTCGCGCGGGTTGATGTCGGTCAGGCCCTTCACGTTGTCGTTCGCGATCGCGCCGAAATAGACGCGCTTCACCATCCACAGCGTGTACGCGGCGCCGAACACAAGCGTCGTCGCGGCGAGCGCGGCCAACCAGAAGTTGACCTTGGTCACACCCAGAATCACCATCCACTCGCCGACGAACCCGCTTGTGCCCGGCAGGCCGCAATTGGCCATCGCGAAAAGCACGGCGAACGCGGCGAACTTCGGCATCGTGTTCACGACGCCGCCATAGGCCGCGATCTCGCGCGAATGCACCCGGTCGTAGAGCACGCCGATGCACAGGAACATCGCGCCGGAAATGAAGCCATGCGAAATCATCTGCATGATGCCGCCCGACACCGCGAGTTCGTTGCCCTTGCCCGCGGCATCAAAAATGAAGAAACCGAGCGTGACGAAACCCATGTGCGCGATCGATGAATAGGCGACGAGCTTCTTCATGTCTTGCTGCACCAGCGCGACCAGGCCGATGTAGAGCACCGCGATCAGCGACAGTGTGACGATGAGCCACGCCCATTGGTGGCTGGCGTCGGGCGTGATCGGCAGCGAGAAACGCAGGAAGCCGTAGGCGCCGAGCTTCAGCATGATGGCCGCCAGCACGACGGAGCCACCGGTGGGTGCCTCCACATGCGCGTCGGGCAACCAGGTGTGCACCGGCCACATCGGCACCTTCACCGCGAAGGCGAGCAGGAATGCGAGGAAGAGCCACGACTGCGCGCCAGCGGGCAGCGGCATCTTGTGCCAGGTGAGGATGTCGAAACTGCCGCCCGACTTGTAGTACAGATAGATCAGCGCGATCAGCATCAGCAGCGAACCGGCTAGCGTGTACAGGAAGAACTTGAACGCCGCGTAGACCCGGTTCGGCCCGCCCCAGACACCGATGATGATGTACATCGGGATCAGCGTCGCCTCGAAGAACACATAGAAGAGCAGGCCGTCGAGCGCGCAGAACACGCCGATCATCAGGCCGGAAAGAATGAGGAACGCGCCCATGTACTGGTTGACGCGCTGCTGGATCACCTCCCACGCCGAAATCACGACGATCACGGTGATGAAGGCCGTGAGCGGAACGAACCACAGCGACAAGCCGTCCACGCCCAGGTGGTAGCGCACATTGAAGCGCGCGATCCACTTCACGTTTTCCTGGAACTGCATCGCCGCGGTGCCGGTGTCGAAGCCCGAGACCAGCGGCAGCGTGACGAGAAAGCTCGCCACCGCGGCGAGCAGCGCCATCCAGCGCACGCTCGCGGCCTGATCGTCGCGCCCGAGCGCGAACAACGCGAGACCCGTGACGATGGGCAACCAGATGGCGATGCTCAACAAACCCATGTTCTTGTTCTTCTGTGCGCTTACTTGGTCAAGGGATAGCCCGACAGGTAGGGCCACAACTGCCACGTCATCAGGCCGATCACGCCGACGATCATCACGAGGGCATACCAGTACAGGTAGCCGTTTTGCAGCAATCGCGTCAGCGCCGCCACGCCGCCGATGCCGCGCGCCGAGCCGTTGATGGCGCCGTCGATGATGCCCACGTCACCACCCTTCCAGAAACTCATGCCCAGGCGCCGCGCCGCCGGCGCGAGCACGTTCTCGTTGAACCAGTCCATGTAGTACTTGTTCTCGAGCAAGGTGTAGACCGGCTCGAAGCGCGCTTTGATCGCGGCGGGGATGGCCGGGTTGCGCAGATAAAAGTACCAGGCCGTGACCACACCGGCCAGTGCGAGCCAGAACGGCAATGTGCTCAGGCCATGCAGTGCCATCTGCCAGGGGCCGTGGAACTGCGCGCCGATCGCCGCCATCGCGTTGTGGCGCACCGCGTCCACGGTGATCGAGTCTTTCATGAAGTCGCCGAACAACATCGGCTGGATCGTCATGTAGCCGATCACGACGGAAGGAATCGCCAGCAGCACGAGCGGCAGCCACACCACCCATGGCGACTCGTGAGGATCGTGCGAGCTTTGAACGTGCGCGGCGTGGTCGTCGTGGTGATCATGTGCTCCGGCGTCCGCGGGTGGATGGGGCTTGTGGTGAAAACGCGCCTCGCCGTGGAACACGAGAAAGTACATGCGGAACGAGTAGAACGCCGTGACGAACACGCCGGCCGCAACGGCGAAATAAGCGAAGCCGGAGCCCGCGATCTGGCTCGCATGCACCGCTTCGATGATGCTGTCTTTCGAGTAAAAGCCGGCGAACAGCGGCGTGCCAATCAGCGCCAGCGACCCGACGAGCGACGTGATCCAGGTGATGGGCATGTACTTGCGCAGGCCGCCCATGTTGCGGATGTCCTGGTCATGGTGCATGCCGATGATCACCGAGCCCGCCGCGAGGAACAGCAGCGCCTTGAAAAACGCATGCGTCATCAGGTGGAACACCGCCACCGAATACGCCGAGGCGCCCAGCGCCACCGTCATGTAGCCGAGCTGGCAGAGTGTGGAATAGGCAACGACGCGCTTGATGTCGTTTTGAATGATGCCCAGAAAACCCATGAACAAGGCGGTGATCGCGCCGATCACGAGCACGAAGCTCAACGCGGTGTCCGACAGCTCGAACAGCGGCGACATGCGCGCCACCATGAAAATTCCCGCCGTGACCATGGTCGCGGCGTGGATCAGCGCCGAGATCGGCGTCGGGCCTTCCATGGAGTCGGGCAGCCACACATGCAGCGGGAACTGCGCGCTCTTGCCCATCGCGCCGATGAACAGGCAGATGCAGATCACGGTGATGAGCATCCAGCCGCCACCCCACAAGGGCAGCGGAAACGCCAGTTTCGCCAACTCGGGGCCCTTGGCAAACGCTTCGGCGTAGTCCAGCGTTCCGGCAAACGCGACGATCAGACCGATGCCGAGAATGAACCCAAAGTCGCCGACCCGGTTCACGAGAAACGCCTTCATGTTGGCGAATATCGCCGTGGGCCGGGTGTACCAAAAGCCGATCAGCAGGTACGACACCAGCCCCACCGCTTCCCAACCGAAGAACAGCTGCAGGAAGTTGTTGCTCATCACGAGCATCAGCATCGAGAACGTGAACAGCGAGATGTAGCTGAAGAAGCGCTGGTAGCCGTCGTCGTCTTTCATGTAGCCGATGGTGTAGATGTGCACCATCAGCGAGACGAAGGTCACGACGCACATCATCATCGCCGACAGGCCGTCGATGAGGAAGCCGACTTCCATCTTCAGGCCGTCCAGCACCATCCATTCGTAGACGCTCGCGTTCAGGCGAAAGCCATCGAAGGCGACCGCTTTCCACGCGATCATCGAAATCACGAACGAGATCAGGACCCCCAGGATCGTGATGCCGTGCGCGCCGCGCCGGCCGATCACCTTGCCGAACAGGCCAGCGGCGATGGCGCCCACAAGCGGCGCCAGAGGCACAACGAGCAGCAGTTGGGTGGACAGTGGTGACGACATGGCAATCGCTCAGCCTTTCAACGTATCCATCTCATCCACATTGATCGACGCGCGATTGCGGAACAACACGACCAGAATGGCCAGGCCGATCGCCGACTCGGCGGCCGCGACGGTGAGGATGAAGAACACGAACACCTGGCCGGCCATGCGGTCCGCGACCGCGGGCAGGTAGTGCGAGAACGCCACGAAGTTCAGGTTCACGGCGAGCAGCATCAGCTCGATCGCCATCAGCAACACGATGAGGTTCTTGCGGTTCAGGTAGATGCCGATCACGGAAATCGCGAACAACAAGGCGCCGAGCGACAGGTAGTGGCCGAGCGTGACGGGCCCGAGCATCACGCCGGCCCCCCGGGTGTGCGCTGTGTGCCGGTTTCGCGGGGCTCGGACTTCATGTCGACGATGCGCATGCGGTCGGCCTTGCGCGCCTTCACCTGTTCCGACGGGTCAAGGTACTTCGAATCCTTGCGCTTGCGCAGCGTCAACGCGATCGCCGCGATGATCGCCACGAGCAACAGCACGGCGGCAATTTGCAGCGGGTAGAGGTACTGGGTATAGATCTCGATGCCGAGCAGCTTGGTGTTGCCCATCTTCAACTCAGCCGCCGTCGCCGGCACAGCGTCGCTGCCGCGAAATCCCGGCAGCAGCACGGCGGCCATTTCTAGCGCGATGATCACGCCGACGAGCGCAGCGAGCGGAAAGTGCTTCCAAAAGCCTTCGCGGATGGTGTCGGCATTGGCGTCCAACATCATCACAACGAACAGGAACAGCACCATCACGGCGCCAACGTACACGAGAACGAGCGCGATCGCCAGGAACTCGGCGTGCAGCAGCATCCAGATGCACGCCGCGGTGAAGAACGCGAGCACCAGGAACAGCGCCGAATGCACCGCGCTGCGCGCCGTGATGACACGCAACGCCGCAGCCAACAGCACGGCGGAGAAAACGTAGAAGAGGACGTCCGTCGTGTTCATCTTGTTCTTGTCGCTTCGCTCGTTCCCTGCGGCCGCAGCTCAGCGGTACTTCGCATCGGCACGCCGCTGCTCCGCGATTTCGCTCTCATAGCGATCGCCCACCGCGAGCAGCATGTCTTTAGTGAAGTACAGGTCGCCGCGCTTCTCGCCGTGATACTCGAAGATGTGGGTTTCGACGATGGAGTCCACCGGGCAGCTCTCTTCACAGAAGCCGCAGAAGATGCACTTCGTCATGTCGATGTCGTAGCGCGTCGTGCGGCGCGAGCCGTCGTCGCGCACCTCGCTCTCGATCGTGATTGCCATCGCCGGGCACACCGCTTCGCACAATTTGCAGGCAATGCAGCGCTCTTCGCCGTTCTCATAGCGGCGCAGCGCGTGCAGGCCGCGAAAGCGTGGGGACAGCGGCGTTTTCTCTTCGGGGTACTGCACCGTGATCTTGCGCGACAGGAAATACTTGCCTGTCAGGGCCATGCCCTTGAACAGCTCGGTGAGCATGAAGCTTGAGAAGAAGTCTTTCAGCGGGGTCGCCGGTGTCGTTGAGGCAGGCATGGTCTTCAGTTCCAGATGTTCCAGGGCGATTGAATCCACAGGCCCACGATCACCAGCCAGACGAGCGTCAACGGAATGAAGATCTTCCAGCCCAGACGCATGATCTGGTCGTAGCGGAAACGCGGAAAGGTGGCGCGCACCCACAGGAACAGGGTGCAGATCGCGAAGGTCTTCAGGCCGAGCCAGATCCAGCCTGGCACCGCGTTGAAGACCTGGCTGTCGATCGGCGAAAGCCAGCCGCCGAGAAACATGATCGAGGCCAGTGTCGCCACCAAAATGATGTTCGCGTACTCGGCGAGGAAAAACATCGCGAACGCCATGCCCGAGTACTCGACCATGTGGCCAGCGACGATTTCCGATTCGCCCTCGACTACGTCAAACGGGTGCCGGTTCGTCTCGGCGATGCCCGCAATGATGTAGACGCCGAAGATCGGCAACAGCGGCAGCCAGTTCCAGCTGAGGAAGTTCAAGCCCTTATCGGCGAACATTCCCTTGCCCTGGCCGAGCACGATGTCGGTCATGTTCAGGCTCGCCGAGACCATGAGCACGACGACGAGCGCGAAGCCCATCGCGATCTCATAGCTCACCATTTGCGCCGACGCGCGCAGCGCGCCGAGGAATGCGTATTTCGAGTTCGACGCCCAGCCGGCGATGATGACGCCGTAAACCTCCATCGACGTGATCGCCATCAGGAACAGCAGCCCGGCGTTGATGTTGGCCAGCGCCACTTCGGGGCCGAAGGGCACGACGACCCAGGCCGCGAGCGAGGGCATGATCGTCATGATCGGCCCGAGGAAGAACAGGCCCTTGTTCGCGGCTGTGGGGACGATGATTTCCTTGAACAGCAGCTTGATCGCGTCGGCGATCGGCGTGAGCCAACCGCGCGGGCCCACGCGGTTTGGCCCGGGGCGCAGTTGCGACCAGCCGATCGCCACGCGCTCCCACAGCGTGAGGTAGGCCACGCACAGCATCAGCGGCGCGACCACCGCGATGATCTTGATCAGCGTCCAGACGACGGGCCAAAAGCCGCCGAGCAGGTCGCTGCCATAAGACTGAAAGTCGGCGAGCACGGTCAGGCCGCCTCGACGCTCACTGGACCAAACATCGCGCCCAGCGCCACGGTGGCGGCGTGGCCGGCCGGAATGCGCACGCTTGTAGCGGCCAGGCTGGGGTCAAGCTGCGCAGGCAATACGACCTGCGCCGCACCTTGCGAGACGCGTACTTTTGCGCCCGGCTTCAAGCCCAGTTGTGACCACAACGCGGTGGGCAGCGATGCCCTCGGCGCGCGCGCATCGGCAGTCAATTGCAGCGACGCCGCGTGCCGCACCAGCGAGTCACTCGCGTAGATGGGCACATCGCTGATCCGCTCAAAGCCGCTGCCGGGAACCGCTGGCGGCGTGGCGCCGCTCGCCGCACTCGCCGCATTCGCCGCATTCGCGTTGCTCAGGCGCGTCGCGACGGCGGCCACGTCGCCGAGCGCTTCCTGGCGCACATCCTCTGACGTTTCAAAGTCAAAGCCACTCAACTCGAACTCATTGCCGAGCACGCGCAACACCTTCCAGCCCGGTCGCGCATCGCCCGCGGGCTTGACGACGCCGTGGATACTCTGCACTCGGCCTTCGGCGTTGATGAAGGTTCCCGAGGTCTCGGTGAACGGTGCGATCGGCAACAGCACGTCGACATGCTCCAGCGATTGCAGCTGAAGCGGGCTCATCGCCACGACAAACTCCGCGGCACGCAAGGCTGTCGCCGCGGCGGCCGGATCGGCGGCGTCGAGCAGCGGATCAACGTTCAGCAGCAGCATGGCCTTCAGCGGCATCGGCGCGCGGCCGAGCATCTGCCCGGCGTTCATGCCTTTCTCTCCAGGCATCACGCCCACGAGCTGCGCGCCCACGGAATTGGCCGCTTCGGTGAGGTAGCCCACGCTGGCGCCGGTGTGTTCGCCGATCCAATTGGCCAGAGCCAGCAACGCCGCCGCCTGCGGGTGCTGCGCGGCGGCGTTGCCCAGCAGCACGGCCTTGCGCTCACCGCTGAGCAAGGATTCGGCGATCGACTGCGCCTGCGCCAGCGCCGCTGCACCGGGCCGGCCGGCAGCGGGCGGCGCCACACCACGCACCTGCGCGATCGCCGCCGCCACGTCGGCCAGGCTTTGCAGCCACAGGCTCGGTGGCGCAACGATCTCCGAGGCCATGTTCATCAGCCAATCGTCTCGCAGCGCATGGATGCTGTGCACTTTGGCGCCGCGTCGCGACGCCTGACGCAGGCGCTGCGCGAACAACGGATGGTCCTTGCGCAGGAACGAGCCCACCACGAGCACATGTTGCAGTGAAGACAGCGCGGCAATGGGCATGCCGAGCCAGCGCGCCGTGGCTGGCGCCGATTGCGCCACCGTGACGTTGCCGAAATCGGCATGGCGCATGCGGTGGTCGATGTTCTGGCTGCCCAGGCCATGCACCAGTTTCTTCAACAAGTGCAACTCCTCGACCGTGCTGTGCGCGCTGCCCAGCGCGCCGATGCTTTGCGCGCCGTGGTCGAGTGAAATCTGCGTGAGGCTGCGCGCCACGTATTCGAGCGCCTGAGTCCAGGAGACGGTCTTCCACGCCCCCCCCTGCTTGATCATCGGCGCGGTCAAGCGCGCGTCGCTGTTCAGCGCCTCGTAGGAAAAGCGGTCGCGGTCGGAGATCCAGCACTCGTTGACGGCGTCGTTTTCCAGCGGCACGACGCGCATCACCTTGCCCGATTTGACTTGCACGATCAGGTTCGCTCCCACGCTGTCGTGTGGGCTGATGCTCTTGCGGCGCTGCAACTCCCAAGTGCGCGCGCTGTAGCGAAACGGCTTGCTGGTGAGCGCGCCGACTGGGCAGATGTCGATCATGTTGCCCGAGAGTTCGGAGTCGATCGTCTCGCCAGCAATCGTGGTGATTTCGGCGTGCTCGCCGCGATGGATCATGCCCAGCTCCATCACGCCCGCCACCTCCTGGCCGAAGCGGATGCAGCGCGTGCAATGGATGCAGCGGCTCATTTCTTCCATGCCGACGAGCGGGCCCGCGTCTTTGTGGAAGACAACGCGCTTTTCCTCGGTGTAGCGCGAGGCGGAGCCACCGTAGCCCACCGCCAGGTCCTGCAACTGGCACTCGCCGCCTTGGTCGCAGATCGGGCAATCGAGCGGGTGGTTGATGAGCAGAAACTCCATCACGCCCTGCTGCGCCTTCAACGCCTTGTCGCTCTTGGTGCGAACGATCATGCCTTGTGTGACGGGTGTCGCGCACGCCGGCATCGGCTTGGGTGCTTTTTCGATGTCCACCAGACACATGCGGCAGTTCGCCGCGATCGACAATTTCTTGTGATAACAGAAGTGCGGAATGTAGGTGCCGCATTGATCGGCGGCGTGCATGATCACGCTGCCCTCGGGCACCTGCACTTTTCGACCGTCGAGTTCGATTTCAATCATGGACGGGGAGTCATTCAAAGAGGCCCGGCTGCACGTCCCGCGTTGGCACATCGATCAGGAGATCTCTTGCAATCTTCACCGACCAACTTTCCACAACTTGCTGCTCATCCACACACCGCAACAGGTCTGTCATCCCGATGAACTTGCCACTCTGCGATGCTCCTCGACACTCAAAGAACTCTGTCGAATTGAGGACGACATTGACGTCGTCGGATGTCGCGCGCCACTCATAGACCAGTGCCACGTGCTTCGAAACGTTGCCTGGACCAGACTCGTAGACTGCGCCGATGAGCTTGAGGTCATTGTGCTCAACGCGAAGGCGCAGCTCTTCCTGAAGCTCGCGCACAGCACACTGCAAAAGTGTTCTTCCATTCGCGGAATCTTCTCTTCGAACGTGCCCACCTGCCCAAATTACGATCTTCTCGTGCAAGGCGTTCTTGGCATCCTTTTCACGACGCTTCAATTGCAAGACATGCCCGGTGAGATTGCGAATCACGACTACCGGGAGCGCTTGAACGCGATCGTTATCCTGTTCAACGACATCTCTGACATTGAAGATTCCTTCTTCCGAAGCAAAGAGGTCGGCGAGTCGCTGGGCATCTTCGCTTTTTAGAACAGTCTGTCCTTTCATCGCGGTCTGCAGACTCGTCTTTGAAATGCTCAGAATTTCTTCCTCTAGCTCACCTTCAATGATCGACAGAACGATGTCGGCAACTTGTTCAGCAGTGGCCTTCGCGTTTCCGCCCGTTGATTTGGAAGTATCGACATCGAAAATCTTGAATTTATTGCGGAATCGGTCAACGCACGAGTTCGTGTTCGCCAGCATTTGCCGAATGACTTCCGCATTCATGATTGAACCGCTAGAAACGACTGGGAGGCTTCCAAGCTCGCGCTCCATCGCATCTTCGGGCGATGTCTTCATGACGACTACTCCGGCAATCCGTTTTCGCCAATCCGATATGAGTAGAAATTCTTCGATGGTCTTTCGTTCCTCTTTGCGAAGCCTACCCATCTTCTCCATCATGGAGAGCCAAGACAAAGAATCGAAAATTGCGCGATCCAGAATCAATACTTCCGGGTCCGGTGCGCTCGGGGGTTCCTGGGTTTTTTCCAAAATTTGAGCAAGCGAAGTACACGCGGTCCAGACGTTGAAGTTGAAATGCTTCTTATCTCGAATCGGACAGACTGATGCGCGCTCGATAACCGTTTCTACGCGAAATCCGCATCGCTTCAGGAATCCGTGAATGGAATTGAGTGTCGTTGTCTTGCCGGCCTTTGGGACACCCGCGAATTCGATGACGATAGGGCGCCTAGCCTTCTGCTTGAACCTAGCGGAAGCAGCCTCTGCGCGAGCCTGAAGAACAGACTTTCCGTTCACATCCGTCTCCTCAAACATACGCCGGGACGACGCAAGTCTTGTGCTCGATGTGGTGCACGAACTCGTCGCGGAAATTTTTGATCATCGCGCGCACCGGCATCGCCGCGGCGTCGCCCAGCGCGCAGATGGTGCGGCCCTGAATGTTGTCGGACACCGAGTTCAACAGCTCGATGTCGTCCATGCGCCCCTGGCCATGCTCAATGCGGTGCACCATGCGGTACAGCCACCCGGTGCCTTCGCGGCACGGCGTGCACTGGCCGCACGATTCATGCGTATAGAAGTAGGACAGCCGCAGCAGGCTCTTCACCATGCAGCGGGTGTCGTCCATCACGATCACCGCGCCCGAGCCGAGCATCGAGCCGGCCTTGGCGATGCTGTCGTAATCCATCGTGCAGTCCATCATCGTCGCGGCGTTCAGCACCGGCGCCGACGAGCCGCCGGGGATCACCGCCTTGAGTTTTCGGCCCTGGCTCGCACCGCGTACGCCGCCGGCAAGTTCGAGCAGCTTCGGAAACGGCGTACCGAGTGGCACTTCATAGTTGCCGGGCAGTTCGACATCGCCAACGACGGAGTAAAGCTTCGTGCCGCCGTTGTTGGGTTTGCCAATCTCCAGGTAGGCCTGGCCGCCGTGGCGAATGATCCACGGCACCGCCGCGAAAGTTTCCGTGTTGTTGACCGTCGTGGGCTTGCCGTACAAGCCGTAGCTCGCGGGGAACGGCGGCTTGAAGCGCGGCTGGCCCTTCTTGCCCTCCAGCGATTCGAGCAGCGCCGTTTCTTCGCCGCAGATGTACGCGCCAAAGCCGTGCACCGCATGCAACTGAAAACTGAATTTCGAGCCGAGCAGGTTGGTGCCGAGGTAACCCGCGGCGCGCGCTTCTTCCAGCGCTGCCTCGAAGCGGCGGTAGACCTCGAAAATTTCGCCGTGGATGTAGTTGTAGCCGACCGCCGCGCCCATCGCATACGCCGCGATCGCCATGCCTTCGATCACGCGGTGTGGGTTGAACATCAGCAGGTCGCGGTCCGTGCAGGTGCCGGGCTCGCCTTCGTCGGAGTTGCACACCAGGTACTTCGACCCGGGGTACATGCGCGGCATGCAGCTCCACTTCAAGCCGGTCGGAAAGCCTGCGCCGCCGCGCCCGCGCAGCGCCGAGACCTTGACCTCGGCGATCACCTGCTCGGGCGTCATGCCCTGCCCCTCGCCTTGCGCGAGGATCTTGCGCAGCGCCTGGTAGCCGCCGCGCGCTTCATAGTCTTTCAGGGACCAGTTGCCGCCGTTCAGCCCGTCATAGATTTGCGCGCCGATGTGCCGCCCGTGAAAACAGGTGAGCTTGCCGTCGGACTGGAAACGTGACAGGTCGAGCATGGTCATCACACCTTCGCCGCTTCGCTGCGCGCCGGGCTTGCCAGGCTGGTGCGCAAGGTGTCGAGCAAGTCATCGAGCCGCGTCGGCGTCATGTAGCTGCACATCTGCAAATCGTTGACGAGCATCACCGGCGCATCGGCACACGCGCCGAGACATTCACTTTGCTGCACGGTGAACACGCCGTCGGCCGTGGTGCCGCCCAGCTCCACGCCAAGACGATTGCACAGATGGGTCAGCGCCTTTTGTCCATCACGCAACTGGCACGGCAGGTTGGTGCAGACGTTGAGCTTGAATCGCCCGACCGGCTGCTGGTTGTACATGTTGTAGAACGTCGTGACCTCGTGCACCGCGATGGGCGGCATGCCGAGGTAAGCGGCGACCGCTCTTTCGGCGTCGCCCGTCACATGGCCCTCGACTTGCTGCGCGATTGCCAGACACGCCATGACGGCGGACTGCCGCTGATCGGCGGGGTACTTGGCAACTTCGCGCTCGAAGCGCTGTCGGATCGCATCGGTGATGACGAAGCTCATCGATCGATCTCCCCGAACACGATGTCCATCGTGCCGATCACGGCCACCGCGTCGGCAATCATGTGGCCTCGCGCCATCTCATCCAGCGCCGCGAGGTGGGCGAAGCCCGGCGCGCGTATCTTCAGGCGGTATGGCTTGTTCGCGCCGTCGCTGACGATGTAGATGCCGAACTCGCCTTTCGGATGCTCCACGCCCGCATAGGCCTCGCCTTCGGGAACGTGAAAGCCTTCCGTGAACAGCTTGAAGTGGTGGATCAGCTCTTCCATGCTCGACTTCATGTCCACGCGCGGCGGCGGCGCCACCTTGTGGTTGTCGGTGATCACCGGGCCTTCGTTCGCGCGCAACCAGGCCACGCACTGCTGGATGATCTTGTTCGACTGGCGCATCTCTTCCACGCGCACGAGATAGCGGTCATAGGTGTCGCCGTTCACGCCCACCGGAATGTCGAAGTCGCACTTGTCGTAGACCTCATAGGGCTGCTTCCTGCGCAAGTCCCACTCGATGCCCGAGCCGCGCAGCATCGGGCCGGTGAAGCCGAGGTTCAACGCGCGCTCGGGCGTGACGACGCCAATGCCCACGGTGCGTTGCTTCCAGATGCGGTTGTCGGTGAGCAGCGTTTCGTATTCGTCGACGCAACCAGGAAAGCGCGCGCAGAAGTCGTCGATGAAGTCGAGCATCGTCCCCGAACGGTTTTCGTTCAGTCTGGCAGTCACCTTGGCGTTGCGAATCTTTGACGGCTTGTATTGCGCCATGCTGTCGGGCAAGTCGCGGTACACGCCGCCCGGGCGGAAGTAGGCCGCGTGCATGCGCGCGCCCGACGCCGCTTCATACATGTCGAACAGGTCTTCGCGTTCGCGGAAGCAGTAGATGAAGATGTTCATCGCACCGCAGTCCAGGCCATGCGCGCCGAGCCACATCAGGTGGTTCAGCAATCTCGTGATCTCGCTGAACATGACGCGGATGTATTGCGCGCGCAGCGGCACGTCCACCCCGAGCAGTTTTTCGATCGCCAGGCAGTAGGCGTGCTCGTTGCACATCATCGACACGTAGTCGAGCCTGTCCATGTAGGGCAGCGACTGCATGAAGGTCTTGCTCTCGGCGAGCTTTTCCGTGGCGCGGTGCAGCAGGCCGATGTGCGGGTCGGCGCGCTGGATCACCTCGCCGTCGAGCTCAAGCACCAGGCGCAGCACACCGTGGGCCGCGGGGTGCTGCGGGCCGAAGTTCAAGGTGTAGTTCTTGATGTCAGCCATCGCTCAGCGCAAGCCGCCGTACCGCTCTTCGCGAACAATGCGCGGCGTGATCTCGCGCGGCTCGATCGTCACGGGTTGATAGATCACGCGCTTG
>JANOLJ010000189.1:0-18037 GCA_031419715.1 Burkholderiales bacterium | reverse complement strand
GTCGCTGGTCGAATGAGCGCACCCGCAGACCCGCCACGCCCACCGCGTCGCGTGCGGTCAAGGCGTAGTTGACCGAAGCCTCGCGAGCGTCTGCGCTGACATCGAGCATCGTCATGAAGCTGTCTTTGAAGCCCATGGGGGCTGCGCCGGCAGCGCTGCAAGCCAGCGCCAGCAACAACGCCACCCCTGGCCACGGGCCCTTCACTTGAGCTGCTCGATGGCGTTGATGGCCCCCTTGGCGCGCACCCATTCGGGGTTGGCACAAGCGGGCTGGGCCGTCAAAAGGGCCAAGGCCATGCAGGCGGTCTTCATCGCTTCTCCGTCGGGGCGCTGCGCTTGGGTTGGTCGAGGCGACAAACCATCAAACCGGCGACTCAAATGATACCGACGGCCTGAGCAACGCGCGCCAAGGCCGATGGTCAGCGCCCGCTCAGGCCCATGGCGCGCGCGATGACTTCTTTCATGATCTCGTTGGTGCCGCCGTAGATGCGCTGCACCCGGGCGTCGACAAAGGCGCGTGCGATCGGGTACTCCAGCATGTAGCCGTAGCCGCCAAACAGCTGCACACATTCGTCCATGACCTGGTTTTCCAGGTCGCTGACCCAGTACTTGGCCATCGACGCCGTCGCGGTGTCGAGTTTGTTCTCCAGCAGCAAGCTCAAGCACTTGTCGACGAATACCTGCGCCACCTGCACTTCGGTCTGCATCTCGGCGAGCTTGAAGCGCGTGTTCTGGTAGCTCGCGACCGCCTGGCCGAAGACCTTGCGATCCTTCACATACGCTATCGTCCAGTCGATCGCCGCCTGCGCCTTGGCGACCGCGCTGATCGCGATTTGCATGCGCTCCCACGGCAATTGCTCCATCAGGCTGATGAAGCCGCGGTTCTCGGCGCCGAGCAGGTTCTCCACCGGCACGCGCACATCGGTGAAGAACAGCTCGGCCGTGTCTTGCGCCTTCAGGCCAATCTTCTTCAGGCGCTTACCGGTCTGAAACCCCACCATGCCGCGCTCCACGAGCAGCAGGCTCGTGCCCTTGGCACCGGCGGCGGGGTCGGTCTTGGCGACGACGATCACCAGGTCGGCGTGCCAGCCATTGGTGATGAAGGTCTTCGAGCCATTGAGCAGGTAGTGCTCGCCGCGCGTGCCGGCCGCGTCGTCATGGTGGCGAATCGCCGTGCTCTTCAGGCCTTGCAGGTCAGAGCCGGCGGCGGGCTCGCTCATCGCGATGGCGCCGATCGTCTCGCCGCTTGCCAGCAGCGGCAAGTACTTGCGCTTCTGCGCCTCATTGCCGTAGTGCAGGATGTAGGGCGCGACGATTTCACTGTGCAAGCCAAAGCCGATGCCGCTGAAACCGGAGCGGCTCAACTCTTCCATCTGCACGACGGAATACAACCTGTCCGCGCCGCCGCCGCCATAGGCCTCGGGCATCGTCATGCACAAAAATCCGTTCGCACCGGCCTTGCGCCAGACCTCGCGGTCCACATAGCCCTGCTCTTCCCACTCCGCGTGGAAGGGCGCGATTTCCTTGTCCATGAAGCGCCGGAAGCTGTCGCGAAACGTCTCGTGGTCGGCGCTGAACAGGGTGCGTTCGATCATGGTGATGGCGTTCGGGCTGGGTTTTGAGTGGGCCAATGCATTATGGTCAGCTATCACGGCGAGTCCACGAGCCGGACTGGCAACTCGCGCGGGGTCAGACGAACGGGCGAGCCCCGACTGGCCGGTATCGGCGAAGTTCGTCAGCAGCCGCGTCCGACACTGAGGGAGCGTCGGGGCCCCGGGATTCGATGTCGGCATGGGCGACAAAGGGTCGTTGAGCACCGAGGCGCGAGGTTCCCTGTGCTCCCATCGCGATCGTTCAAGTCGACACGCGTGATGGCCAACAAACATGTTTTTCTGTTCGTAGGCCTGTATACATGCGCTCGGCCCCATCTTGCCTTTGGCGGAAGTGCGCCGGGAAATTTCACCATGTGCGCCGCGTCGTCGGCGCTGCCAAGGGAGCCGGTGCTGGGCGAGGCAGTTCGGCTCGTCGTGGCGGCGATGGACATCCTGGAGCATATGTTGTTCGTTGAGGCGCTGGTTGAAATCGCCCACAATGCACTCCATGGGAAATGACCCGGTCTTTGCGTTGAAGCTGCTCGGCCGCAAGCCCAGCGACCTGACCCTCGACCGGGTCGCGGGATACCTGCGCCTGCTGGCGCAGTTGCTGGGCATCGAAAACCGTCCGACTTTTCAGGACGTGCGGGAAGGTAGCGTTGTTTTGATCGCCTCGGTCGAACCTACTCGGGTCGCCGCCGTGAGCCTTCGCCTCACGCTGGCGCAGACCCAACCCGACAGCAAGGCCGCTCGCCCGTTGCGCGACATTGAGGACGAAATGCGCAAGGACGGCATCGCCGATGCTGAGCTGATTGACCCTACAGATGTGGTGCTTTGCCGCATGCACGCTGCCAACGAGCCGGTCCTGTACAGCGTATCCCAGGTTGGCGAGATCGATGGCGAGATCACGGGTGTGCTCGGAGTGGACGACACGTTGCATGTGCGCGTTCGTGACCTGCAGGGCCGCGATGTCCGCCTGACCGTGCGCAATCTTGACCTCGGCCGTGACCTTGCGCGCGCCTTTCGCGGCGGGCCAATTCGGCTCCACGTGCACGGCCAGTGGAACCGCACAGACAGCGGCTGGGCACCGGACGGCAACAAGTGCTTCATCGACCGATACGAGACGCTGGACGCTGTAGCGCCCGGCGAGCTGTTTGCCCAGTTGCGCTCTATTCCTGGCAATGGTTGGGCGCAGGTGAACGATGCAATGGCGGTGTGGGCTGATCTGCGCGGGCATGCGGCCAAGGAGCGCGAATCTTGATCGCGCCACGCAATGCACCGATCCTCATCGACTGCAATGTCTTGGTCGCCTGGAGCGCCGACTCCACGCCAGCAGACACCCGTGCCCGACTGGAGCACTTGCTCGTTCAAGCCGGTGCGGCAGGGCAGCGAATCATCATTCCCACACCGGTGCTCGCCGAGTTCCTGGTCAAGACCGACGAGGCCACTGCAGGCTGGCTGAGTGCGCTAGAGCGCAAGGCGGCGATTTACGTGGCCCCGTTCGACCGCATGGCTGCCTTTGAGTGTGCGCTGATCGACCGTGCGGCACTTGGCGCGGGTGACAAGCGCGATGGGCGCCTGGACTCATGGCAGAAGATCAAGATCGATCGCCAGATCGTGGCCATCGGCAAGGCACTGGGTGTCGGCCTTGTTGTGGCCGAAGACGCTGGCGTGCGCAGCACAGCGCTGCGATTGGGCATGCAGGCCCGGACGCTTGATGAACTCGACCTGCCGCCCGCCGGCGCGCAGGCCAACCTACCACTTTGACGAGCGTGGCCGCCGACTGTCGGCGCGGCTGCCCAACCACCTGATGAGCACATCCGACGAGCCGCAAAGCCTGCCCAGGCAGGACCAGTTCTTTAGCACCGAAAAGCTTCGCCGCACGGCGCGGGCCGGCACGCAGTTGCCCGACCCGACGATGGCGCCGTTTGGCTATGACCCCAAGTCGCGCTTCAACCATCTGTTCCCGGCCTTGGAGTTGCCAGCGCTGTTCCCGCCGCAACGCCTGTACCCTGAAGACCACATCAGCTTCGGTAGCCCGGAACTGCCGCCGCACAAGCTGTACCTGGGCGACAACCTCTACGTGCTGCGCGGCCTGCCCAGCGAATGCATCGACCTGATCTACATCGATCCGCCGTTCTTCAGCAACCGCACCTACACGCAGATCTGGGGCGATGACAACGAGGTGCGCAGCTTCAACGACATCTTCCAGGACGGCATGTTTTCGTGCCTGGCCTGGCTGAATGCGCGGCTGTGGGAAATGAAGCGGGTGCTCAAGGCAACCGGATCGATCTACGTGCACTGTGATTGGCATGCGAGCCACTACATCAAGTGTGAAATGGACAAGGTGTTCGGGTACGACAATTTCGTGAATGAAATTGTCTGGCACTACAGCCAAGGCGGGAAGTCCACCGCCCATTTCGCGCGGAAGCATGATGTGCTTCTTTGGTATCGCAAGGGGGCTTCGACGTCATTCAACGATAAGGACGTGCGGCTACCACTCACACCACACAAGCAAAGCACCTCGGGTCAGAACTACGGTGGCCGCATGGGCGCTGACGACGACGGCAGAGAGTACGTCGAGAAATGGGGTACTGGGAAGAAGAAGCTATACCGGTACTACCTGGACGAAGGTAAGGTGCCAGAAGACGTTTGGTCCGACATCCAATCGGACCAGTACAACCGCCGGCAGTGGGAGCCGCTGATGTTGGTGGTGGCCCTTTCGCAGAACGATGCGTGGCAGATTTACGAGACCTTGCAGAAAGCCCCGTTCGGCTACAAGCCTGACGAGTTGCTGCTGGTGCACAGCCGCCAGGACGAGGCCGAGAACAAGAAAGCCTTCTTGCTTGGGCGCAAGAGCGCCGAGGGCTTGGACAAGCCGGACGCTGACCTGTGGCAGCGCACGCGCGCGGTGCGCGTCGTGATTGCGGTCAGCATGCTGCGTGAGGGTTGGGATGTTCGCAACATCGCTGTGGTCTGCCTGTTTCGCAAGTTCAGCTACTACCACTTATGTGCATCTGCACATAAGCGGTAGATCCGGACGCTCAGGAGGCGTAAGCTCGCCGCCCGCTCTTGGCCGGCAATGTGGGCCGCCTTATGGAACAGCAGTCACGCGGCGGCGACGTCCTCGTCAAGCCCTCTCAAGCCGCCTGGCCAGCGACATCCGCCCTCGGCTCAGGCCACGCTCCTATACTGCCGCGACCCCTCTCTCACCGTTCCGAAAACATACCCCGCAGGAGCCGTTCCATGACCCAAGCATTCATCTACGACGCGATCCGCACGCCGCGCGGCAAAGGCAAGAAAGACGGCAGCCTGCACGAGGTGAAACCGGTGAATCTGCTGGCTGGCGTGCTCAGCGAACTGCAGCGCCGCAATGATTTCGATACCGCGCAAGTGGACGACGTGGTGATGGGCGTCGTCTCGCCCATCGGCGAACAGGGCTCGGTGATCGCCAAGGTCGCCGCGCTGCGCGCCGGCTGGGACTGGCGTTGCTCGGGTGTGCAGATCAACCGCTTTTGCGCGTCGGGTCTGGAGGCGGTGAACCTGGCCGCGCAGAAGGTGCGATCCGGCTGGGAAGACCTGGTCGTCGCCGGTGGCGTGGAAAGCATGAGCCGGGTGCCCATCGGCTCGGACGGCGGCGCCTGGGCGCAGGACCCGGAGACGAACTCGGCCACCTCGTTCGTGCCGCAGGGCATCGGTGCGGACCTGATCGCGACCATTGACCGCTTTGCGCGCGAAGACGTTGACGCCTTCGCGTTGGAGTCGCAAAAGCGCGCGGCGAAGGCGCGCGAGGGCGGCTTCTTCGCCGGCTCGGTGGTGCCGGTGAAAGACTTCCTCGACCAGACGATTCTCGACTTCGACGAATTCATCAAACCCCACACCACGCTGGCCGGCCTGGGCTCGCTGAAACCCGCGTTCGAGCAGATGGGCGCGATGGGCTTCGACGCGGTGGCACTGTCGCGTTACCCGCAAGTCGAGCGGATCTTCCATGTGCACCACGCCGGCAATTCGTCGGGCATCGTCGACGGCGCCGCGGCGATGCTGATCGGCAGCGAAGCCGCCGGCAAGACGCACGGCTTCAAGCCGCGTGCGCGCATCGTTGCCGCGGCACTGAGCGGCGACGACCCGACGATCATGCTCACCGGCCCGATGCCCGCGGCGCGCAAGGCGCTCGCGAAAGCGGGATTGAGCATCGACGACATCGACCTGTTCGAAGTGAACGAGGCCTTCGCCGCCGTGCCAATGCGCTTCATGAAAGAGATGAACGTGCCGCATGAGAAGGTGAACGTGAACGGCGGCGCCATTGCCATGGGCCACCCACTCGGCGCCACCGGCGCGATGATCCTGAACACGCTGGTGGACGAACTGCACCGGCGCAAGCTGCGCTACGGCCTGGCCACGCTGTGCGTGGGCGGCGGCATGGGCATCGCCACCATCGTCGAGAGGATTTGAAGCAATGCAGACGATCCGTTATGAACTGGAAGGCGGCATCGCGACGCTGACGTTGGATGCGCCCGGCGAGCCCGTCAACACGATGAGCGAGCAGTGGCAGGCCGACCTGACGCAGGCGGTGGCGGGTGTGGTTGCCGACAAGGAGCGCATCCACGGCATCGTGCTCGCCTCCGCCAAGAGCACCTTCTTCGCCGGCGCCGACCTGAAAGGCGTGATGCGTTTGAAGCGCGGCGACGCGGCGCGCATGTACATCGGCGTCGAGCTGATGAAGAAGAACCTGCGCACGCTGGAAACGCTGGGCAAGCCGGTCGTGACCTGCCTGAACGGCGCGGCGCTGGGCGGCGGCTGGGAGCTGGCGCTGGTGGGGCACCACCGCATTGCGGTGAACGACCCGAAGGTGCAGTTCGGCACGCCCGAGGTGACGCTGGGGTTGATTCCCGGTGCGTCGGGCATCACGAAGATGACGCGGCTGCTCGGTCTGCTCGCGGCGCAGCCCTATCTCGTCGAGGGCAAGTTGTTCGGGCCGAAAGAGGCGCTTGAGATCGGCGTGGTGCACGAACTGGTGAGCGATGTGGCCCAGCTGCGCCCGGCGGCGCTGGCTTGGCTGGAGGCGCACAAGGGCGACCCGGCTGCGGCCGTGCACCCCTGGGACGCGAAGGACTACCGCATGCCCGGCGGCACGGCGAGCAACCCGAAGCTCGCGCCGCTGCTCGCTGCCGCACCGGCCTTGTTGCGCAAGCAGACGCGCGGCATGTACCCGGCGCCCGAGGCCGTGCTGGCGTGCATGGTCGAAGGCTCGCTCGTCGACTTCGAGACCGCATTGCGCGTGGAGAGCCGCTACCTCGCGAAGCTCGCCGTCGGGCCGAACGCGAAGGCGATGATCAATACCTTCTTCTTCAACCTGAACGCGATCAAGAGCGGCCAGTCGCGCCCGGGGAAGGCCCAAGGAACCGCCGGGCCGCCCCAAGGTTCCTTGACCCCCTCGGGGGGCGGACGCCGTGAGGCGGCCGGGGGGCTGTATGAACGCTACAAGCCGGTGCGTGTGGGGCTGCTCGGCGCGGGCATGATGGGCGCGGGCATCGCGTATGCGCAGGCAAGTCGCGGCATTGCGACGGTGCTGAAAGACGTGTCACAGGAGCGCGCCGAATTGGGCAAGGCCTACAGCGCGAAGATCACGCAGCCGCGAGTCGAGAAGGGCCGCATGAGCGCGGCAGACCAAGCGGCGCTGCTGGCGCGCATCACAGCCACCGACAAGGCGGCGGATCTGCAGGGCTGCGAGCTCATCATTGAAGCCGTGTTCGAGAACCGTGAACTCAAGGCCAAGGTGACGCAGGAGGCCGAGCCGATGCTCGCACCCGGCGGATTCTTTGCGTCGAACACGTCCACGCTGCCGATCACTGGCCTCGCGCAAGCGAGCACGAAACCCGACAAGTTCATCGGCATCCACTTCTTCAGCCCCGTGGACAAGATGCAGCTCGTCGAGATCATCCGCGGCAAGGCCACCGACGATGAAACCGTGGCCCGCGCCTTCGACTATGTGCAAGCCCTGGGCAAGATTCCGATCGTCGTGAACGACTCGCGCGGTTTCTTCACGAGCCGCGTCTTCGGCACCTTTGTGATGGAAGGCGCGGCAATGCTCGGCGAAGGCATTCCCGCGCCGGTGATCGAGCACGGCGGCATGCAGGCCGGCATGCCGGTCGGGCCGCTCGCGGTGATGGACGAGACCTCACTCGCCCTGAGCGTGCATGTGCTGGACCAGACGCGCACCGACCTGAAGGCCGAGGGCAAGACCCACGCCGCCAAGCCCGGTGAATTGCTCGTCGAACGCATGGTCAAGGAGTTCAAACGCGGCGGGCGCGCGGCCGGCGGCGGTTTTTACGACTACCCGGCGGGTGGCAAGAAACACCTGTGGAACCAGCTCCAACCGCTGTTCGAAAAGCCCGCGCCGCAGGCCGGCTGGAACATCGACGAAGTGAAAGACCGGCTGCTTTATCGCCAGTCGGTGGAAACGGCGCGCTGCCTGAGCGAGAACGTGCTCACGAGTGTGGCCGACGCCAATATCGGCTCGATCTTCGGCATCGGCTTCCCGGCCTGGACGGGCGGGGCGATGCAGTTCATCTACGGCATGGGCATAGAGGCGTTCGAGAAGCGCTGCGCGCAACTCGCCGCCCGCCACGGCGACGGCTTCGCGCTCAGCGAAGCGGTGAAGGAGTCGATGCGCAAATTCGAGCCGCGCTGGTAGCTCGGCGCCGTTGCGCCGCGGGTTCGTGAGGCGGCTTGGTGCGGCGCCCTGGTACTGGCGTTTGGTACCGGTCAGGCCGGCGCCTGGGCCCGCGCGAAATAGCCCGGCAGCAGCCCGCTGGGCAAGTGCACATGCGGATGCGTGCACAGCGCGCCGAGCGTGACGGCGCCGCTCAGCCGGTGCATGTCGTAGTGGCAGACGATCGTGACCCGCGGATAGCGCGCGAGCAAGTCATTGAGCCGCATCTCATACTCGTCCATGCCCTCCACGCCCGGCGCGCCGGACAAGCGCCAGATCATTTCACCGGACACCAGCATCGCCTCGTGGCCGGCGGCGCGGCGATCGAGGATCGCGCCTTCGACGAAATCGATCATGCGCTCGGGGGCAAAGCTGCCGGTGCGCAGGTAGGCCTCTGACGGAACGAGCAGGCGCAGCAAGCCGTCGGCGATCATGCGCTTCGGGTCCAGGCCTTCGCCGCGCAGCCGTGCCAGCACGTCGGCGCGCGAATTCTCTTCATGGATGTAGACGATCGCCTGCTGCTGCTTCGCGTGCTCAAGCACATAGGGGCGGAACAGTTGCCACAGCTCGTCGCGATCGCGGAAGTGCGTGCACACGTGACGCGGCACGCCCTCCAGCGCCGCCGCGTCCAGGGCCACCAGGGGGTCGGTGCGCGGCAGCGCGCTTGACGCCTTGGGCGCGTGCGCGGTGTCGCGATCGAGAAACCGGTCCAGATCTTCGCGCCGGAAGCGCCGCTCGCGCCGCGCGCCGACGCGCATGCACGCCAGCGTGCCCAAGCGCGTCCAGCGGCGCAGGGAACTCTTGCTGACGCTGAGGTAACGCGCCGCTTCGTCGATGCTGAGCAATCCGGTCATCTGCAATCAGTTGAGAAAAAAGCTGAGCAATATTCGAGCCCGCGCCTCACGGCTTGGGTTGGTGATGTGCGGCCACCGCGCTTCAGAAAGGGCCAAGTCGGGCGCATTCTGCATTGTCCATGACGCGCTGCACCAAACATTCGACACCTCAGATCAGATCGGGGTTTACCCACAGTACTGGACAAATCGCTTGACGTAGAGTCGGGCAAGGACCAACACTGCATAGGTTAGCTCAACATGCAGTGCGTGTGGGTTGGCAGTCTCCTGAGGCAGTCTGGGCAATTTCGGTTAACTCGCGCCTGCTCGAAATCGACGCGGTGCGCCAACGAGGAGTTCACGCATGAAGATCGGCAACCAGGAAGTCACCATTCCGACCAGCATGGTCGGCAACTATCCCAACCCGCGCTGGTGGGACGCCACATTCGCGCGCCACTTCACCGGCGATCAGCAGCCGCCCGATTCGATGTGGCAAGAGGCGCTCGATGACGCAATGGCGGCGATCGTCGCCGACCAGGAGGCTGCGGGTCTGGACATCATCACCGACGGCCGCTTGCACGGCGACAACTACGCGGATCAGGCGGTTTACTACTACCTGAAGCGCCTGGGCTACGACCTGAAGGGCGGCCACCTCGGCTTCCCCATCTACCGCCGCTTGCACGCCGGCACGATCACGCAGAAGATCAAGCGCCACGGCGCGATCATGGTCGAGCAGGCAAAGGCGCTGCGGCGCGCGACGAAGAAACCGATCAAGGTGCAATACACCGGCATCCAGGTGCTCGCGCAGTGCACGAATGACTTGTTCTACAAGACGAGCCGCGAGCGCGCGCTGGACATCGCCGCAGCGATCAACGAAGACTTGAAAGAGATCGAGGCAATCGGCGCCGAGTTCATCCAGATCGACGAATTCACCTGGCCATACTTTTTCGAAGACTATGCGATCGAGGCTTTCAACGCGGCGGTCGCGGGCCTCACAAAGACGAAAGTCATCGTCCATGTGTGCTGGGGCAACTGGGGTGGCACGCCGGCGTACTTTCCGGACGAGACGGCGAAGTCGGGCGAAATTTTCGATTTGACCAAGCGCAAAGGCGACGCACCGGCGGCCACCGCGACGATCATTCCGAAGGCGTATGAAGCGAAGTTCAACGTGCTCAACCTTGAGAACTGCGGGCGCCGCTCCGACGACCTGTCGGGCCTGGAAGTCATCAAGAAACACCCGCTGCCGGCGAACGTCGACTTCTGGGCCGGCGTGATCGACGTAAAGAGCACGATCACGGAAACCGCCGAACAGGTGGCCGGGCGCATTCGCAAGCTGCTGGAGTACATCCCGGCGAACCGCCTGGGCGTGACCACCGACTGCGGGCTGATCCTGCTGCAACGCTATATCGCGAAAGACAAGCTGCACGCGATGGTGGAAGGCGCGAAGCTGGTTCGTGCGTCGCTGAAGTAAACGGCAAAGCGAGAGTTGGTAATGCCGCCCGGTGTACCCGTTGCGGGTGCGCCGGGCCCCACCCAGGCCCTGAAACGTCATGCCTGTCTACATCGTGCAATGCCCCGACTGCGAACACGAGTTTCGCAGCCTGATCCTGGCCGGAACGCTGCCCCCCGAGGCGTGGTTCTGTTCCAAGTGCGGCGGCGAGCGCGCCGTGCCCAAAGCCGGCGCGGCGCTGGAGCCGCACCCGTGGGAGCGGGAGCGCTCCGCCGAGGGTAGGCATGGCTACGCGTGCCTGTGTTGCGCAGGGTGAGAGGCAGAGTGCGTACCTAAGGAAACCCCAACAATGACCACGAAGGCAGCGGTCGCAAGTTCGGCCCGACCCATGGCGCGCGACGCCGCGCTGAAGCTCCACGGCGAGATGGTGTTCATTCGCCGCTACCTCGAAAAAGTAGATTCACTGTACCGCCAGGGCATGGTGCGCGGGCCCGCCCACCTGGGCCTGGGGCAGGAAGCGATAGCCGTGGGCGCGGCTTCCGTGCTGCGCCGCGACGACCCGTCGATTGGCACCTATCGCGGCCACGCTCACGCGCTGGCGCGCGGCGCCGATCCGGAAGCGGTGATGCGCGAACTGCTCGGCCGCAGCGGCGGCATCTGCGCCGGCAAGGGCGGCTCGATGCACATCACGAGCGTGAAAGACGGCTTCTACGGCTCTTACGCCATCGTCGGCGCGCACCTGCCCGTGGCCTGTGGCCTCGCGTGGGCCGCCAAGATCAAGAAGACCGACCAGGTCACGGTCTGCTTCTTCGGTGATGGCACGGTCAACATCGGCGCGTTCCACGAGGCGGTGAATCTGGCGGCGGTGTGGAAGCTGCCGGTGATCTTTGTCTGCGAGAACAACCAGTACATGGAGTACACGCCGATCACCAAGATGATCCCGGTGCCGCGCCCGGCGGCGGACCGAGCCAGCGCCTATGGCTTGGAGCGCATCCTGGTTGACGGCAATGACGTGGCCGCCGTGCACGGCGTGATGGCGCAGGCCGTGGCGCTGGCACGCAACGGCGGCGGGCCGAGCTTGATCGAGGCCGACACCTACCGGCTCAAAGGCCACTCAGCGCTCGACCCCGCAGGCTACCGCCCGGCCGACGAAGTGGCGCGCTGGAAAGAAAAAGACCCGCTGCTGCGCCAGCACGCGCTACTGCGCGACCTCGGCGTGGCCGATGCGGCGCTGAAGGAGATTGAAGCGGCCGCGCAGGCGAAGATCGAGGCGCTCACGCAGCGCGCGCTCGACGCCGCGCCGCCGCGTGCTGAAGAGGCTTGGAGCGATGTCTGGAGCGACGGAGGCTGGCAATGGCGGAATTGACGTTTCGCAACGCCGTGCTCGCCGCACTCGAGCAAGAAATGGCGCGCGACCCGCGCGTCGTGCTGCTCGGCGAAGACGTCGCCTGCGGCGGCGTGTTCAAAACCACGCTCGGGCTGGTCGACAAATTCGGCGCCGAGCGCGTTTGGGACACGCCGATTTCCGAGCAGGCGATCGTCGGCGCCGCGATGGGCGCGGCGATGGCCGGGCTGCGGCCGGTGGCCGAGATCATGTTCTCCGATTTTTTTGGCACCTGCTGGGACGGCGTGGCCAATGAGATCGCGAAGACGCGCTACATGACCGGCGGGCAACTCAGTTTCCCGCTCGTGCTGCGCTGTGCCAACGGCGGCGGCGTGGGCTTTGGCGCGCAGCACAGCCAGGCGCTGGAGAACTGGGCGATGTGCGTGCCGGGGCTGAAGATCGTGTCGCCCGCGTCGCCGGTCGAAATGTTCGGCCTGCTCGCCGCGGCGATCCGCGACGACGACCCGGTGCTCGTGTTCGAGCACAAGGCCATGTACGCCAGCAAGGAAGAAGGCCCGTCCGGCGAATGCTTCATTCCACTGGGCAAGGCGCGCACCGTGCGCGAGGGCCGCGACGTGACCCTGGTCGCGCTGTCGATCACAGTGGGCATGTGCATGAAGGCGGCAGCGGAGCTGGCGGCGGCCGGCATCGACGCCGAAGTGCTGGACCTGAGGTGCCTGGTGCCGCTCGACGCCGCCAGTGTGCTGCGTTCGGTGCGCAAAACGGGCAAGGTGGTCATCGTCGAAGAGAACCCGGGCCAGTTGGGCTGGGGGGCGTCGATCGCGGCCATTCTTGCCGAGGAAGCATGGGACGAGCTCACCGCCCCGGTGATACGGGTCAGCGGCGCGAGCCTGCCCTTGCCAGTGGCGCAGCTGCTCGAGGCGGAAGTGTCCGTCTCGGCGGCGCGCGTGATCGCGGCTGTTGTCGCGCTTTGCGATGGCCGCAAATCGTCTGTCAACCATAAGAAGGGGTAACTGCCATGGAGATTCGAGGTAAAGAGGTACTGCTTCCGCTGTCGGCCGTGTCCGCGTTTCCGCGACCGCACTGGCTGCAAGGGCGAGTGCTGGGATCGCTGAACGAGCCCGTGTATCGCAGCCACAACCTGCGCGTGACGTATGAAGACGCGTGCAAGCTGTGCGCCCGCGAACAAGAAGAAGCCGGTCTGGACATCCTGACAGATGGCGCGCAGTACTACGAGTGGGAGGCACCGGGCTTTCAGCTCGAACCCATCTTCCACTTCATCCCGGAAAACCTGGGCGGATTTGCGCCCTACGGACCGCCCGGCGAAGGCGCGAAGTACAAGCCTTTCTACAAGGCCATCGTGAAAAGCAAGATCACCTGGGAGCGGCCGATCTTCGAAAGCGTGGTCAACGCGATGCAGGGCGCGACGAAGAAGCCCTTCAAGGTGGCCTTCCTCGGCCCGGCGCAGCAAAGCATCATCGTGCACGACCAGTTCTACGGCGACGGCAAAAAGCTCGCGGTCGACCTCGCACTCGCGATGAACAAGGAGCTCAAGCACCTGGTCAGCATGGGCCTGGAATCGGTGCAGTTGATCGACGTGCTCGCGCCCTACACGCAAGACCGCTGGCAGATGGAAGTGCAAGACATCATGTTCGAGGGGGTGAAGGCGATCAAGTTCTGGCACATCTGCTACGGCAGCGTGGACGGCCAGCGCGACGTGTTCGAAGGCAAGGCGGCGCAGATGATGCCGCTGTTCAAGGAGTCTTCGGCCGACGTGATTCACATCGAAACCGCGAACCTCGGCTTCAGCGAGTTGGAGGCGTTCCGCAACTTCCCGAAGAACAAGGTGCTGGGCATCGGCGTGATCGACGCGAAGAACACGATGGTGGAAACGCAGGAGGTGATCGAAGCGCGCATTCGCAGCGCGCTGAAGGTCGTTCCAGCCGACCGGTTGCTGATCTCGCCCGACTGCGGTCTGGGCTACTTCAGCCGCACCGTCGCTTACGCCAAGCTGCGCGCCATGGGCGAAGCGACGCGCGCGGTGCGCAAGACGATCTGAGCTGGGCCATCGGTCATCAGTCGATCCGCGCATGATCTACCGCATCAAGCTGCCGCAACTGGGCGAAACCATGCTCGAAGGAACCCTGGCCACCTGGTACAAGCAGGTGGGAGATTCGGTCAACAAGGGCGACCCGCTCTTCTGTGTGGAGACCGACAAGACGGCCATGGATGTCGAATCCGCCTGCACCGGGCAGTTGCAAGAGATATGCTGCCCCACCGGCACCACGGTGCCGGTGGGAACCGTGATCGCGGTACTGAAAGGCTGAAGCCCGAATGAACTTGCTGGACCGCACCGCGCGACCGATACAACCTACCTCGCCGCTTGGGCACTGCCGATGAGCCGCTGCGTCATCGTCACCGGCGCGGCCTCGGGCATCGGCCGCGCCACCGCCGCGCGCTTCTTGCGCGAGGGTGATCGCGTCGCCGCGCTTGACCTCGATCTTGACGCGTTGGAGACCGCCCGGCGCGAAGCCTGGCCCGATGCCGGCGAACGCTTCTTGCCGATCAAGGGCGACGTCGCGCTCGCCGCCGATACGGCGCGCGCCGTGGCCACCACGCGCGAGCGTTTCGGCCGCATCGACGTGCTGATCAACAACGCCGGCATCACCGGCGGGCCGAAGGCGACCAAGCTGCATGAAACGCCGATCGAAGACTTCGACCGCGTCTGGGGCGTGAATGCGCGCGGCATGTTCCTGATGTGCCACGCGGCGATTCCGCACTTTCTGGCGCAGGGCGGGGGCGTCATCGTCAACATTGCGTCGGTGGCCGGCCATGTGGCCTTCCCGGGGCGCGCGGCCTACACCGTGACCAAGGGCGCGGCGGTGATGCTGACGCGTTCCGTCGCGGTGGACTACGCGGCGATGGGCATTCGCTGCAACGCCGTGTGCCCGGGCATGATCGACACGCCGATGACGCATTGGCGGCTCGAACAACCCGAGCTGCGCGCGCAGATCAATGCGCGCATTCCGCAGGGCGATGTGGGCAGCGTTGACGATGTCGCCAATGCCGTGTGGTTCCTCGCCAGCGCGCAGGCGCGCTACATGAACGGCTCGTCGCTGGTGGTCGACGGCGCTTACTCGTCGATCTGAACGCCGATCCGAGCCACGACCCGCATCGAACCGAACCACCCACCAATTTCCGATCATTTCAACCAACCCAGGGAGCGCGCGAACATGCCACGTCAACTCGAAGGCCGCAAAGTCATCATCACCGGTGGCGCCGCCGGCATCGGTTTGTCCACCGCGCGCGCGCTGGTGCGCGAAGGCGCCTCGGTGGCCCTGCTCGACCTGGACGGTAGCGCGGCGCAAGCCTCGGCCAAATCGCTTGCGAGCGGCGGCACCAAGACCTTCGGCGTCGCCTGCGATGTCACTGACGCGGCGAGCGTGGAGCGCGCCGTCAACGCCGCGCGCGAAGCGCTGGGCGCCATCGACGGCCTGTTCAACAACGCCGGCATTGCCGACTTCGGCAGCGTTCACAACAGCACGCCGGAGAGCTGGCAGCGCATCTGGGCGGTGAACGTGACCGGCACCTTTCTCGCGTCGCGCGCCGTGCTGCCGGAGATGATGGCGGCGAAACGCGGCGCCATCGTCAACGTCGGTTCCGTCGCCGGCATGGTGGGCATTCCGACGATGGCGGCGTATTGCGCGGCCAAAGGTGCGATCGTGAACCTGACGCGCCAGATGGCCGCCGAGTACGCGAAGTTCGGCATCCGCGTCAACTGCGTCTGCCCCGGCACCGTGGGCGACACCGCGATGGGCCGGCAGTTGCTCGGCAGCGATACGAGTGAAGAAGCGATGGCCAAGCGCCTCGCGAAATACCCGATCGGGCGCTTCGGCAAACCCGAAGAACTGGCCGAGGCGGTGACGTTTCTGATGTCCGACACTGCGAGCTTTTGTGTCGGCTCGATCTTTGCCGTCGATGGCGGCATGACGGCGATATGAGGCCGGTCCTCGCGCCGGGCCACGCGCCGTCGGCGACCGGCGGGGTGCTGCCATGAGTGCCTTCGCGGCGGCGGACAAGTGCGTCGCACTCGACGAGCTGGCCGCGCTCGTGAACGACGGCGACCTGCTCGCCGTGGGCGGCGGCCTGTCGTCGCGCGAGCCGATGGCGATCTTGCGCGCGCTGGTGCGCGCCGGGCGCAAGAACCTGTCCGTCGTCGGCTCGGCGCACGGCATCGACATCGACTTGCTGTGCGGCGCGGGCATGATTTCGAAGTCGCTGCAAAGCTATGTCGGCTTCGAGCAAGACTTCGGCATGGCGCCGAACTACCGGCGCGCCTGCGAGTCGGGCGCGGTTGAAGTGGCCGACACCTGCTGCTACACGGTGGTGCAGCAGTTGCGCGCGGCGGTGTTCGGCGTGCCATTCCTGCCGGTGCGCTCGATCCGCGGCACCGACTTCGCCAAGCTCCACCCCGAATACAAAGCGATGACCTGCCCCTTCACCGGCGACGAGCTGCTGCTCGTTCCCGCGCTGAAACCCGACGTCGCGATCATCCACGCCCAGTATGGCGACGCCCACGGGAATCTGCGCATCGAGGGCCCGCCGGTGGCCGACATCCTGTCGGCGCGCGCGGCGAAGAAGGTGATCGCGAGTGTCGAGCGCATCGTCTCGAACGACGAATTGCAGGCGAAAGGCGGCGCGAACATTCCCTACTTCTACGTCGCCGCGCTCGCCGAAGTGACGATGGGTGCGCACCCCACCGCGTGCTACCCGTTCTACGCCTACGACCGCGCGCACACGGCGGCTTACTACGCGGCGGCGAGCAAGAGCGCCGAGGCCTTCCGCGCCGAGTACCTTGAGCCATTCGTCTTCGCATGCAACACGCACGCGCAGTACCTTGAGCGCATCGGCGGCGCGGCGGCGCGCGCGCGCATCGAGGGCTGGAAAGCCGACGACGCGGCCTGGATGCAGCTCTACGAAGGAGTGGCGGCATGAGCGCCAGTTGCACGCTCGGCGAAGCGATGATCTTCAATCTGGCGCGCAGCGTGCGCAACGCCACGCTCGCCTTCCACGGCTACGGCTCGCCGCTGGTGCAGCTCGCCTTGCACCTGGCCAAGCGCACCCACGCGCCGGAACTCGTGTTCGTGGCCGGCGCCACCTACGGCCTGAACCCGAGCCCGCCCTTCCTCACGCCCACCTCGAACGACTGGGTGATGGACCGCGGCGCGGAATGCTCGCTCGACATCGAAGAATTGTTCGACCTCGCCGCCTCGGGCCGCATGGACCGCATGTTCCTGTCGGGCCTGCAGATCGACGCCTACGGCTGCGCCAATGTCACGCGCCTGGGAGCCGACGACAAGCTGGCGCTCAAGCTGCCGGGCGGCGGTGGCGGCTGCAACCTGTCGTGCGACGTGGGCAACTTCACGCTCTGGACCACCGCCCACCGCAGCCCACCGGGCAAGAGCGGCAAGCGCCTGTTGCGTCTGGTGGAGAAATGCGATTTCGTCACCAGCCTCGGCCACCGCGCCACCGACGGCCGAACCCGCAAGCAACTCGGCCACCGCGGCGGCGGGCCGGATTGCCTGGTCACGGAACTCGGCGTATTCGACTTCGACGCCGATGGCCATGCGCGCCTGGTGAGCCTCTACCCGGATGTTGACGTTGACGAAGTCGCCGCGAACACCGGGTTTGAACTGCGCGTGTCCGATCGTCTCGGCATTGCACCGCTGCCCGACCCGGAATCGATTGCCTTCATCCGCAAGCTCGACCCCCTGGGCGTGCACCTCAAGGAACTGCGCCCGGCCGACCATGAACGACGGTTTTCATTGGCTCGCCACTGAACGGCCCTTTGTGCAGCGTGCGATGAACGGGGCATTTGCGGTTGCTCGGGTTGGCTTGCTTCGCGGTGAGTTGCTGCCCTTTGGTTGCCATTGCGGTTGCGATTCCGTCTGCGGCTCCGGCTGCGCTGGCTCGTGCGAGGGTTCGGCGCGGCGCGACAGGCGCTACCCGCTGGGGTTGGCAGGGGGCTCATGCTGTGGCGGTCTACGCTTCGCTTCGACTCCTCTGTGCTGCTCGCTCTGGGATCGCGCCGCAGAACTCATTGCGTTC
>JANOLJ010000188.1:0-24643 GCA_031419715.1 Burkholderiales bacterium | reverse complement strand
CCGGGCGGGGGGGCGGGGGGATCCGCCCCGCGCCTGCATCACTGATAGCGCCGCGCGTCGTCGATGACCTTGCCATCATTGGCCAGGCTGCCGGGCGAGCACAGCACGACCTCGCCGCGCAGCTTGGTCACGTCGCGTATTGACTCGGCCACGCGCTCGCGCAGGCTCTCGGCGGGAGCGCTGCCGGGGACCGTTTCGCAATGCAGCGTCATGCGGTCGTTCGCCATTTCGCCTTCGATGATGAGGCGCGCCCGGCCCAGTTCGGGATAGCGACGCAGCACCTCGGCGACTTGGCTGGGGTGAACGAACATGCCGCGCACCTTGGCGGTTTGGTCGGCGCGCCCGAGCCAGCCGCGGATGCGTCGGTTGGTGCGGCCGCTCGGGCACGGGCCGGGAAGAATGGCTGACAGGTCACCGGTGCCGAAGCGGATCAGCGGATAGTCCGGGTTGAGCGAGGTCACGACGACTTCGCCCACGTCGCCGTCGGGTAGCGGCTCGCCGGTGCCGGGCCGGACAATTTCAGCGATCACGGCTTCGTCGAGCACCAGGCCTTCGCGCGACGATGTTTCATACGCCACCAGGCCGAGGTCGGCGGTCGCGTAGCTTTGGTACGCCGCGATGCCGCGTTCGCCCAGCCAATCACGCAAGCTCGGCGGAAACGCCTCGCCGCCGACCAGGGCCTTCTTCAGCGAAGTCACGTCAACGCCAAGTTCCGCCGCCTTTTCGACAATGATTTTCAGAAAACTCGGGGTGCCGATGTAGCCGGCGGGCTTCAGCTCGGCGATCGCCTGAACCTGCATTTCGGTTTGCCCCACGCCCGCAGCGAAAACCGCGCACCCGATGGCACGCGCGCCGGTTTCCATCATCGACCCCGCCGGCGTGAAGTGATAGCTGAAACTGTTGTGCACCAGATCGCCGGCGCGAAAACCGGCGGCAAAGATGGCGCGCGCCATGCGCCAGTAGTCCGGCGCCATGCCCTCGGGCTCGTAAATCGGCCCGGGCGAGCTGAACACGCGCACCGCGCCGCGGCGCTCGCCCCACCCGATGGCGGAGAAGCCGCCGAACACGTCAACATGCCGCAGCTTCTTTTGCCGCTCCATGAGCTCGCCCTTGCGCACCACCGGCAGGCGCGCGAGTGCGGCGCGGCTGCGCACGGCTGACGCGTCCACGTCGGCAAGCAGCTCGCGAAACACCGCGGTCCGCGCTTTCGCCTGCGCCACCTGGGTCGGCAACGCGTCGAGCAGCGCGGCTTCGCGCTCAGCGGGATCGCGGGTTTCGAGAGTGTCGTAATGCATCGGTCTCAATCGTCTTCAGCGCGTGCGGCGCGCAGGTTCGCTTCGTCTACCAACTTGCGTCGTTCGGCCGGCGTGGCAATGGCGAAGCGGTCGAAACCGGAACCACCGGGTTTTTTCAGGTCGACGCTGAGCACGCCTTTGTCGTCGTGAAAATGCAGAAACGCAGAACTGCGAAGGTAAAAGATGCCGGGCTGTTTTTCCTTCACGCCCTTCACCTCCCGCAGCTGGCGCAGCAACGGCAGGTGCGGCTCAAGCGCCTTTGCATCGGCATGGGCCATGTTGCGCTGCTCAATCAGGCGAGCCAGCGCTTGCGACGCTTGTAGCTCTTCACGTCACGAAAGCTCTTTCGATCGCCGCCGCCCACGCCCAAGTAAAACTCCTTCACGTCTTCGTTTTCGCGCAACGACGCGGCGGCACCCTCCATCACGACGCGGCCGTTTTCCAGGATGTAGCCGTAGTCGGCGTAGCGCAGCGCCATGTTCGTGTTTTGCTCGGCCAGCAGGAAGGTCGTGCGCTCCTTGGTGTTCAGATCACGAACGATTTCGAACACTTCCTGCACGATTTGCGGCGCCAGGCCCATCGAAGGCTCGTCGAGCAACACCACCTTTGGATTGGCCATCAAGGCCCGGCCGATGGCGCACATTTGTTGCTCACCGCCCGAGGTGTACGCAGCTTGCGACGTGCGGCGCGTTTTGAGGCGAGGAAAGTAGTTATAGACCTTGTCCAAGGTCTGCGCGATGGCGGCCTTGCCGTCATGGCGGGTGTAGGCGCCGGTGAGCAGGTTCTCCTCGATCGTCAGGTGTGCGAAGCAGTGGCGCCCTTCCATCACCTGGATCACACCGCGATCCACCATCGCCGACGTGCTGAGCTTTTCGATGCGCTCGCCACGCAATTCGATCGAGCCCTTGGTGACTTCACCGCGCTCGCCCGCCAGCAGGTTGCTCACGGCGCGCAAGGTCGTCGTCTTGCCTGCTCCGTTGCCACCCAGCAATGCCACGATCTTGCCTTCGGCCACCTGCAATGACACCCCTTTCAGCACGAGGATCACGTGGTTGTAGATGACCTCGATGCCGTTGACGTTGAGAAGGATATTGGTCATGCTGGCTTGAATGAATTCTTCAAAGCACCGTGCACGGTGCTTTGAAGAAGGCCCCGCAAGGGGCTGCCCTGCCTAGCGGGGCTGGGGTGCCGATCAACCCCTCCCTCACCGAGGGAGGGGAAGGGTTCCGAATAAAGCGAAACTGATCGAAGGGCCGGGCGGCAGTGCCGCTCAGCTCTGGCAATCTTCCGGAGTCCGGCGCGTCAGCTTCTTCTCGCTTGCGTACTTGTCAGCCGCGGCCCGCACCATGGGCTTGAGGATCGCCTCGTCGGCTTGCAGCCAATCCGACGTGAAGTTCCACTTTGCCCCGTCCCAGGTGTGAACGCGAGCCCAGGAGGCACCCATGTGATCGACACACGAGGTCGAAACAGGGCGCATCACGCCGGCAAAGCCGAGGGCGTCGAGCTTCTTCTGGTCCAGGGCCAGGTTCTCGTAGCCCCAGCGCGCCTGCTCACCCGTTACCCACTTGCCTTTGCCGAAACGCTCCTGGGCACGGCGCACGCCTTCAATGGCGAGCATGCCCGCCGACAGTCCGCGCATGTAGAGCACCTGGCCGACTTCTTCTTTCGGCCCAGTGCCCTGGCCCTTGGCGTGCACCTTGTCGAGGATGTCCTTCACGACTTTGGAATTCGGCTCGGCGCCGTGTTGCAGGGCAAGTGCCTGGTAGCCCTTGGCACCGTCGCCAACGTCTTTCACATCCGGCTCGGCGCCGGCCCACCACACGCCGTACATCTTCTCGCGGGGGAAGCCGGTAGCAACGGCTTCCTTGATCGCCGTCGAGTTCATCACGCCCCAGCCCCACAGAAACACATAGTCCGGCCGGTTCTGCCGAATTTGCAGCCAAGTGGCCTTTTGCTCCACACCTGGGTGAGCCACGGGCAACAGGCTCAGATCGAAGCCGTGCATCTTGGCGCGCTCCTGGAGCAGCGCGATCGGCTCTTTGCCGTAGGGGCTGTCGTGGTAGACCAGCGCGATCTTCTTGCCGGCCAGCTTGTCCAAGCCGCCTTCTTTCTTGCCCACATGCTGGGTCAGGATGTCGGCGGCGACCCAATACGTGCCCACCAGGGGGAAGTTCCACTTGAACACGCCACCGTCGGCCGATTCGCTGCGGCCATAGCCGGAGGTGATGAGCGGAATCTTGTCGACGGGGGCCTTTTCCGTCAGGGCGAAGGTGATGCCGGTGGACAGTGGCTGGAACACCGTGGCGCCGCCGTGCTTGCCCTTCAGGCGTTCATAGCACTCCACGCCCTTGTCGGTGGCGTAGCCGGTCTCGCACTCCTCCCAGACCACTTTCACGCCGTTGATTCCGCCCTGGGCGTTCACGAGTTTGAGGTAGTCGACATAGCCGTTGGCGAATGGCACGCCGTTGGGCGCGTAGGCGCCGGTGCGATAGACAAGGACAGGGAAGAACTGTTCCTTGGCCTGCGCGAACGCGGGCGCAGGGGCGAGCAGGGTGCTCATGCCGGCAGCCGCAACCGCGGCGGCCAGAGCGAGGGATTGCAGTTTCATCAAGAACCTCCTGAGGTGGTGGAAAGCACTCGTCAGTGTGCGGGGGGAAACGGATTGACAACGATTCGCTGTGTGTTTTGTGATCGGGGTTTACGCGAGGCCCGCCTCAATGCGGGAACGGCCATAGGCGGAGCTTCTCCTTGCCCACCGACCACAGCCGCGCCAGACCATGCGGCTCGACGATCAGGAAGAACACGATCAGCGAGCCGAAGATCATGAACGTCATGTGCGAGGCCAAAGCGGTATCAATGGGAATGCCGAACAGCACCGGCGCGTTGTCCAGCAGTATCGGAATCATGACGATGAAGGCCGCGCCGAAGAAACTACCCATGATCGAACCCAGGCCGCCGATGATCACCATGAAGAGCAACTGAAACGACCGGTCGATATTGAACGCTGCCGGCTCCCAGGAGCCGAGATAGACGAAGCCCCACAACGCCCCAGCCACGCCCACGAAAAACGAACTCACGGCAAACGCCGTCAGCTTGGCGTACACCGGCCGGATGCCGATCACCGCGGCGGCCACGTCCATGTCGCGCATCGCCATCCATTCTCGGCCGATGTGGCTGCGCACCAGGTTCTTTGCGAGCAAGGCGAACACCGCAACGAAACCGAGGCAGAAGAGATACTTTTCAGCCGGCGTGTTGATCGTCCATCCGAATGCCACCAACTCGCCCACACCCACCGACCCGGACGATGAGTTGTTCGTCAGCCACTTGATGCGCAGGAACGCCCAGTCGGCGAAGAACTGCGCGGCCAGGGTCGCTACCGCCAGATACAGGCCCTTGATGCGCAGTGACGGCACGCCGAACAGCACGCCGAACACCGTGGCGCACACGCCGCCGAACAGGATCGCCAGAATCAGCGGCATGCCGTCGATGCGCACCAGGATGTTGTACGCCGCATAGGCGCCCACCGCCATGAAGCCGCCGGTGCCGAGCGAAATCTGGCCACAGTAGCCCACGAGAATGTTCAAGCCCAAAGCGGCGAGCGAAAGAATCAGGAACGGAATCAGGACGGCGCGAAAGAGGTATTCGCTGGCCACAAAGGGCACGACCAGGAACGCGATGGCGAGCAGCGCCAGGATGACGACCTTGTCTTGCAGGATCGGAAAGATCTGCTGGTCGGCGCTGTAGTGCGTCTTGAATTGGCCGTTTTCTCTGTAGAACATGACGCCCTGAGCTCAGACTCGATTGACCGAAAGGCACTTGATCGGATTCATACGCGGTCAATGATTTTTTCGCCGAACAGACCCTGTGGCCTTACCAGCAGGAAGATCAACGCCAACACATAGGCGAACCAGATTTCAATGCCACCACCGAAACTCGGACCGATGTAAACCTCGGAGAGCTTTTCGCCTACGCCGATGATCAGCCCGCCGATGATGGCGCCGGGCACTGACGTGAGGCCACCAAGAATCACCACTGGCAGGGCCTTGAGCGCGACCAGCGACAGCGAAAACTGCACGCCGAGCTTGCTGCCCCAGATGATTCCCGCCACCAACGCCACGAAGCCGGCGACGCTCCACACGATGACCCAGATGCGGTTCAGCGGAATGCCGATCGATTGCGCGGCCTGATGGTCGTCAGCCACCGCGCGAAGCGCCCTGCCCGTGCCGGTGTACTGAAAGAAGGCGGCGAGTACCGCCACCAGCGCCGCGGCGATGACCGCGGCAACCAGATCCTCCTGATTCACGAGGATGCCGCCGGGAAAGACCTTGTCAAGCAGGAACATCGGTTCCTTGGGCATGCCGACATCGAGTTTGTAGATGTCCGAGCCGAACACGGTCTGGCCGAAACCGTCCATGAAGTAGGTGATTCCGAGTGTGGCCATCAGTAGCGTGATGCCCTCCTGGTTGACGAGCTTGCCTAGCACCAGGCGTTCCACCAGCCAGGCCACCGCCACCATGATCAGCATCGCCACGATGAAGGCGAGGATGTTGCTGAGCAGTTTGCTTTCCAGGCCGGTGAACTGGGGAATCCAAGTGGCAAAGCGCGCCATCGCCAGCGCGGCGAACAGCACCATCGCGCCTTGCGCGAAATTGAACACGCCCGAGGCTTTGAAGATCAGCACAAAGCCCAGTGCAATCAGCGAGTACAGCATGCCCGACATCAGGCCGCCGATCAGAACTTCGAGGAAAGGTCCCATGAGACTGTTCAGTCCGATCAATGCGTGGTGCCGAGGTAGGCGCTGATCACTTCCGGATTGGCACGCACCTCTTGCGGGCTACCGTCGCCGATCTTCTTGCCGTAGTCGAGCACGACGACGCGGTCGCTGATGTCCATCACGACGCCCATGTCGTGCTCGATGAGCACGATCGTCATGCCGAATTCGTCGTTCACGTCGAGCACAAAGCGACACATGTCCTGCTTTTCCTCGACGTTCATGCCGGCCATCGGCTCGTCGAGCAGCAGCACGGCAGGCTCCATCGCCAGCGCGCGGCCCAGGTCGACGCGCTTTTGCAGGCCGTAGGGAAGCCGCCCCACCGGCGTCTTGCGATACGGCTGGATTTCGAGAAAGTCGATGATGTGTTCGACGAAGTCGCGGTGCTGGTTCTCTTCACGCTCGGCCGCGCCCCAGCCGAAGGGCAGGCGAAAGGCCTGCTGAAAGATGTTCGTCTTCATCTTCAGGTTGCGCCCCGACATGATGTTGTCGATCACATTCATGCCTTTGAACAGCGCCAGATTCTGAAATGTTCGGGCTACGCCCATCTCCGCCACCTGGCGCGAGTTCATGTGGGCGAAGGTCTGGCCGCGAAACGTGATTCGCCCCTGCTGTGGTGTGTACACGCCGTTGATGCAGTTCAGCATCGAGCTCTTGCCCGCGCCGTGCGGGCCGATGATGGCGCGAATTTCATGCTCGTGGACGTCAAAGCTCACGTCGCTCAGTGCCTTCACGCCACCAAAACTCAGCGAGATGTTCTTCACGCCGAGGATCACTTCGCCCACTGTTCGTTGCGCCATCATGCGGCCCGTTTGATAGGCAAAGTCGCTGGCGCGAAGGTCTGCACATCGACGATCTTCAACGTGGCCGACACCATGCCGCTGCGTCCGTCTTCGAACTTCACCGCCGTCTCAATGTACTGCTCGGTCTTGCCGCCGTACAGGGCGTCCACCAGCAGTTGGTACTTCTCGCCGATGTAGCCGCGCCGAACCTTGCGTGTGCGCGTGAGTTCACCGTCATCGGCGTCGAGCTCCTTGTGAAGCGTCAGGAAGCGATGGATTTGGCCGCCCGCGAGTTTTTCATCGGCCGCGAGGTCGGCATTGACTTTGACGACGCACTCACGAATCAGTTCGGTCACTTCCGGCTTGCCCGCAAGATCGGTGTAGCCGCCATACGGCATGCCGCGTCGCTCGGCCCAGTTGCCCACCGCTTCCATGTCGATGTTAATGAACGCACAAGCTGTGGCGCGGCCGTCGCCGAACGCCACAGCCTCCTTGATGTAGGGGAAAAATTTCAGCTTGTTTTCCACATACTTCGGGGCGAAGATTGCGCCGTCGTTGGCGCCGCCGACCAGGCGCCCGACGTCCTTGGCGCGGTCGATGATCTTCAAGTGCCCACTCGCGTCGAGGAAGCCCGCGTCACCCGTGTGATACCAGCCGTCCAGCGTCAACACCTCGGCGGTGGCGGCCGGATTCTTGTAGTACTCCTTCAACAGGCCCGGCGACTTGACCATGATTTCACCGTTCGCCTCGACACGAATTTGCACGCCACTGATCGGCACGCCCACTGTGTCTGCCTTGACTTCATGGTCGGGTTGCAGGCACACAAAGACAGCCGTTTCGGTGGAACCATAGAGCTGCTTCAGGTTGATGCCGATTGAGCGATAGAACGTGAACAGATCCGGGCCGATCGCCTCGCCCGCGGTATAGGCGACGCGCACGCGTGAAAAGCCCAGCGTATTGCGCAGCGGCCCGTAGATCAACAGGTTGCCCAGCGCGTAGCTCAGGCGGTCACCGAAGCTCAGCGCCTTGCCGTCCATGCGCGCCGGGCCGACGCGCCGCGCCACCGCCATGAAGTGGTGAAACAAGCGGCGCTTGATGCTGCTCGCGTCTTCCATGCGGATCATCACAGTGGTCAACAGACCTTCGAAAATCCGCGGCGGCGCGAAATAGTAGGTCGGGCCGATTTCCTTCAAGTCGATCGTCACCGTCGCTGCCGACTCGGGGCAGTTCACGACATAGCCGCACACCAGCCACTGTGCATAAGAGAAGATGTTCTGCCCGATCCACGCGGGTGGCATGTAGGCCAGCACTTCCTCGGCCGCGCTGAGACGGTCGAAGTCGGCGCCGGCCTTGGCTCGGTCGAGCAGCGTGAAGTGGGTGTGCACCACGCCTTTGGCCTTGCCCGTCGTGCCCGAGGTGAAAAACATCGCGGCCACGTCGTTGGGCGACGCCTTCGCGATCTCGGTGTCTAAAAATCCCGCGTGCGCTTTGTCCCAGGCGCGCCCCGATTCGAGCAGCGCATCAATCGAGGCCAAGCCCGGCTCGCTGTAATTGCGCAAGCCCCGGGCGTTGTCGTACCAGATGTGGCCAAGTTGCGGGCAGGTCGCGCGCAGCTCTAGCAGTTTGTCGACCTGCTCCTGGTCTTCGACGACCGCGAACGCGACTTCCGCGTTGTTGATCGGAAACTCGAACTCGCCAGCCGCCGCGTCCTGGTACAGCGGCACGGGAATCGCGCCCAGCGCTTGTGCGGCGATCATCGACGCGTACAGGCGCGGCCGGTTCTCGCCGATCACGACGATGTGCTGGCCGCGCGTCAAGCCCACAGCGGCAAATCCGCAGGCGAGGTCGCGCACGAGTTGCGCGAGCGCCGACCAGGTTGTGGTCTGCCAGATGCCGAACTCCTTCACGCGCAGCGCCGCCGCATCTGGTCGGGCCTTGGCGTGTTCGAGCATCAAGCGAGGAAACGTGGTCTGCACAGACTGGGTCCCAAACTGGCGTGGGCGACCGCAAGCCCCCCACTGAGGCCGCAATGCTAGGGCGCAGTTTGACGCCAGGATGTCTTTGCGGCGACATTCCTAGGGTTCGCCCGGGGCGTGCTTTCCCGGGGAGTCGTAGTCGTCGCCGCATTGGAGTTGTGCCCGTGACCCGAAAGGCTGAACCATGAATCGAAGCCCAGACGCATCGTTGCGCCAGCGCGCCCGCGACGCCACGCCTGCGGAACTCGCTGCCATCCCCTGGCTGCGCACGCTGAATGCGCGAGACACCGCGCGCATCGCGGCCTCGATCCAGGTGGTCAACGCCGAGGCGGGCGAATTGGTGTGCAAGATCGGCCGGCCGGCAACGTATTGGTTCGGCGTTGTCGACGGGCTGCTCAAAATGAGCAGCGACACCGTCGACGGCGTGGCGATCACGTTCACCGGTGTGCCGCCCGGAGGCTGGTTCGGCGAGGGCACTTTGCTCAAACGGGAGGCCTATCGCTACAACATCCAGGCGCTGCGCCGCAGTGTCATCGCCGGTTTGCCCGTCGACACCTTTCATGAGCTGCTGCTCACCAGCATCGGATTCAACCGCTTCGTCCTGAACCAACTCAACGACCGCCTCGGCCAGTTCATCGCCGCGCGTGAGATCGACAGGCTCACCGACCCTGACCTGCGCGTCGCGCGCAACCTCGCGGCGCTGTTTCACCCGTCGCTCTATCCTGGCGTCGGTTCGTGGTTGCGAATCACGCAATTGGAACTGGGTTACCTCGTGGGCTTGTCGCGCCAGCGTGTCAACAAGGCGCTTCGCGCATTGCAGGAACGCCGCTTGATTCGCGTCGAGTATGGCGGGGTGCGTGTGCTCGACCTTGAAGCCTTGCGCCACTACCGCGCCTGAATCGCGCCCGTCACGGATTGGAAACGCCCGCCGCCACATGCCCGGCCGGCACATGTTCGGCGGCATTCTCGATGTGACCGGTCTGGTCGTCGAAGAAGAAATCGGGCTCGAACTCGCGCAGGAACTCGCCTTTGGCCAGACCGCCGAGGAACATCGCTTCGTCGATCTGGATGTTCCAGTCCATCAAGGTGCGGATCGCACGCTCGTGGGCGGGCGCGCTGCGCGCCGTCACCAGAGCGGTGCGGATGCGCATCGCGCCCGCCGGTTCGCGCTGCAGGCGCTGCAGTGCTTCCAACAGTGGCTTGAACGGTCCGGGTGGCAGCGGCTTGGCGGCGCGCATCTGCTCATGCGCCTGGAATGCCGCGAGGCCGGCGTCTTGGTAGACGCGTTCGGCTTCGTCGCCGAACAGCACGGCGTCGCCGTCAAAGGCGATGCGCACTTCCCACGGGTGCGCGCTGGAGGCGCGCGCCGAATGCGGATAGACGCGCGCCGCGGGCACGCCCGCGGCCAGCGCCGAGCGCACGTCGGCCTCGTTCGTCGACAAGAACAGGTTCGCGCTCAGCGGGCGCAGGTAGCGCCACGGCGACTCGCCGCGCGTGAACACGCCGCGCTGCACGGCCAGGCCGTAGTGCTGGGCGGAACGAAACACGCGCATGCCCGACACCGGGTCGTTGCGCGACAGGATCACGACTTCGACACGCGGCGCGCCCTGCGCATTGAACGCCAAGAGCTTCTGCACGAGGGAGAACGCGACACCGGGTTTGGCGGCTTGTTCCAGGCGCTGCAGTTGCAGCTGCATGTAGGCGCGGTCGTCGGCGGCCTCGAAGACGCGGTTCTCTTCTTCGAAGTCGAACAGCGCGCGCGACGAGATCGCGACGACGAGCTGACCGACGAGCGAGGTGGGCATGCGGCGCATGATAGCCACGCGCTGCGATGCGAGCGCCCGCGGCAAGACTACGCAAGGACGACGCAAGGCGACGCAGACGGCGTACCAGCGCATCGGCGCGGTGGCGCGGTGGCGCCTACCCGGCCGCGCGCCGCGCGTGCGGTGGCGCTATTGCACGAAACCGATGTTCGTCTTCTTGCCCGCGGCGTCGGGCAGGTCACTCGGGCAGACGCAATCGCGATGCGCGAGTTTGGCGTTGCCGAACGCCGTCATCCAGGCGCGGCGCATCTCGCGTGGCGCAAGTTCGCTCAGACGATCGAGCACGTCAGCGCGAGGCTCGGGTTCGAAGCGCGAGCCCCAGTCGTGGTCGGCGCGAATGTTGCGGTACAGCTTGGCGGCGATGCGCCGCGCCGCGTCGCGGTCCGGCGCGTGGACTTCGTAGACGTTCATGCGGTTCAAGATCGGGTCGGGAATGTTTCGCGCGTCGTTCGCGGTCGCGACCCAGATCACCTGGCTTGCATCGATCGCCACTTCGGCGAACTCGTCGATGAAGCTTGCCGCCGTATCGTGTTCGAGCAGGCTGTACAGGGCGCCCAGCGGGTCATAAGCGTGCTCGCCGCCGGCTTTGTCGATCTCATCGACCACCATCACGGGGTTCGCATACTGGCCATCGACGAGGGTCTCGAACACCTTGCCGGCGCGCGCGCCCTTCCATTGGCTGGACGCACCTGACAACACCCAGCCGGCGGTCATCGAACTCATCGAGATGAATCCCATGCCGGTGCCGAGCAACTGCGAGATCGCGCGTGCGAAATGCGTCTTGCCCACGCCCGGAGGCCCGAGCAGCAACAGTGGCGTGATCTCAAGCGCATCGCGACTGTCTTCGCACAATGCGAGCTGGCGCTTCACATCGTCGAGCACTTCAGCGAAATTCGGCAGGTCGTCGTAGAGCTGGTCCATCGCCGGCAGGCCCGAGGGCTTGACCTGAAAGCGCTCCGGACCCTTTTCCAACATGCGCTGATAGGTGGAGCGCAGGTTCTCGTGTTCTTGTTGCGGCAGCTTGTCGAGCTTGCGGCCCACATCGTCAAGGCGGTAAACACTGCGCATGCGCGCAATCGGGATGCTGCTGCCCGCCAGTGTGACCAAGTCGGTTGATGCGCCCATGAAAATCCTCCGCAAGCCCGGTTGTACTAGCCTGACAGCTGCCGTGCCGTACTGCAAAACCCTGATCCGGGGGGCGACAGCGCAGGAAGTCACGCAACCGACACGCAATACTCGGACCCGCTGGCCGCGCGGAGTTCCCGTCAGCCTTGCAGGCCGCGTCCTCGCTGAGCTCGGACCCTTCGCGTCCGGGCTCAGCGCACCCAGGTGTTGAGCTGAATGATGGGCAGCAGCACCGCCAACACGATGAGCAGCACGATCGCGCCCATCGCGACGATGAGCAGCGGCTCCAGGATCGTCGCCATCTGCAAGGCGCGGCGCTGCACCTCGTTGCCGAGCTGGCGTGCCGCGCGGTCCAGCATTTTCGGCAGCTGCCCGGTCTGCTCGCCCTGGCGCGAAAACATCGCCAGGATCGCCGGAAAGCGCTTCTTGCCCGCCAGCGCCAACGCCAGCGGCGCGCCTTCGCGCACCTGCACGAGCGCGTCCATCGCATCGACCCGCATCGCGCGGTTGCTCAAGGTTTCCGCCGCCGCTTGCAGGGCTTTGAGGATCGGCACGCCCGCGCCCGCGAGCATCGCCAGCGTGCCGGCGAAGCGCGCCGCGTTGTAGCCGCGCGCGAGTTTGCCGATCAGCGGCAGGCCAAGCCAGGCGGCGTCGAAGCGCTCGCGAAACGCCTCACTGCGCAGCATCAGACTCAATGTGATCGCACCGCCCGCCGCGCCCAGCAGCAGCAGCCAGCCATAGCCGCGGATGAAACTGCTGATCGCGAGCATCGCGATCGTGAGCGCGGGCAGGGCGCGTTTCGAGCTGGTGAACACCGAGGCGACCTGCGGCACCACATAGGTGACGAGGAAGATCACGATCATGACAGCGATCACGGAGACGATCATCGGGTAAAGCGTGGCGCCGATCAGCTTGGCGCGCAGTTCCTGCGCTCTTCCAGGTCATCGGCCAGACGCTCGAGCACGGTGCCCAGCGCGCCGCTTTGTTCTCCGGCGGCCACCACGCCGCGGTAGACCTCGTCGAACTCGCGTGGCGCGCTCGCCAGGGCGCGCGCGAATGGCGAACCCGCGTTGACCTCGCTCTTCAGGTGCGCCACGAGTTCGCGCTGGCGTGGGTCTTCGGCTTCGTCGCCCACCGCGGTGAGCGCGCGTTCCAGCGGCAGCCCGGCACCGACCAGACCGGCCAACTGGCGTGTCCACACCGCCAGGCCGGTTGTGCTGAAGACGTTGCGCTTGAAGCGCACGCCCGCGGCTTCGGTGCCTGCCGAAGCCACCTGCGTTACCGCCAGCGGCACCAGCGCCTGCGCACGCAGTTGCGCGCGCGCCGCCTTGGCGTTGTCGGCTTCGAGCAGACCTGCCGAAGTCTTGCCGGCGGCGTCGAGCGCTTCGAATCGGTACGCGGGCATCGCCTGAGCTTGGTGCCTGAGCTGTTTGCGCCGCGGCTATTCGCGCGTTACGCGCAGCACTTCTTCGGGTGACGTGAGGCCTTGCGTGACCAGCCGGGCTCCGTCTTCGCGCATCGAGCGCATGCCGCCGGCCTCAGCGGCGCTGAGCAACTGCGATTCGGCGGCGCGGTTGTGCACCAAGTCACGCACCGTGTTGTCGGCCACCATCAATTCATAAACGCCGGTGCGCCCCTTGTAGCCGGTGTGGCCACACTCGGCGCAGCCCACCGGGTGGAACTGGCCCTGCGCATCGGCCTTGCGGCAATGCACGCAGAGCTTGCGCACCAGGCGCTGCGCGAGCACGCCGAGCAGGCTCGAACTCAGCAAAAACGGCTCGACCCCCATGTCGATGAGGCGCGTCACCGTCGACGGCGCGTCATTCGTGTGCACCGTCGCGAGCACCAAGTGACCCGTGAGGGAGGCCTGGATCGCGATCTGCGCGGTCTCGAAATCGCGGATTTCGCCGATCATGATGACGTCTGGGTCCTGGCGCAGGATGGCGCGCAGGGCCTTGGCAAACGTCAGGTCGATCTTCGGATTGACTTGCGTTTGGCCGATGCCGGCGAGCTCGTACTCCACCGGGTCTTCGACCGTCAACACATTCGTGCCGCCGGTGTCGATACGCCCGAGCGATGCATACAGCGTCGTCGTCTTGCCCGAGCCCGTCGGGCCGGTGACGAGCAGAATGCCGTGCGGTTGATGGATGAGTTTGTCAAAGCGCGCGAGCGTCTCGCCGCTCATGCCCAGCCCTTCGAGCGTGAACTTGGACTCGGCCTTGTCAAGCAGGCGCAATACCGCGCGCTCGCCGTGCGACGAAGGCAGCGTGGACACACGCACGTCCACCGCGCGCCCGCCGATGCGCAGCGAAATCCGGCCGTCTTGCGGCAATCGCCTCTCGGCAATGTCGAGTTCGGCCATGATTTTCAGGCGCGAGATCAGCGCCGCGTGCAAGGCCTTGTTCGGCTGCACCACTTCACGCAAGGTGCCGTCGACGCGAAAGCGAACCGCGCTGCTTCGCTCATACGGTTCGATGTGGATGTCGCTCGCGCCGTCTTTTGCGGCTTGCGTCAGCAAGGCATTGAGCATGCGGATGATCGGCGCGTCGTTCGACGCCTCCAGCAGGTCTTCAATCGCCGGTAGCTCCTGCATCATGCGGCTCAGGTCGACCGCACTCTCTACCTCGCCGATGACCACCGCCGCGCTTGATTCACCGCCTGCGTAGGCGACGGCGATGCGGTTCACCAGCGTCGATGCCGGTTCGCGCTGCAACACGTCGACGTCGTACAGGCGCAGCACTTCGCCCAGGGCGCTCGCCGCCGAGCCCTCGGCGGCGTGCAACACGAGGCGTTCGCCGTCGTCTTCGAGCAAGACGAAATTGGCCTTGGCGAAGCTGTAGGGCAGGGGGTGGCGCGCGCCCATCGGGGTGACCTACTTGCCCGGCGCCGAGGCCGGCGCGGCAGGCACCGAGACGCCGTCAGGGCGCAGCGGCGGAATCACTGGCGCGTCGTTGATCCGCATGACGCGGCTGGGGTCGGGTTGAGTGTCCCGCTGCAGGGCACGGATCGCGTCGTAGCGGTCCAGCGTCAGGTCGTTCGCGGCCTGCTGGGTGCGGATCACGACCGGGCGCAGGAACACCATCAGATTGCTCTTGACGCGGGTGCGGTTGTCGCTGCGAAATAAGCCACCGATGAACGGCAGATCGCCCAGCAGCGGCACCTTGCCGGCCTCGCCGGAGAACTCGTCCTTGAGCAAACCCCCCAGCACCATGATCTGACCGTCGTCGACGACGACGGTCGTTTCGATCGAACTCTTGTCGGTGGTCGGGCCGGCTGAACTCGACGCGCCGCCGACGACGTTCGAGTTCTCCTGGAAGATCGTCATGCGCACCGTACCGCCCTCGCCGATCTGCGGCTTGACGCGCAAGGTCAAGCCCACGTCCTTGCGCTCGATCGTCTGGAACGGATTGGTGGAGCCACCGCTCGTGCCGGTGTTCGTGAACGTGCCGGTGATGAACGGCACGTTTTGACCGATCACAATTTTCGCTTCTTCGTTGTCCAGCGATACCAGGTTCGGCGTGGACAGCACGTTCGCGTCGGCATTCGTTTCCAGGAACTTTGCCAACGCGCCCAGCGTGTAGACAGAACCGACCTTGGTCAGCACGCCAAAGTTGAAGCCCCCGGGGATGCCGGCGGCCTGGGCTGCCGTGAAGCCTGCCGCGTTCACGCCCTGCGCCGTGGCGGCCGACAGCGAAATGATGTTGCCGGTCGATCCGAAGTTGGTTCCCGCGCCGAACAGCGTCGAGTCGCCTTTGCGACCTGACAGACCCTGCCATTGAAAGCCGATTTCCGCGGCTTTGCTCGCGTCGACCTTGACGATCATCGACTCGATATAGACCTGCGCCCGGCGCGAATCGAGCTGGTCGATGACGGTGCGCAGTTGGCGGTACAAAGGTTCGGCGGCGGTGATGATCAGCGAATTCGTCGCCGGGTCGGCCTGAATGAAGCCCCCGGTCGAAGGGCTGGCCGAGGCGCTCAAGGGCGCGGTGGCCTGGATCGACGCGCCGCCTGGGGCCTGCGCAGGCGCAGCGGCGAGCGTCGGCGTTGCACCCGACGACGCGCCGGCCGCACCGCCCCCTGTGGCGCTGAAGGCCGAGCGAAGCACCGTCGCGAGCTTGACGGCGTCAGCGTTCTTCAGCGGCACGACCCAGATGTTGCCGCCCGCGCCGCCTGCGGTGGGCTGATCGAGCTTGGCCACCAGCGAGCGGATGCTCGCCATGCGCGCCGGATTGGGCGCGCGAACGAGCAGTGAGTTGCTGCGCGAGTCGACCATGATCGACGCCCCGCCGACCCCGCCGGCTCCTCCCGGCACGCCGGGCACGCCCGCGGCCGCGCCAGCATCGGTGAGGCGCTGCACCAGCGGCGCCAGGTCGGCGGCCAGTGCGTGCTGCATGGTCAGCACTTCCACGTCGCCCGCCGCGGGCGTGTCCATCGCGGCGATGATCTTCGCGATGCGCTGCAGGTTGTCGGCGTAGTCGGTGATGATGAGCGAGTTGTTGCCGGGGTTGGCGTTGATCGTGTTGTTCGGGCTGATCAAGGGGCGCAGCACCGGCACCAGGTTGTTAGCGTTTTCATGGTTCAACTTGAAAATCTGCGATATCACCTGGTCGCCACGGCGCGACACCTCGCCGATGGACACCGTGCCGGTTTGCAGCTTCGCGTCGGCCTCGGGCACCACCTTGTACAGGCCCGCGACTTCGACGACGGTGAAGCCCAGGCCGCGCAGCGCCGCGAGGAAGTTCAGGTAGGCGTCGCGCGGCGACAGCGGCTGTTCGGTGTAAAGCGTGATCGTTCCCTTGACACGCGGGTCGACGACGAACTGCTGCTTCAGGATTACCGCCATCGCACGCGTCACACCCTCGATTTCGGCATTCACGAAATTCAGCGTCACCGGCTCGCCGCGAAAGCGCGCGCCAGTGGGCTGGGCGGGCAGCAGCACGGGCGCCAACAGCCCAGCACACAGCAGTAACGCACGCAGTGGAAAGGCGCGCAGTGGAAAGGCACGCAGTGGAACGGCACGCAGCGGTAAGGCATGCCGCAGCACCGCGCGCAGCAGCGCTGTGCGACTTCGGGGAGGGTGCCGCCCGGGCGGCCGAAAATTCGCGCTCAGCTTCATGCTCATCCGATCGAAATAACGGAACGCGCGCCCTCGCGCCGTCCGATGATGTTCAACAAGTTGTTCAATGCCGGCTCGTCGGCCGCCTCCGCCCGGGCTTCGCCGCGAAAGCTCAGGCCGCTCGGCCCCAGGCTGCCTTCGCCACTGAGCTGCAACGCGCCCTGCTGGGTCGACAGCCGCAGCTGCGGCACGCTGCCTTGCGCGGGGTCGCCCGAAATGCTCATGCGGTAACTGCCCAACGTGTTCAGTGTCGTCATGCGCGACGATACGCCCAGCAGCTCGACATCGGCGCGGCCGTCCATGCGCCATCGCCCTTGCACCGCCTCGATGCGCATGCCGGGCGACAGCAGACGCACGGCACCGCCGAGCTGCAGCGTATTCCACGGTGTGCCCAAGCCGGCCAGCCAGCTGCTCGGCCATTGGCCGACCCACCCCGGGCTGGGGAGCAAGGTGAATGCAAGCTTGCCGATGCCCGGGCGCACCTGCACCGCCATGCTGCCGTTCAAGCAACACACATGCTGCGCGTGCAATTCGAAGCCGTAACCGCGAACCGCCAGCGTCCACTCCAGGCGCCCGGGAAGGGCACTCGCATCGCGGCTTTGTGGCCCGCCGGTCAGTACGGCGGTGGCACTGCCTGACCACAGCGTGCCGCGGGCATCGGCCAGCAACAGTCGCTGGTTGCTGGCGCTGGCCACGCCCTGCGCCACCCAGGCGGCCGGGATGTTGAAGATGAACGCCACGATGGCCCCGACGAGCATGCCGACACCCGCGCCGCGCCGTGACGCACTGCGTGACTTGTCCCAGGCGACCTCGGCAAACGTCGATTCGCCCCAGCCGGTGCCGGCTTGCGTGGCCGCCCACAACCGGCGCTTGGGGTTTTTCACGGCGCGCCCGGCAGTGTGACGGTGACGCTGCCGCTGTAGCCTGACGCGCCGCGCTGCAATTGCAGCTCGATGGGCCGTGCCCGTGCGGCGCTGCGCGCCTCGATGAGCCAGGCGCGCAGACCCTCGGGGCTGGCGCTCGTCAACGTCAGCACCGCGCGGTCGCCGCGCAGCGCGAGTTTTCCCGCCTCGCCCAGGCGCGCCGTCGCGGCCGTCAGTGCCTCGCCGGACTGGGCGGCGGAGACGGGCGCAGTGGCGCGTAGTTCGCGGACCTCCGCAGCCAGGCGCTGCATGTCTTGCAACTGGCTGTCAAGCCGGTCGATCGCCGCCGGCGTGTCGCGCAGCGTCCTCCAAGCGGGCTGAACCAAGGTGATCCAGACCATGAACAGGCCCACCATCACCATTGCCGCGCCGAGCGCATAGCGCTCGCGCGGCGCCAAGGCGACCCAACGCCGCGACAGTTGTTGGCGCGCGGGGGAAAGTGCCTGCGACGCGGTGCTCATGACGCTGCCGACACCTTGGCACGGCCCATCGTCAAACGGCCCTCTGCGGCTTCAACGGTCCACCCGGCGGGCCGCAGCAGGCTGCGGAATTGCTCGATCTGCGCGGCACTCCAGCCGCTCGCCCCAAACGTCAATCGGCCGGCTTCAAACCGCAGGTTCTCCGCAGGCGGGCGATCGGCGGGCCAGGCCGAAGCGGCGGCTTGCAACGCGGGTTCGAGATCGGCGTCACCTGGTTTGCCGGCGATGGTTCGCAGCGCCGTGGTCTCGCGCTGCACAACCGCATTCACGTCGCGCGCAATGTCGATCTCGCTGACGCCGGGGAACGTGGCCTTGACCAGGCTCACGAGCGAGGCACGCTTCGCTTGCAAAGCGCTGCGCTGCTGCCACGCCCAGACGTTGAGCCCGAGCACTTGCACGACGAGCAACGCCACCACGCCGACCCGAACCGGGCGCCACGCGGGGCTGAAAAACTGGCGCACGCTGTCGCGCAAAGCGCGCGCGCCGCGAGTGCGCCGCGCCAGATCGAACTGGCGCAGGTTCCACAGGCTGCGCGCGGCCTGCAATGCGCGGTGGCTGGCCGGCAAGACCTTGACCTGGGTGCCCAGCCAGGCCTGCGCGGCGCTGGCCGCTGCCGGGCTGGTCGTCCAACGTGTCGAATCCGGCAGGTTGGCGGGCAACAGCGCACGTGCCAAGCCACCCTCCAGGCGCAGCGTGACAACGCCGTCAGCATTCGCCCAGGTCAGCGTCACACCCTGGGTCGAGCCACTCGTTTCGCCCGGCGCCTCACCCGGCGCATTGCTGAAGTGGCCGATGGGTGGGTCATCGGGCCATGACAGGGGCGCGACCCGGTCGACGAAGACGTTCGCCTTGGCGAGCGCCGCGAGCTCGTTGCGCAACCAGCGCCGGTCGACCGCGGCGACCCAGGCCTTCTGGCCAGGAACGGCCTGCGGCGCGAGTGCCAGATGCACCGCTTCGGCGTCGTCGAGCAAGTGTTCCTCAAGCACGCCGTCGAGTGCGGCGCGCAACCGCGCCGCGGGGGCTTTCGGCAACGTGATCCTGTGCCAGCTGACATCGGTGTCGGCCAGGACTGCGATCACGGTCGATGCGCTGGGCAACAACGAGGCTGCGCTTCGCCCCTGCCGCTGCAATGCCAGGCCGTCTGGGCTGGTGACGTACTCATAGTCCGTGCCGATGGCGGCCTCGGCGCGGTCCGATCCCGCCGGGTTGCGCGGATTCAGGCGCCGACGCGGCGGAATCAGGACGACGAGGAGCGACATCAACAGATGCGTGGTGGTGAGAGGCGCGGGGCGCTGCGGGGTAGGCGAACCGATTGTAGACAGGGGGTCTGTGCGCCAGCGCACACAGCCGCCTTTGCCGTGCCGGCCGGGTGGCTCGTTCAGGGGCCGACCGACTCCCGGCTTGCCACCTGTTCGCGTTGCAACAGCACGATTTCCAGGCCTCGCCGTTCGACCAGTGAACGTTGTTCGAGCACGCGATCGCCCAAGCGCAGGCGCCCCCGGATCTCGAAGAAGTTGGAGGTCACACCGATCGGCAGGTTGGCGCCAGCGTCGAAGCCCGGGATCTGCGCCAGCACGTCCGCCGGGGTCTTGAAATGGCTGCGCTGGCGCACCTGCAACAAGCGTTCGGCACTGGCCAGATCGAGGCCTTTCAAGGCCGCGACCAAGACCTCTCGGCCCGCCGTATTGGCATTGACCAACGTGCGCGTGGGCAGCAGCGTGACATAGGGTTCAAGCTGGCGCAAGGTGTCGGCGCCCACGCCGAACCAGGCAAGCTGGCTCACGTCGCGGGGCAGCAAGGCGGCGGCGTTGCCCGGGCCGTCTTGTCCTGCCGAAGAGGCGGGAGCGGAGGCGTCGCGCAGACCTGAGGCGATGCGTGTGGCCACGGTCGCCGCCACGCCCACGGCTTGGCACAGGCGTTCCAGCGCGGCGAGTTCCTCGGGGATCACCTTGCCCTCGCCGATGAGGTTGGTCAGGTTGTAGCGCGCGTGTTCGTCGCTGATGCGGCCGGACAAAAAAGCGTCAGGCGCATCGTCGGTGTTGTCTTTGTCGGCCGCGAGAAACGTCGACAGGCGCGCCTCCGCCAACGGCACGGCCCAGGGTTCGCCCAGGTGGTCGGCACCGCCGGTGCGCGCGTCTTCGCGCAGGATCAGGCGTGCCCAGTCGAGCGCGCCGGTCAGTATCCAGGCCGATTGCGTGCGTGCGCGCTCCGCCGCTTCCACTTGCACGGCACGCCACTGCTGCCAGACCATGGCCGAGGCGAGTGTCACGACCAGCGTCACGATAATCATCGCCATCAGCAATGCGGCGCCGCGTTGGGCGCGAGGCCGGCCCCAAGCGCGAAAGGCTCGCGGCGAGGTTGAAGGCTGCGTCATGGCCCGAGCATCGTGTCACGCAGCACGCTGCCGATGTTCGCGCTGCCTTCGCCAAACTCAAGCACCAGGCGTACTCCTGAGGGCAGCGCCTGGCGGGGCGGCGCACTCGCCGCGCCAGCGGGGGCACTTGCGGCACCGGCAATTGGCGTGACCAAGTCGCCGCTGGACTGCGCATTGCTCCAGGCGTTGCCGCGATAGAAGTAAACCTGCCATTGCGACAGACCTTCCAGGGTGCGCAGCTGTCCCGGCTCAGTGCCCTGGAATTGCTGGCTGCGCAGCCAAGTGTCTTGCAGCTCGGCGCGCGTGGAATACGCTGGGCTGGCCCAGCGCTGCAAGCTGCTCCCGGTGTCATCTTTGCGCAGCGCCCAGGTGACGAGCTGGAGGCCGTCGGCGGCACGGCGCGTCAGTCGCAGCGTTGCGCCGTCGAAGCTGAGCGGCGGCACGCTGGCCGTCTCCTGCACCGAGGCGAGGTCCTGTTCCCATTGGGCGATCACCGTGTTCATGCGCAGGGTGGCCTCGATGCGCTCCTGGCTCGCGTCGCGCGCCCGAACGATGGCGTCTACACCCTGCCAGGCCATGGCCGCCATCAGCGCCATGACCATCAGCGACACCAACACCTCGACCAAGGTGAAGCCCGTTGAGCCGGCGCGAGCGGGTCGCTGCATGGGTTCGCTCAATAGCGGCCGAGAATTGTCGATACGACCAGAATGGTCTGATCAGCTTCGTCCAGCACTTTCGCGTCGACGCGGCGGAAATTCGGGTTCGGCGTGGGCCGCACCGCCAGCTTGCCGCGAAACGTGCGGCCCAGCTGCTCGCAAGTGAAGTCGCTGTCGCCGGTGCCGGGAAACTGTTTCGCCAGCCTCAATCCGACGAGTTGGTTGTCTGCACACCACTGCGCCGCGCTCACCTCGGCGAGCCGCTGCGCGTTGTTCGTCAACGCGCCAGCTGCCTTGATGCCCGCGCCGAGCGTGATCGCCAGGATCGTCAGCGCGACCAGCACCTCGATCAGCGTGAAGCCGCGCGCGGCATGCGCCATGGGTTTCATTGGCGCGCCACGGCAGCGTCGTCGGCGACGACGAAGGGCCCAAGGCCATCGGTGGCCAGCGCGAGGCTGCGCGCGTCGAGGCGCAGCACCACACGTTGTGCGCCGATCAGCGGCTCGGGGCCCAGCGCCACGGCGGTGGCGCCAACCACTTCGGCGGTGACCCCGGAACCCAGCCAGCGCGTGGGCAGCTCGTTCGATGCCGGCAGCCCGACGAAACGAAACTCGCTTTGCTGCGCTGGGTCGGCGCGCGGCTCCCAGGAGACGGCAATGCCGGAGGCGCGCGCTTCGGCGCGCGCCGCCTCAAACAACGCCGCCAGGCGCGCCGCCTCGTGTTCGAGCTGCGTGGCCGCGGGGTCGCGCAAGGAAAGGCTGGCGACGGCACTGGCGATAGCGATCAACACCACCACGACCAGCAGCTCGATCAGCGTGAAGCCACGCAAGCGCTGCTTCACGCCCGGTCCCGGTTCATTCGGGGGGCTTCATTGCCAGGAGCCGATCTCGGCATCCTTGCCTTCGCCGCCGACCGCGCCGTCCGCGCCGAGGCTGTACACGTCGATCTCGCCTTTCAGACCTGGGTTGGCGTACTGGTAAGCGCGGCCCCAGGGGTCATTCGGGAGTTTGTCGACGTAGTTTTTCCAGCGCGACGGGATCGCCCCGACGCTGGGTTTGACGGCAAGGGCCTGCAGCCCTTGTTCGGCGCTGGGGTAGCGCTGGTTGTCGAGCTTGTAGAGCTTGAGCGCCTGCATCAGGTTGTTTACGTCGGTGCGCGCCGCGGTGACGCGCGCGTCGTCGGCGCGCTCCAGCACGTTCGGCACGATCAGCGCGGCGAGCACGCCGATGATGACGAGCACCACCATCAGTTCGATCAGCGTGAAGCCGCGCGAGCGCGGAGCAAGGGGGGGCGTCTGCGGCATGGTGACAGGTTCTCGGGCGGCGCACGGGCGCGGGTGAAGAGGCGCTTCAATCATAATCAAACGATGTTGGCACGACTCGCGGCGTTCATCGTCTGGGCACTTGTTGCAGGCGGTGTCGTGTATTGGGCGCTGAAACTCCTGGTGCGCGCGCCAAGCGCGCCGGCACACTCAGTGGCCATGACCTCCACTGCCGCCACGCGCGGCGACCTGACGCGCTTGTTGGGCGCCGCACCCGCGGCCGCTGGCGCCGCGGCGACCTTGTCGCCGGCCGCGGCATCGCGCTTCCGCTTGCACGGGGTGATGGCGCCCAAGGGCCCGCCGACCGCCAAACCGTCCGGCCAGGGCGTGGCACTGATCTCCATCGATGGAAAACCGCCTCGGGCCTATGCCGTGGGCGCGAGTGTCGACAGCAACTTGGTGCTCCAGTCGGTCAGCCTGCGCAGCGCGGCGATCGGCCCGGTCGATGGGGCAGCGTCGGTCAACCTGGAAGTGCCGCCGCTGCCGGCGCCGACCACGGGTAAATTGCCGGCTGTGGTTGCGGTGCCACCCGTTGCCGCCGTGCCGCTGGAAGGCCCTGCGGCCCGACCCGCCTTGCCTGCGATGTTGCAAACGCCGGCCGCGGCCCCCGCTCCCGCGACGCCAATGGAGCGCGCACCCGGCTCCGTGATGCCCAGGCCGCCGCCTGCCGCGAACAGCCGCTAGCGCGTGCCAAGGTGCCGGCGCCGCGCGCGCCGCGCCGATGTGTGAACTCCTTGGTGATCCCGCCCGATGTGCGGGCAGTGCGCGCGCATTCCAAGTCCACTCGGGCGCTAGCGTTGCGCGACGACGGGTCAATGTGGCTCGGCAGGACACCGCAGCCCGAGCTTGCGGATGCACAACCACGGATGAGCGAAATGAACTTCAAGTTGAATGATTGGCATCGGCGGCGGGCGTCAGTGCTTGCGCTCTTCTGCTTCGCAACCGCAGGAAGCGCAGCGCCGAGCCACGCAGCCACGGAAGGGGCGGCCGCGGTGCGCAGCCTCGGACCCTGCGAGGCTTCGGGCAAGGGCACGGACTACCAAGTTGGCCCCGGCAAGACGCACACGGCACTGCATCAAGTGCCCTGGGAGAACTTGCAAGCCGGTGACACCGTGCGCATCTTTTACAGCCCGACACCCTACGCAGGCAAGTTCCTCGTGGCCGCTCAGGGAACGGCCACGGCACCGGTGCGAATTTGCGGTGTGCGCGGCCCGAACAACGAGCGGCCCGTGGTCGATGGCAATGGCGCGGTCAGCCGCGCGGCGCTGGCCTCGGCGTATGGCAACAGCGCAAGCACCCGCGAAATTCACGAGAACCGTTCCATCGTCGTCATCAAGTCACTCGCAACGCAGCCCTGGAAAGCCCATCCGAGCCATGTGCAGCTCGACGGCCTGGCGATCCGCAGGGCCCACCCCAGCTACACCTTCACCGACACCACGGGGGCGATCAAACCGTATGCCAAGTTTGGCGCCTGCGTATGGGTCGAACGCGGCCACGACATCACGATTGCTGACAACGAGATCAGCGATTGCCAGATGGCGATCTTCAGCAAGTCCACCGACGACGGCGAGTTCGCGCAAACAAAGAACCTGCGCGTTGCGGCCAATCACTTCTTCAACAACGGCATCGTCAACGACTGGTTCGAACACACCACCTATCTGCAAAGCATGGGTCTGGTGATCGAGTTCAACCGCTTCGGCCCGATGCGCCCGGGCGCGACCGGCAATCAACACAAGGACCGATCCGTTGGCAGCGTGATCCGCTACAACTACATCGAAGGCGGGGCGCATTCGCTGGACCTCGTCGAGGCCGAGGATTTTCCGCGTGCCGCCCAGGCCAATCCGGCCTATCGGACCACCTTCGTCTACGGCAACCTGATACGCAACAGCGAACGCGCGCGCGCCATCGTGCACTACGGCGGCGACCACTTCGGCAGTGCGCCGGGGGCGCGCTGGGGGGAACCTTTGTTCCGCAAAGGCACGCTCTATTTTTTCAACAACAC
>JANOLJ010000187.1:0-28831 GCA_031419715.1 Burkholderiales bacterium | reverse complement strand
CGAACAGCCCCGGCCGCCTGATCCCGCGTGACGCTGGCATGCCCTTGCGAGACCAAACCAGAAGGTCTGCAACGGGCCGAGAGCGGATTCCCCCAATTCGTCGGTCCTATGGGGATGAACGCCCCTCCGTATGAATCGCTGTCGTCGCGACCGCGACGTATCAGCGAGCGCCGTGCGCGCTCTGTCGCTTGTGCGGCGATGCGCGCCGATGAACGCGAGGGTCTTGTCATGAACACTGTAGCCGTGATCGGCTTGGGCTATGTCGGGCTGCCGCTGGTGGTCGAGTTCGGCAAGCACACGCGCACGATCGGCTTCGACATCGACGCCGCGCGCGTGGCCCAGTGCCACGCCGGCAGCGACCCGTCGCGCGAGATTTCCGACGCCGACATGCGCCGTGCCGGGCACGCGGTGTACACCTGTGACCCGAAGGCGCTGCGCGAGGCCGACTGCATCCTCGTCGCGGTGCCCACGCCCGTGGACAGCGCGCACATCCCCGACTTCGGCCCGCTGCTTTGCGCGAGTCGCGTGATCGGCGAGAACATGAAGCCCGGCGCGGTGGTGGTGTACGAGTCAACCGTCTATCCCGGAGCGACGGAAGAGGTCTGCATCCCGATGCTCGAGAAAAGCTCGGGGGCGCTGTGGAAGAAAGACTTCTTCGTCGGCTACAGCCCGGAGCGCATCAACCCCGGCGACCGCGAACACCGTCTGACCAATGTCATCAAGGTGGTGGCCGGCGACACGCCGGAGACGCTGGAGCGCGTCGCCACGCTGTATGAAATGGTGGTGCAGCCGGGTGTGTTCCGCTGCAGCAGCATCAAGGCGGCCGAGGCCTGCAAGGTGATCGAGAACACCCAGCGCGATCTGAACATCGCGCTGATGAACGAGCTGGCGATCATCTTCGAGCGCGTCGGCATCGACACCGGCGAGGTGCTCCAGGCGGCGGGCACGAAGTGGAATTTCCTGCCATTCCGCCCCGGCCTGGTGGGCGGCCACTGCATCGGCGTGGACCCGTACTACCTGACGCACAAGGCCGAGATGCTGGGCTACCACCCGCAAGTGATCCTGGCCGGGCGGCGCATCAACGACGGCATGGGCAAGTACATCGCCGAGCAGACCGTCAAGCAGATGATCGCCGGGGGCAGCTACATCAAGGGCGCGCGGGTCAACGTGTTGGGCCTGACCTTCAAGGAAAACTGCGCCGATCTGCGCAACAGCAAGGTGGTTGACATCATCCGCGAGCTGCAGAGCTACGGCGTCGAGGTCTTCGTGCACGACCCCGAGGCCGACGCCGCGATCGCGATGCGCGAGTACGGTGTGTCGCTGTCGAGTTGGGACGCGCTGCCGCGCGCCGACGCCCTGGTCGCCGCGGTGGCGCACCGCAGCCTGCAGCGCTTGAGCGTCGAGGAACTCTGCCGCAAGCTGGTGCGCGGCGGCAGCTTCATCGACGTCAAGGCCGGTTTCGACGCCGACGCGCTGCGCGCTGCGGGTCTGCGGGTGTGGCGCCTCTGACGAGCTGCCCGACCGAGCCGCATTTTTCGCCGACCCTGCCGTATCAACACCGACGCCGGCCGCTCTGTCTGCTGTCGCGCACCCTGAGGTCTTTGTTCTTGCCGCGAGAGGACGAAGCAGCGGCCCAGCTCCCGAGATGGTGCATCGCGGAGCGCCAAACACATGCCGCGCCGTCGATGGCGATTGAGTTGGAGCAGCGATGAAATTGACCGTGGTGGGCGCCGGCTATGTCGGCCTGGTGACCGGAGCCTGTTTCGCCGAGATGGGCAATGACGTGCTGTGTGTCGATCTCGATCAAACCAAGATCGCCAAGTTGAAGCGTGGCGAGCTGCCGATCCACGAGCCCGGACTGCAGGAGATCGTCACGCGCAACATGGTGGCGCAGCGGCTGCACTTCGGCACCGACCTGAAGGAAGGCGTGCGCTTCGGCACGATCCAGTTCATCGCCGTGGGCACCCCGGCCGACGAAGACGGCGCGGCCGACATGCAGCATGTGCTGGCCGCCGCGCGCAGCATCGGCTGCTACATGACCGACTACAAGCTGGTCGTCGACAAGAGCACCGTGCCGGTGGGCACGGCCGACGCGGTGCGCGATGCGATCGCCGCCGGCCAGGCCGAGCGCGGCGTGCGCGTGCCCTACAGCGTGGTCAGCAACCCCGAGTTCCTCAAGGAAGGCGCGGCGGTGGAGGACTTCATGCGCCCGGACCGGATCGTCATCGGCGCCGACGACGAACGCGCGGTGCACCTGATGCAGGCGCTGTACGCGCCGTTCCAGCGCGCCCGCGAGAAGCTGGTGATCATGGACATCCGCTCGGCCGAACTCACCAAGTACGCCGCCAACGCGATGCTGGCCACGCGCATCAGCTTCATGAACGAGATCGCGCTGCTGGCCGAGAAGCTCGGCGCGGACATCGAGCAGGTGCGGCGCGGCATCGGCGCCGACCCGCGCATCGGCCACCAGTTCCTGTACGCCGGCTGCGGCTATGGCGGCTCGTGTTTTCCGAAGGATGTGAAGGCGCTGCTGCACAGCGCCGCGGGCGTCGGCGAGCCGCTGTACCTGCTCAATGCGGTAGTGCGCGCCAACGAGCGGCAGAAGATGGTGCTGGTGGATCGCATCGCCCTGCGCTTCGGCGAAAACCTGCGGGGCCGGCGCTTCGCGCTGTGGGGCCTGGCCTTCAAGCCCGACACCGACGATATGCGCGAGGCGCCGAGCCGCGTCATCGTCGCCGAATTGCTGCGCCGCGGCGCGCAGGTCGTGGCACACGACCCGGTGGCGATGCACGAAGCGCGCCGCGTCTTTGCCGGCGTAGAAGGCCTGAGCTTCGCCGCGACACCGACTGAGGCACTGGTCGACGCCGACGCGCTGGTGGTGGTGACGGAGTGGAAGGCCTTCCGCTCGCCTGACTTCGAGCGCCTGCGCAGCATGCTGCGCCAGCCGGTGGTCTTCGACGGGCGCAACCTGTTCGACCCGGCGCGCATGCACGAACTCGGTTTCGAGTACTTTCCGATCGGCCGGCGCGCCACCGTGCCGGTTGTCGACGCGCTTGAAGTCGAGCACAGGCTCGCCGCATGACGCGTGTGCTCGTCACCGGCGCGGCCGGCTTCATCGGCATGCATGTGGCGCTTGCGCTGCTGCGGCGCGGCGACGAAGTGCTCGGCATCGACAACCTGAACGACTACTACGATGTCGGGCTCAAGCAGGCCAGGCTGGCACGATTGGCCGCGATCCCGGGCTTTCGCTTTCAGCGCCTGGACATTGCCGACACCCTGGCCAGCGCGGCGTGCTTCGCGGCCGAGGGGTTTGAGCGCGTGGTGCATCTGGCGGCCCAGGCCGGCGTACGCTATTCGGTGACGCACCCGCAGGCCTACGCGCAGTCGAACCTGCTCGGCTTCCTGAACGTGCTCGAAGGCTGCCGGCACAGCCGCATCCAGCACCTGGCGTATGCGAGCAGTTCCAGCGTCTACGGCGGAAACCGCAAGATGCCGTTCTCCGAACAGGACGCGGTGGACCACCCGGTGAGCCTGTATGCGGCGACCAAGAAAGCCAACGAGCTGATGGCGCACAGCTACAGCCACCTGTACGGCCTGCCGACCACCGGCCTGCGCTTCTTCACCGTGTACGGGCCCTGGGGCCGGCCGGACATGGCGTACTTCAAGTTCGCCCGCGCCATCCTGGCCGATGAACCGATCGCGGTGTTCAACCACGGCCACATGAGCCGCGACTTCACCTACATCGACGACATCGTGGCCGGCGTGCTCGGCGTGCTCGATGCGCCGCCCGCGGCCAAAGCCGGTGCGCAAAACATCGATCCGGGCGCGACCCCATCGAGCCCGCCCTACCGCGTGCTCAACATCGGCAGCCAAGCCCCGGTGCCGCTGCTGGACTTCATCGCCGCGCTCGAACGCGCGTTGGGCCGGCGCGCGCGGCTCGATCTTCAGCCCATGCAGCCGGGTGACATGCCGGCCACCTATGCCGACATGAGCTCGCTGCAGGCCCTCACCGGCTCGGCGCGCCCGCCCATGCCTCTGGCCGAAGGCGTGCAACGGTTCGTCCACTGGTATCTCGAGTTCCATGGCGGCGACGCTGCCGCACCGGCGCAAGCACGCCAGCGAGCCAACGCGTGCGTGGCATGAAGCGCCCGCGGATTCTCTACTACTGCCAGAGCCTGGTGGGCGTGGGGCATCTCACCTGCAGCCTGCGCATCATCGAAGAGCTGCTGCTGCATTGCGACGTCGACCTCGTCCACGGCGGTCTCGACGCCGCGATGCCGGCGCCACAACCGCAATTCCGCAGCCTGCGCCTGCCCACGCTGCTGCACGACGAAGACTCGGGCGAGTTCTTCGACCCCGACCCCGAACCCGGCCGAAACATCGACCAGGTCTGGGCCGCCCGCGCGCACGCGATCGGCGCTTTCCTGCGCATGCCCTACCAGGCCATCGTCGTCGAGTTCTATCCCTTCGGCCGGCGCCGCTTCAAAACCGAGATCATGGGCTTGTTCGATGCGGTGCGCGAGCACTGCGGCCGGGTTCCGATCTTCACCTCGGTGCGCGAAGTCCTGGTGCCGCGCGCGGTGGCGAAGGAGCGCCGCATCGTCGACTCGGTGCGCAAGCACATCCATACCGTGTTCGTTCGCGGCGACCCCGGGCTCATCCGCCTCGACGAGACCTTTTCACTCGCGCACGAGATCGAAGACCGCTTGTGCTACACCGGCTACATCAGCCCGCCGCCCGCGCAACACCGGCCGCTGCGCACGCAGCAGGTGCTGGTCAGCCAGGGGGGCGGCAACGTCGGCCGCGAACTGCTGCAAGGTGCGATCGGCGCGGCAGCCCTGCTGCCGGGCCTTTCATTCCTGCTGGCCACCGGCTCACGCACGCCACCGGCCGAGATCGACGAGCTGCGCCAGTCGGTGCGCAGCGGCAACGTCAGGATCACACCCTTCCTGAGCGACTTTCAGCGCCACCTGATGGAGTCGGCCGTCTCGATCAGCATGGGCGGCGACAACACGCTGCTCGACGTGATCACGGCACGCACGCCGGCCCTGGCGTATCCGTATCAGGGCAACAGCGAGCAGGGCTTTCGCATCAGGCGATTCGCCGAGAAGGGGCTGCTGCACGAACTGGCGGGCCCGGACCTGGTGGCCGAACGCCTGAAGGAAAAAATCGAACTCGCCCTGGCGACACCGTACCCGGCGCGGGGCATCGCCGTCGACGGCGCGCGCGTGACAAGCGAGAGCATCAGGGGTGTGATGGCGGGCTGGACCCCGTGAATCCCGTACCACCGTCTCGATGAGGTACGGTGGGCGATGCCGGTTGATCACATGATGAAGCCGTCGTGGCAGGCACCGGTGTCGCTGCCGCTGAGCGCATAGGTGGCAATGTCGGTGGTCGCGCCGATTCGAATGCGATAGAAATACTTGTTGCGCAAGCGCAGTTCGGCCCAGCGCTCGCGCGGCCAAGCCAGCAAGGTGCCCAGCAGCACGCGATTCGTCGCGCGGTGGCCGACGATCAGAATGCGTTGTCCCTGGTGTTCTTGCAGAATCGCTCGCAGCCCCTGTTCGACGCGCAGCGCGAACTCATCGAAACGCTCGCCGCCCGGAACCCGGTAGCCCCAGGGGTCGGCTTGCCATTGCGCCCACAAGGCCTGCGCCTCGGTGTCGCGTGCGTCGCGGTGGCGCCCTTGCAGGACGCCCAGGTGGATCTCATTGAGCGCGGGAACCGGAACGATGGGCAATCGCTTCGCGCTCGCCGCCGGCTGCGCCGTGTCGATCGTGCGCTGCAGCGCGCTGGCATAGATGGCGGCGAGCGGCTCATCGCTCAGGCACTGAGCCAAGGCCTGGCTTTGCTGTTGTCCCTTCTGCGACAGGCCTGGATTGAGCTGGCCTGTGACGCGGCTTTGGTTGTTCCATTCACTTTGTCCATGGCGCGCGAGGTACAGCATGGTGACCGTTGAATCGCCGGGCGCAGGGCAGGCCCTGCGCGCGGGCTCAGCGACATCGGGCGCGTGGCGACCCGGGCCCTCATCGTGGCCCGCGTCCGACGCCCCCCGCGGCAAGCCTTGCATGGCGTTCATCCTTTCGACAGCATCGCTTCGACCGTGCGCAGGTGCTGATCGGCGCGCCGCGCGGCATCAGGCCGTATCGCCCAGGCCGTGCGCGTCACTTTCGACAAGCGCTTGTGGATGCGGTACAGCCAGGCCAGACCCGTGTCGATGCGCGGGCCCGTCGATTCGAAACCCTCGATCCACGCCGCTTCGATCGCCGCCACGGGCTGGTGCAGCGCGCGCTCGGTATCGAGCTCGGCGACAAAAGTGGCCAGATCGAACTCCGGGTCGCCCAGCGCAAACCGGTCGAAGTCGATCAGGCCGAGTTGCGATCCGTTCACGAGCCATTGGTGAACATGGGGCGCGCCGTGAACGGGCACCAGTGCGCGCCGCGGCAACGCGCCGTGGCGGCGTTCGAGTTCGGCCTGCACCAGGGCGAGCCGGCGCTCGAGCGCCGGCAGCGCCACCGCGCACCGGGCGATGGTGCGCGCGGTGCGCTGCAACTGTTCGCCAGCCGGGCAGGAAAGCGACGGCGCCAGCGTGGACCGCGCCAGTTCACCGAGTGCCGCGCCGAGGCGGCGCGTGAAGGGCAACGCGTCGGGCCCGAAGACCTCTTGCGTCACCGGTCGCCCCGGCACGACACCTTGCCAGAACGATTGGCTGGCAGCGTGCCAGGCGCAAGGCTCGGCCACGGCAAAGCTGAACGCGCCGGCCTGGTGGCCGGCCCAAAGCGTGAGCGCGTCGGCGTAAAGGCGCTCACCGCCTGGCACCACTTTGACAAAGCGCTCGCCCGCGCCGGCAAAGCCACGCAGCGTGCAGCGCTTGCCGGGCCGGTAGCGCACCACCTGGGCGCGCTCCAGCATCGCCATCGCCACGCGCAGGCCGGGCAGCGCCGCGTCGTCGGGAAACTCGACGATGCGCAGCGCGCCGAGCCGCGGGTGCACCAGGTCGGCGGCGTGGGGTTGCGACAAGGCGTCGATCCGAAGCAGGGTTGCGCTCGAGCTTTGAAACAGACACACCGACCAGGGGTCTTCGCCCGGATGATGGCGCGCATACTCGCGCCGCCACGGCCCGGCCGCCGGTTTGCCCTGCGCTGCGCACCAGGTGTCGAGCATGCGGGTAACCAGGGCCTGATCGGCCAGCGCTTCGAACGCGGGCATCGAAGTGGTCTGCATCACGTCAACCTCGATCCCGATTGGCGACAGGGTTCGGCCACGCTTGCCCCCTCACTTGGGCCGCGTCGCGGGAACCCCCGCCCCGAGCGCGCGCACCAGCCCGAGCGTCTGGCTGTAGCGGGCGAGATGGGTGAGTGCCTGGGAATCCTGCGCCGCGAGCAGCACGCGCTGCGCGTCGAGCACGGTGGCGTAGTCGGTGGCACCGTTGCGGTAGCGCAGCTCGGCCATCTGGAGTGCGCTGCGCGCGAAATCGACGACGTGCTGCTGTTGCCCGGCCTGCGCGCCGAGCGCACGCAACGCCGAGAGGCGGTCTTCGACGTCGCGCAGCGCCGCGAGCACCGCCTGGCGGTACAGGCTCGTCACTTCGTCCTGCCTCGACGTCGCCGCGCCGAGTTGCGAGCGGATGCGATCGCCATCGAACAGCGGCGCCAGCAGGTTCGCGCCGAGGCTGGCCACGACCGCGGCGCCGTTGAACAGACTGGCCAGCGTGACACTCTCCAGCCCGGCACGCGCGCCGAGCCGCAACTGCGGCTGCCAGGCCGCGCGCGCGGCGTTCACATCGGCGTGCGCAACGATCAATTCGGCCTCGGCCTGGCGCACGTCGGGATGGCGTTCCAGCAGCTCGGCCGGCAGCGTGACGGCCAGCGACGGCAGGCGCAGCGCGGCGAGCGATGTCGCCTGGACGCGCAAGCCTTGCGGCGCCTGGCCGGTGAGCACCGCGATCGCCGCGAGTGCACTCTGACGCTGTTGTTCCAGCCCCGGCACGGCAGCGCGCAGGCTGGCAAGCAGGCCTTGCTGGCGCACCACCTCGAGGCTGGCGGCCGCGCCAGCTTGCTGGCGCGTGACGAGCAGGCCGAGCAGCGATTCGGCGTTGCCGATGTTCGCCTGCGCGATCGCGAGCCGGTCGGATGCGCCGAGCGCGCGAAAGTATTGCTCGCACAGTTCCACCAGCAGCGTCGCGCCCAGCGACTCACGCGCGTATTCGCGTTGGCGCACGCGCCCGCTGGCGGCGTCCACCGCGTTGCCGTTCGCGCCGCTCAGGTCGGGGTCGAATGAGGCCATCACGCCGAATTCATGCAGCGACTGCGTCGCACTGCCGCTGCGCTGCGTGCGGCTGGAATCCGCGCGCACCTCCAGACGCGGCGCCAGCGCGGCTCGCGTCACGGCGACCAGGGATCGCGCTTGTGCGACGCGGTGCCCTGCGGCAGCCAGTTCGTGGTTGCCCGCAACGGCCGCACCGGCGAGCCGGTTCAATTCGTCGCTGCCGAACACCGGCCACCACTCGTCCCAGACGAGCATCACCGGCGTCGGCGTCGGTGTCGACGCCGACGGCGCCGACGCAGCCGCGGGCGCGGCCGCGGCGTCGGCGGGGCTCTGCCACAACCCGGGCAGCGCCACGCTGGGCCGCTGGTAAGGCGTGCGCACCGCACAGCCGAGCACGGCCGCGACCGACAGCGCGGCGATTGCGAGGTGCACAGCGCGGCGCATCATTCGGCACTCAACGCGACCACCGGGTCCAGCGCCGCAGCGCGACGCGCCGGCAGGAAGCCGAACAGCAGACCGGTCAGCACCGCACTGGCAAACGCCATCGCGACGGGCGGCAATGAAAAGACCACCGGCCGCCCGAACTCGCCGGCCAGCCACGCGGCCCCCAGGCCGGCGCCGACGCCCAGCACGCCGCCGACGCAGCACACCACCAGCGCCTCGATGTTGAACTGCAGCATGATGTTGCGCATGCGCGCGCCGATCGCCATGCGCACGCCGATTTCGCGCACCCGCTCGGTCACGCTGACGAGCATGATGTTCATCACGCCGATGCCGCCGACGAGCAGCGAAATCGCCGCCACCGCGCCGAGCAGCCAGGTCAGCGACTCCTGCGTCTCGGTGGCGGCGTCGAGCACGTCGGCCATGTTGCGGATCTGGAAGTCTTCGCGCCGGTGGCGTTCGGTCAGCACACGCCTGATGTCTTTGTGCGTGGCTTCGATGCGCTCAACGTCGCCCACCTGGACGATGATCGAGCGCACATGGCGCTTGCCGAACAGCCGCACGCGCCCGGTCGTGATCGGGATCAGTGCCACGTCGTCCATGTCGCTGCCGCTGCTGGTCGCGCCCTTCGCGGCCATCACGCCGATCACCTGGAACGGCACGTTATTGATCAGCACCTGGCGGCCCACGGGGTCGCCCTCCTTGCCGAACAGGTTGTGGGCCACGGTCTGCCCGAGCGCGGTCACGGGCGCGAAGCCGCGCACGTCGGCTTCCGTGAAGAAACTGCCCGCCGCCAGCGGCCAGTCGCGCGCCGCCGCGAAGGCGGCGCTCGTGCTCGTGATGTTCGCCGCGTAGTCGCTGTCGTCGGCGCGCAGCGTGGCACCGCCGCTGTACTCGGGCACGGCGTGCACGACATTGGGCAGTTGGGAGAGCGCCTGCGCGTCTTCGGCAACCAGCGTCGTGCCCTCGCCGCTGATGCGCACGCCGCGCGCGCCCGGGCGCACGATCAGCAGGTCGGTGCCCATCGCCTGGATGCGCTCCAGCACGACCTGTTTGCTGCCCTCGCCCAGCGCCAGCATCGCGATCACCGAGGCGACGCCGATGACGATGCCGAGCAACGTCAGCGCCGAGCGAAACAGGTTCACCCGCAGCGCCCGCAGCGCCATGCGCACGGCCTCGCCCAGCTCGGAAATCGACAAGCCGCGGTCGCGCGACTGGGGTCGCCGCGCATCGAGGCCGCCGCTCGTTGAAAGCGCGCGCACGGCGGAGTCGGCGACGACCCGGCCGTCCTTCATTTCGACGCGGCGCCGCGCCTGGCCCGCCAGCGCGTGGTCGTGCGTGATCAGGACGATGGTGTGGCCTTGCGCGTTGAGCTGGTGCAGCAGCGCCATCACCTCGGCGCCGCTGTGGCTGTCGAGCGCGCCGGTGGGCTCGTCGGCGAGGATCAGGCGACCGCCGTTCATGAGCGCGCGCGCAATGCAGACGCGTTGCTGCTGGCCGCCGGAAAGCGCGCCCGGCCGGTGCCCGAGCCGGTCCGCCAGGCCGAGCGTGGTGAGCAGTTCACACGCGCGTTCGCGCCGCTGCGCCGCGGCCACGCCGGCGTAGACGGCGGGCATCTCGACGTTCTCGGCCGCGCTGGCGTTGCCCAGCAGGTTGTAGCGCTGGAACACGAAGCCCATGCTTTCGCGGCGCAGCATCGCCAGGCCGTCGGAGTCGAGTGCCGTCACGTCCACGCCGTCGAACCGGTATCCGCCCGAGGTGGGCGTGTCCAGGCAGCCGATCAGGTTCATCAGCGTCGTCTTGCCCGAACCCGAGGGGCCGACGATGGCGACGAACTCACCCTCGTGAATGTCGAGCGTGACGTCCACCAGCACCGCCGCGTCCTGTTCACCAAGGTGATAGGTCTTGCACAGGCCGCGCAGTTGAATCAGCGACCTGCCCGCTGCCGCGCCGGGGTGTGTCATGACTTGGCGCTGCGCCAGGTGGCCGGCTTGGGCCGGGCGCCCGTCGCGACCGCGCCCACGATCACCCGCTCGCCTTCCAACACGCCGGAAAGCACCTGCACCTGCATCCGGTTCGCCACGCCGAGCTCGACGCGCCGCTCTTCGATCCGGCCGTCCTTGAGCACGAGCACCGCGTCGCCAGCCGAAGCGCCCGTCGCCAGCTCGGCGCGTGCCTCGGCGGAGGATCCATTTCGTGCGTGCCGCTGCAACGCCGAGACCGGCACCACGATCGCATCGGCGGCCTTCGCGGCGACGAACGACACCTGGGCGCTCATCTGCGCTCTCAGCTCCTGGCCCTTGTTGTCGACGTCGAACAAGACGCTGTAGAGCACGACGTTGTTCACCGTCTCGGGCATCGGCAGAATTTGCCGCACGCGGCCCGGCCAGCGGCGCTGCGGCGTGCCCAGCGTGCTGAAGTAAAGCTCCATGCCGATGCGCAGGCGCACCACGTCGGCCTCGGAGACCTGCGTCACCACGGTCATCGTGTCGAGATTGGCCAGGCGCAGGATCAGCGGCGCCTGTTGGCTCGCGTTGACGGTCTGGCCCAGGCGCACGGGCAGAGACACCACCGTGCCCGACATCGGCGCGACGATGCGCGTGGCGGCGAGGTTCGCTTCGTCGATGCGCAGCGTGGCGCGCGTCTGCTCGGCCTGCGCCAGCAAGCCCGCCACCTGGGCCGCGGCGATGCGCACGCCGGCCTGGCTGGTCTCGACGGCGTCGCGGCTGACGGCGTCTTGCTTGAACATTTTCAGGTTGCGTTCGTGCTGCGCGAGCACCAGCGCGTGTTGCGCACGTTTCTCGTCGAGCTGCGCGGCCAGGTTCGCCAGCGTCGCGTGGCCGGCATCGACACGCGCCGCGAACGCCACCGGGTCGATCTCGGCGATCAACGCGCCGGCCTTGACCGTGTCGCCGAGGTTGACCAGGAGCCGGCGCAACTGCCCCGAGACCTGCGTGCCGACATCGACAAACTCGCGTGGTTGAATCGAGCCGAGCGCGGCGATCGTGTCCTCGATGTCGCCGCGTGTCGCCGCGCTGCTGGGCAGTTCGCGCAGCGGCTCCTTGGACGTGGCGGCACGCCAGGTGGCGGCGCCGGCCACGGCCAACCCGAGCACGGCGGTGAACACCAGAACGCGCCGCGCCAGGTGACCCTTGACGCGCCTGCGCCCGGTGCCGCCGCTCTGGTGTGCCCAGCCGCGAAACGCGCGAGAGTTTGAATCAGACATGGTGCGACTCCTGGGCTCGCCATGGCGTCTCCTTGACGTTGAAACCCGCCGAGCGTTCGCGGTGCAGGTCGTCCGAGCCGTTGACCGCGCGGACGCGCCCTTTGCGCAACACGCTGGTGTCGAGATCGAGCCGCTCCAGCAGCGCCAGCGACACGCCTTCCAGGCCATGCATCGCGCCCAGGTGAACCCGCTGCTCGCCGCGCGCGTGGGCCTCCAATTCCTCCTGAATCGCGCCCATCAAGGTGGCCGGGCTCAATGCGCCCGGGTCGATCGTGCGAAGCAGACCCAGGCCCGCCATGCGTTGCGCACGAATCGCCTGTTCGGCGCCCGGTTCGGTGCGCGGCACGACGACCGCGCGTTTGCGCAGGGTCAGGAGTTCGCACAAGGTGTTGTAGCCACCCATCGACACCGCCACATCGCAGGCTGCCATCAGCGACATCATGTCGTCGCTGAAACGCTGGAAGCTCACCCCCGAAAGGCGCCCGGCTGCGGATTCGATCGTCTCGCGCTGCGCGTCCGCCAGCTCGGGCCCGCAAACGATGTGCGTCCTCGGGCGCACCCGATCCGCCAGACCCGCGAGCCCGGCCAGGGTGGCGCGAAGCATCGCAAAGCCGTCCTCGCCACCTCCCGGCGTGACCAGCACGAGCGGCTCGTGCGCGTTGACTCCCAATTCCTCGCGCACCGCGGTGCGGCTGCGCCGGCCGGGCGGGCGCGCGATGTAGCCGCAGTAGTGCACTTTCGCGCCGGCCATCGCGGGAAAGCGGTACTCGCGCTTCAGGTCGAACACCTGGGGCGAACCGACCACCAGCACCTGGTCGTACCAGGTGTCGACGGCGTCAAAGTAACCGTTCTTGCGCCACACCCGCATCGTTTCTTCCGGGCTGTCGAGGATGTCGCGCAGCAGCAGCACCAGGCGCGGCCGCGCCGCGCCACCGGGCAGGCCTTCAAAGGCGGCGCAGAGTTCGTCTTCGACACCGAAGGGCTTCTTGTCGATGAGCAGCAGGTCGGGCGCGTAGTCGGCGACCGCGCTGCGGATCAGATTGGCGCGCAGCTTGACGGTATGGCCCAAGCTCAGGTCGAGGAACCTGGCGCCGTAGTGGCCCGCGGTGTCGCGCGCCAGGCAGGGAAGTTTCAGATAGTCCACGCGCGGCGGATTGCGAAACGCGTGCAGCATCGGCGAGCCGGTCACGACGAGTACCGAGACCTCGGCCGAAGACTCGACCAGGTGCCGCGCCACCTCGAGCATGCGGCGGATGTTGCCCATGCCGATGGTGTCATGCGATTATATCAGGCTTCGTTTCATCGAGGGTCCGTGGGTATGCGTTTGCTTGCACCGCCCGGTAGAGAGTCTGTGCGGTGCCGCGAAATACATCGCGCGCAACTTCGGCTTGCATTGGCGCTGGCGCTGGCGCTGGCGCTGGCGCATCGGTCGTGCGCATGAATGCGCCGACGTGGCGAGCGCAAGCCCCCGGCGCCGAGAGAGGCGTCCGGGGGCGAGTTCAAATCGCCGCGGCGAGCTTGTCTGCCCCGCGCTCGCCAGCGCCGACACCGCGTCGACCATGCTGGACCGCGGATTCGACTTCGATCGCGGCCGCGTTACGTGAACACTTCGACCTTGCCGTCCAGCGCGATCAGGCTGGTTTCCACGCCGAGCTTCGGATGTCGCGCTTTGAGTTGGCCGCGGAAATCGGCCAAGGCCTCGCGGTGCGTCTTCGTCTCGGCGGCGGGACTCGCCACCGCATCGGCGCCGTAGGCGATCTTCGCCGCGCCGCAATCGCGATGGTTGACGACCACGACCTTGCCGATGTTGTGCAACTGGATCGACGCGCCGAGGTTGTCCCAGAACGCCTTGTGCCAGTCCTTGAGCGCAGGCGCGACGACGCCGATCGCCGCGCCGGCGATGGTGAACTGGCTGTACTTGCCCTCGAGGTTGCACTCTCCGGTGTACTTGGCGACCTTGGTCTGGAAGCGCGGGTCGATGCACGACAGCAGCATCGCTTCGTAGTTGCCGCTCGCGGCCATGACGCCAGCGGGCGCGAGCGCCGCGGCGGCGAGGCCGCCCGCGGCAAAGCGCAAGAAATTGCGGCGCCCGAACTGACGGTGAAGAAAACCCGCGCAGCAGCCGCAGGCCGATTCCATCCGGTTGAGGTTTCTTGAGTTTTCAAGCATTGCATTTCTCCAAATGAGTTCTGGGTCAGGTTCACGCGACATGGACATTCAAGTGCCGTGGTGAACAGAGGACTCATGCAAGGCCGAAATACGCGGTTCGCTACTTCATTTCAAACGACCGCACCACCGACCACGCACCGGGCGCGCCCGAGGCCGCGTTGGCGCGCACGCGCCACCACAATTTCTGCTTCGGCAGGCCCGTGATCGTGACTTGCGATGCGCTCAATGTCTGGGTCGCGGTGAGGGGCGCGGCGATGCTGCTCGAGCTGTCGATTTGAATCGTGTAAGACGTCGCGCCGGCGACATCGCTCCAGTCGAACGCGACCGCAGAACCTGCGTTGAAGCGCGCCCCGTTGGCTGGGCTGGCGAGGCTCGGCGCGGCCAGGCCGGCCTGGCCGGCGGGGGTGATCGTGAGCGTGGTGAGTTGCGTCACCGCGACCGCGCCGATCGCGCCCAGACTGGCCGACAGCGTGGCCACGGTGTCGGTGCTGACCGCGAGCGTGCTCACTGCAAACTGCGCTGTCGTGGCGCCGGCCGGCACCGTCACTGAGGCCGGCAGCGTGGCCGCGCTCGTATTGCTCGCCAGGCTGACGACTGCGCCGGCCGAAGTTGCCGCGCCGCTGAGCGTCACCGTGCCGGTACTGGTGGTTCCGCCAGCCACCGACGAGGGGTTGACCGCCACGCCGCTGAGCGTGGGCGCGCCTGCCGGGGCCAGCACGCTCAATTGCGCGAGCAAGACGCTGCTGGACGGTCGCGCCTCCAAAGTGACGAGCAAGTCCGCCCCGACGGCTGACGTGCCGATGCCGAAACTGACGCGGTCGGCGCCTGCGGGCACGCTGACGCTTGACGGAACAAGCACCGCCGGGTTGTCGCTGGTCAGCGTGACCAAGAAGCCACCGGCCGGTGCCTGCCCATTGAGCACCAGCGTGGCCTGCGACGATTGCCCGCCGGTCACACTCAGGGGATCGAGAAAGAATGCAGTCGCTTGCGTCGCCGCCGGCGTTGCGGTGACGAGCAACGGCGCCGTGAGCACCTGCGCGCCCAATTGCGCGCGCAGCGTCACTGCGGTGTTCGTGGCAACGGCCAGAGTTTCCACCGTGAACGACGTGCAATCGGAACCTTGCGGCAAGGTCACTTCGGCCGGCCGAACCGGCGCCACCGCGGGGTGACTGCTGGCCAGCGCGAGCGTGATGCTGCCCACGGCGGGCGCCGGGGCGAGCTGGTCGACGCAAGCAGTGCCGAATGTGATTTGGCCGCCGACCAGGCTGGCGCTCTCGACACGCAGCGACAGCAGTTTGACCGGCGGCGGCGTACCCGGCACCACGGCGAGCCAGGAGCGCGCGCTGCGCGACGCGTAGAAGGTGCCACCATCGGACAGCGCTTGCAGCAGTGTCAACCGGCCGTCCAGGGGCGCGAACTCGATGCGGTTGACGGCCGCGGTGCGCAGCCCAAATGCATGGCTCGTCGAGCCCGTGACCAGCGGCATGTTCAGGCGGCTGGGTTCAGCGGCGACGAGGCTGTCGGTGGACACCAGGCCGGTGCTGCCAGCCGTCGCCGCGCTGGGCAATTGCAGCGTTCCCGCGCCCGGATTGCCGCCGACCAGGCGTTTCGGGTCCAGGGCGATGGGCACGGGCCCGGTCGTCGCGCAGATGTCGTCCCAACTCGTTCCGCTCGACGGACGAGTTTGGCAGCCGAGCGTGCACTCCTGGCGCACGCTGCACTGATCCGGCCCCAGGGGGCATTTGAACAGCACGCCCGCCTCGCCGGCACACACCAGGCCCGAGCGATCCGGGCGCGGGCTGATCACCGGGTCGGTGGGCAGCGCCTGCACGGTCACGTTCAATGTGGCCGATGCCGCCGCGCCGGCCAGCGGGTTGAGTGCCGAGATCGCGGCGTTGAAGGCCAGGCTGCTGTAGCGCCGGTAGCGGGCATTCGTCGCCACCGTAAAGCTCGCCGTGGTCTGGCCGGCCGGCACCGTGATTTGAGGAATCGACGTCGCCAGTTCAGGCAAGGAACTGGCGAGCTGGATCACGCTGCCGCCTGCCGGTGCCGGCGCCGCCAACGTGACGATGCCGGTGGCCGAGGCACCGCTGCCGCCAGCGATGACAGAGGGCACCAATTGCAAGCTCGCCACGCCTTGCGCGTGCGCGCCAGCGCCGAGCAAACAGACGCTGAGCACCGCCAGCGCCGTGCGCAAGCCAGAGGACCACTTCAGTGCGGTATCGGATCTCATTCTTGGCCACCCTTCGTTTTGACGACCACTGCCCGAGGCATCGTCGTTTGCGTTTCTGGTTCTCATGGCCGCAGCGGAACTGCCGACGGCCACCAGGCTTCGGGCGATGAAAACGGCGATTGCTTGCCGTCCGACCCAAAGGGCCCTGGCCTCTGTCTGACAGAGGCGCCACTTGGCGGCGAAATACGTCATGCGGGTAAGTCCCAGGTCGCGGCGTTGGAGGCCGGCGTTCAGCCACATCGGGGAGGCGATGTGGGACGCTCCCTTTCGGCACGTTGCTGACCTTCGTTGCTCGCTGCGTGCAGATGTCGAGCAGCGTGGCATGGCACGGCGTGGCATGCCACCGGCGGTTGAAACAGGGCGGCGGTGGTGCCCTGCAGCGGCGACGATGGCAGGCCGACATTGCATCGACCGTCAGCAACAGGCGCACCGGCGCGCGCGGCTGCGCTTCGGGCGCGACATGAGCGTCGGCGTCGAGCGCTGCGGAAATACGCCAAGCTCACGAAGGGGCGTCAGAATCTGCCCGAGGCAATTGCCGCACCAGGAACCGCATGGAGAGCCGATGAGCACTGAACCGGGAACCGCCGCGCACCTGCCCTCGGCCGCCGCCACGCCCAATCCGGCGCGCTTCAACCTGAGCCGCTGGTTCGCCGTGGTGGCCTTGGTGTCGATCGCGACCATCGCGGTGGCGACAGGCGCGCTGCTCGACCGCTTCATCACCCAGCGCCTGCTCTGGCAAGAGGCGGCCTTGACGAATGAGTTCGTGCAAAGCCTGGTGCGGGTCGAGGGCTCGCTGCAGGCGTATTTTTCCGACCCGTCGCGCGGCCTCGACGCGGAAACCGAAGTCGCGTTCACGCACATCGCGGCCATGCCAGACATGCTGCGCGCGAATGTGTATGACCCGAGCCGGCGCATGATCTGGTCGAGCGACCGCTCCTTGATCGGGCGCAGCTTCGGACCCAACGCCGAACTCGACACCGCCTTGGCCGGTCACGTGGTCACGCACTCCGCCGAACCCGGCGGCACCCAACCCGGCAAGGCCGAGCACCAGGACTTGAAGCACCCGCGGACTGTGTTCGTCGAGATCTATGTGCCGGTGCGCGACGCCGCCGGTGCGCGCGTGCTGGCCGTCATCGAGTTCTACAAGAACCCCAAGGCGCTGGTCACCGCGCTGGACAGCTTGCGGCTGTACCTCGCGCTCGGCGCCGCGGTCTGTGGCGCGCTGCTGTTCGCCGCGCTGTTCTGGCTAGTGCGGCGCGCCGACCTGACGATCCGCAGCCAGCAGCGCCAACTCGTGGACAACGAAACCCTCGCGGCGATCGGCGAGATGAGTGCCGCCGTCGCGCATGGGATCCGCAATCCGCTGGCGTCGATTCGCAGCTCGGCCGAGCTGATCCCGGAAGGCGACCTCGCCCAGGCGCGCGACGCCGCGGCTGACATCGTCGGCCAGTCCGACCGGCTCGAGGCCTGGGTGCGCGAATTGCTAGCCTACACGCGCCCGATTGACGAAGCCGGCGCGCCGGTGGCCCTGCAACCCTTGGTGGCACGCTGCCTCGCGCAGTTCGAGCGCGAGCTGCGGCGGCGCCGGATTCGCAGCCACACGGCGTTCGCGGCCGATCTGCCTGCCGTGCGCGGCGACGCGTTGCTGCTCGGCCAGGTGCTGAGCAGTCTGCTGGCCAATGCCATCGAGGCACTCGACAGCGACGGCGAGATCAGCGTGCGCGGCGATTGGGTGCGTGGCCAGGCGCAGCTCCGATTGAGCGTACAAGACAGCGGCCCGGGCATGACGGGCGCCCAGCTCGAGCGCGCCGGCAAGCCATTCCAAACGACCAAGCCGCGCGGCCTGGGCGTGGGCCTGGCGCTTGCACGGCGCGTCATCGAGCGCTTCGGCGGCCGGCTGGAGATCGACAGTGCGCCGGGCCGCGGCACGACGGTTCGCCTGCACATGAATGTCGCCTGAGCCACTGTCATCCTGGCGAAGGCCGGGATCCATGACAGTGAGCCGAGGGTGGATCCCGGCGTGCGTCGGGATGACATGCAGGAGCCTGCGTTCTTACTGCACGTTCCCCGTCACCGCGGCGTTGCCGGTGATCGTGAACGCGCACGTCCTGGCCTTGGCGCCACCGCTCGAACACGCGCCCGACCAGATCGCGTCGCGGCCACTGGCCACACTCAAGGTGATCGAGGTGTTGGCGGCGAATCCTGCCGACGCCGTGCTGCCAACCGCGACGTCGATTCCCGCCGGGCTCGACACCACACGCTCGCCGCCGCGCCCGGTGGCTGTTAGCGTCAACGTGACGTTGGCCCCGGGGGGGTTCACCGTGAGTGCCGCCGTCCTGGTCACGCCGGCATAGGCCGCGGTGAGGGTGGCCGAGGTGGCGGCGCTGACCGCCGTCGTCGCGGCCGTGAACGTGGCGCTGGTCGCGCCCGCCGCCACGGTGACGCTGGCCGGCACGCTGGCCGCGGCGGAGCCGCTGCTCAGCGCGACCACGGCGCCGCCCGTGGGTGCGGCGCTCGTGAGCGTGACGGTCCCGGTCGAGGAACTGCCGCCGGTCACGCTGGCGGGGCTCAGCCCCAGTGTGCTCAGGCTCGCGGGCGGCGGCACGGGCGTGACCGTGAGCGTGGCGCCGCGGCTGACACCGCTGTAGGCCGCGCTGAGCGTGACGCTGGTGTTCGCGCTGACAGCCGTGGTGGTCACGCTGAACGTGGCGCTGGTCGCGCCCGCCGCCACGGTGACGCTGGCCGGTGCGTCGGCCGCGGCCGGGTTGCTGCTGGTGAGCGTCACGACGGCGCCGCCGGTGGGTGCGCCTGCCGTCAAGGTCACGGTGCCGGTCGAGGACGCCGGCCCGACCACGCTGCTCGGGTTCAGCGACACGGCGGACAAGCTCGCGGCCGCTGTCGCCGCCTGCGGCGTGAAGCGCCGCACGACGGAGTAGGGGCCCCAATCGCCAGCGGCATTGCGCGCCCGCACGCGCCACCACAGGCGCTGCGCGGGCAGGCCACCGATGCTCGCCTGCGACACGCCGACGATCGGGTTCGCCACGAACGGCGCGGCGATCGTCGAGGAGTCGTCGACCTGGATCTCGTAGGCCGTCGCGGTGGCCACGTCCCCCCAGTCGAAGCTCACGGGCTGCGCGGGCGTGGCGTCGTTGGCCGGGCTGAGCAGGCTGGGCGCCGCGGGGGCCGAGCCCGCCGCGGGATTGACCGTCAATGTCACGGTTCGCGTCAGGCCCGCATACGCTGCGGAGATCGTCACCGGCGTGGACGTGGTGACGCTGCTCGTCGCGATCGTGAAGCTGGCGCTGCTGGCGCCCGCGGGCACGGTGACGCTGGCCGGCGGGGCGGACGCAGCCGAGTTGTCGGCGAGCGTCACCACCGCTCCACCGCTGGGTGCCGCGGCGCTCAGGACGACGGTTCCGGTCGACGCAGTACCGCCGACCACGCTGGTCGGGTTGAGGCTTACCGCGGAGAGGGTTGGCGCCGCGGCCGCCGCCGGGTCCACCGTCAGCACCGCGCTTCGCGTCACGCCGCCGAATGTCGCCTTGAGATTGGCCGTCATCGTCGCGGCCACGCGATAGGTGTTCACGGGGAACGTCGCGCTGCTGGCGCCAGCCGGCACCGTGACGCTCGCGGCCAGGGCCAGCTCCTCGGCCAGCGCGAGCGAGCTGTGGCCGACGATCAGCTCCAGTCCGCCCGCGGGCGCCGCGGCGCTCAACGTCACGGTGGCGGTCGCGGGGTTGCCACCGATCAACCGGGTCGGATTCAGCGTCACCGCCGAGACCGTCGGCCCCGTGGCCGGTGCCATCACGTTCAGTCTGGCGAGTTCGCTTCGACCGCCGAATTCTCCGGAGACGCCGACCGCCGTGAGCGCCGTCACGGCGCTGGTGGTCAGCGGGAACATCGCGGCGATGTTGTCGGCGGGCACGGTGACGCTCACCGGCACCGTGACCGCGCCCGAGTCCCTGAAGAGCGACACGACCGCGCCGTTGACGGGTGCGGCAGCGCTCAACCAGACGGTTCCGGTCGCGGCCGCGCCACCGACGACGTTGGGGGGGGTCACGCTCACCGACGCGAGGAACGGACCCGTCGCCCCCGGTGTCACTTTCAGTGTCGCGCTCTTCGTCGTGCCCAGCGTGCCGGAGATCGTCGCCACGGTGTCGGCCGACACCGCGCTCGTGCTCACCGTGAACGCGCGGCTGATCGCACCGGCGCCGACCGTCACGCTTGCCGGGACCGTGACCGCCGCCGAGTTGTCGGACAGTGTCACGACCAGCCCGCCGGCCGGCGCGATCGAGTTCAGGTTGACGAAACCCTCGACCGCATTGCCGCCCATCACGCTGCTCGGGTTCAGGGTAATCGTCGACAGCGACGCCGCGGTTCCCGTGGGATAGACCGGGAACGGCGTGGCCAGCGTGACGCCGCCACCGGTGACGGACAGGGTGACGGTCGTGGGCGCGGTGACGGAGTTCGTGATGACGATGAACCCACCTTGCAGCGAGCCGGCCGGGATCGTGACGGCGTTGTTGCCGACGATGCCCGGATGGCTGCTCGTCACTTGATAAACCTGGTCATTCGCCGAGGCTGTGCCGATCGTGACTCTGCCCGTCGCCGTGCCTTGGTCGGACCAAATCCTGGACGTCGGGTCGACCGTCAGCGTGGCGGGCGGCAGTTGCGGGTTGACCGCGATCTCTGCCTGCGCGCTGGCACCGTTGAAGCTCGCCGTGAGGGTGGCCGTGGCGCTCTGCGTGACAGCGCTCGTCGTGACGTTGGCCGAGCCCAGGGAGGCGCCCGCGGCGATCGGGATTGTCGAGGGCACGCTCGCCAGTGCGGAGTTGCTTGACGCCAGGTTCACCGCGGCGCCTGCCGCCGGAGCCCGGCCGTTGATCTCGACGCGCACGGTCGCGCTCGGTGAACCGCCGGTGACCGAAAGCGGCGACGCCTGCAGCGACCTCAGCGAGAGCGGCAGCACGGTGAACTGGCCCGAGGCGGAAACACCATTCAGCGTCGCAGTGATCGTCACCAGCGTGGCCGTGCTCACCTGGCCGATCGTCGTCGACACGCCTTGATTGCCGAGCAGGGCGGGCACCGTGAGCGTCGCCGGCACCGGCACCAGGGCCGGGTTCGAGCTGCTCAGGCTGACGACCGCGCCGCCCGCCGCGGCGACCGCGCTGAGCTGCACGCCGATCGTCGCCGCGCTGCCGCTGTACACCTGCTGCTGCGACACCCCCTGCAGCGCGACCGATGCTGGCGTCGCGGGGGCGGCGCTGATCGTGAAGGTTCCGCTTGCCGAAGGCGCCGTCACCGCCGAGGTGGTGGCCGACGCATCGCCCTGATGCGAGATCACGCGCCAGAACTTGGTTCCCGAGGTGAGCGACGGCAACGTGACTTGCGGGAACGTGAGCTGGGTCAGCGTCGCGCTCAGGCCCGTCGCGCCGGGGGCCTGGCCCGCGACCTCGATAGTCCCCGTCGAGAAAGTCGAACTCGTCGCGACCTGCAGGTCGTAGCCGTTGACTTGCGGGTTCGGCACATGCGCCCACTTGAGCGTGACCGGCAGCGTCAGCGTCTCGCCACCGACGGGGGACAGCGGCAGCGGCGGCGGCCCGACCGGGTTGCTGTAGGAAACCGAAAACTGAATCACGTTCGACGGCAGGCTGCGGATGCCACCGGCGAAATCGGAGTCGGTGGCGAACACGCGCGCGAAGTAGTTGCCCGGGTCGGCGATGGCCATCGTGTCGGTTGGCGTGCGCAGGTTCTCGGACCAGAACGTGGCGGGCGTGCCCAACACGAAGTTCGCATCGGTCGACACCTCGAGGCGGTAGGTCGGCGCGTTGGCGACGGCGCTCCAGTTGAACGTGATGGCCTCGCGCGGGTGGAAGGTGGTGTAGCCCTGCGTCGGCGCGAGCGTCGGCGTGGCCGGCGCGCCCACGCCGACGCCGGTGACGGTGAAGCTTCGCGCCGCCGAAAACGCCCCCTGCTCGCCCGCCTGGTTCACCGCCTGGACGCGCCAGAAGTAGGTGCCGTTCACCAGCCCGCTGACGGTATCCTGCGTCGTCAGGCTGTCAGTCGAATCCATGCCGATCAGGGGCGTGAACGTCGAGGAGGTGCTGATCTGCCAGTTGTAGGCGATGACCCCGCTGGGGTTGCTGATCACGGGTGACCAGGAAAGCATGAACGGCACCGTGACGCTCGCCGCGTTGGCCGGCGCCAGAATCGGCGGCGCGGGAGGCGGTGCCGCGGCGACGCTGCCGGCCGCAATCATTCCCACGGCCAGGACGAAAAGAGTCGCAAGCTTTTGCAGCCCGGCCCTCGAAGAGCCGATCGCCATCCGGAGTTTCTTCCCAGCCCCTGTCCAGTTCATGAGACTTCTCCAATAAGTCGCGTTGATCGCCCAGTCAATAGGGGTCGCCTGGTGCTCGTCGTGCCAGGAGCCTGTGACACCTCGTTTACGAACTGCGTCTACTGAACATTCCCCGTCACCGAAACATTCCCGGTGATCGTGAGAACGCAGGTGCGGACCTTGGCGCCACCGCTCGAACACGCGCCCGACCAGATGGCCTCGCGGCCGCTGACCACACTCAGTGTGATCGCCGTGTTCGTGGCGAAGCTAGCCGAGCCGCTGCTGCCCACTGCGACACTGATTCCCGCCGGGCTCGACGTGACCGTCTCACCGCCACGCCCGCTGGCTGTCAACGTCAACGCGACGTTGGTGCCGGGTGCGTTGATTGGGTTGACCGTCAGCGCGGCGGTGCGAGTGACTCCGGAATAGATCGCCGAGATCGTCGCCGTGGTCACCGCCGAGACTGCGCTGGTGGCCACCGAGAAGGTCGCACTCGTCGCACCGCTGGCCACTGAGATGTTGGCCGGCACGGCGGTGGCCGCCAGCGCGTTGCTCGACAGCGTGACCAGCGCACCCCCGGAAGGCGCGGCATTGCTCAGCGTCAGCGTCGCCGTCGATGGCGAGCCGCCGGTCACGCTCGCCGGGTTCAGCGCAATCGCGCTCAGGCTCGCTGGCGGTGGCACGGGCGTCACCGTGAGGACCGCGGTTCGGCTCACGGCGCTGTAGCTGCCGCTCAGCGCGACGCTGGTGTTGGCAGCGACGGCACTGGTGCTCACGTCGAACGTGGCGCTGGTCGCACCGGCCGCCACGGTGATGCTCGCGGGAACGCCGGCGGCCGCGTTGTTGGTGGTGAGCGTAACCAGCGCACCGCCCGTGGGCGCTGCCGCGGTCAGGGTCACGGTTGCCGTCGATGGGGCTGGCCCGACCACACTCGTCGGGTTCAGCGACAGCGCGGACAAGCTCGCCGCTGCCGGTACGCCTTGCGGCGTGAAGCGTCGCGTCGCGGAGAACGGGCCGAAGGTGCCAGCGGCGTTGCGCGCGCGCACGCGCCACCACAACTGCTGGGCGGGCAGGCCACCGAGCGTGACCGTCGATACGCCCACGACCGTAGGGTTCGCCGTGAACGGCGCGGCGATCGTCGAGGCGTTGTCGACCTGCACCTCATAGCTCGTGGCGCCGGCCACATCGCTCCAGTCCAGGACCACGGGTTGTGCAACCGTGGCCTGGTTGGCCGGGCTGAGTAGGCTGGGCGCGGTGAGCGCCGTCCCAGACGTGATGGTGAGCGTTGCCAGTGGCGTGATGCCGGCCGTGCCCAGGCTGGCCGACAGTGTGGCGACGGTATTCGCGGCGACTGCGGTCGTATTCACGACGAATGTGGCCGTGCTCGCGCCGGCCGGCACCGTGACGGACGCAGGCACCGTGGCAGCACCTACATTGCTTGCCAGTGTGACCACGGCCGCTACCGATGTGGCTGCGCTGAGCGTTACCATGCCGGTGCTGGTGGTGCCGCCCGCCACGCTGGCTGGAGCGACCGCGACCGAGCTCAGCGTCGCTGCGCCCACCGGGGCCCGCACATGCAGTGGTACTTGGGTGGTGACGTTGCCCGGCAGCGCGACGATGTACGCCAATACATCGGCCGCGACCGCCCGGGTTGGAATATCGAAGCTGACGCGGTCCGCACCGGCGGCGACGGTGACGCCGGCTGGCACGAGCGCAGCGGTCGGGTTGTCATTGCTCAAGGTGATTGCAAACCCGCTGCTCGGCGCTCGCCCATTGAGCACCAGCGTCGCCCTGGACGTCTCGCCCCCGGTCACGATATTGGGATCGAGATAGAACGCCATGACTTCCGTTGCAAGGGGCGTGGCGGTGACGAGCAATGGGACCGTCAGAAGCTGAGTGCTGAGTTGGGCGCCGATCGTGACGGTCGTGTTGCTGGCGACGGCCGCGGTGTTTACCGAGAACGCCTGGCAGTTCGAACCAGGAGCCAAGTCGGCCTGGGCGGGCCGTACCGGTGCCACCGCAGGGTGACTGCTCGAGAACGAAAGTGTGGTGCGGGCGATTTCGATTGCCGGTGCGAGCTGGTCAGTGCAGGCGCTGGCAAACACCACCTGCCCGCCCACGACACTCGGACGGTCCAGAGTCAGAGACGCGAGCGCCATCGGCGGGGCGGCTCCCGGTACCACGGTGAGCCAGGCCAGCCCTTCCCGGTACTGGTAGAACGTGCCACCGCCCGAGATGGGCTGGAGCGTGATGGTTCTTCCGGTGAAGGGAGCAAACTGAATGCGATTCACGGCCGCCGTGTACACGTCGAAGGGGTGGCTGGTGACGCCCGTGGGGAGGGGGATGTTCAGGCGCGTCGGTTCGGCCGCAACCAGGCTGTCGGTGACTGCCAGTCCCGTGCTTCCGGCGGTGGCCGGGCTGGGCAATTGAAACGTTCCGGCGCCCTGATTCCCGCCGATCAGGCGCCTCGGGTTCACAGCAATCGGGTACGGCCCGGCAGCGGCACAGGCGTCGTTCAGCGTCGTCCCGCCGCCTTGACGGTTTTCGCAACCGAGCGTGCACTCCTGGCGGAAGGTGCATTGGGGGTTGATGTTCCCAGGCGACGCCGCCGGGCAGTTCCACAGCGTGCCTGACTCGCCGACGCACGCCGTTCCCGACCGGTCCGAACGCGGATTGAACACCGGGTCGGCAGGCCGCGCCTGAGCCGTCACGTTCAGTTCGGCCGAAACCGCGCCGCCAGCAAGCGGGTTGACCGCCGAGATGTTGGCGGTGAACGCCAAGCCACTGTAGCGGCGATACATGCCGTTGGTGGCGAGCACGAAGTTCGCTGTCGTCTGGCCCGCGGGCACGACGATCTGCGGCACCGATGTGGCCAGTTCATGCAGCGAGCTGTCGAGCCGGACCGTGCTGCCGCCCGTCGGCGCCGGCGCGCTGAGCGTGACGATGCCCGTGGCCGACGCGCCACTGCCGCCGGAAATGACCGATGGCACGAGTTGCAGACTTGCCACGCTTTGCGCGTGCGCGTTGGTGCCCAGTAAACCCAGTCCGCCCAGCGCAACGGTGAGCAGGGCCAGGCACAGTCCGGCAGACCGGTTCAATGCGGCAATGATTCTCATATCCGGGTTCTCGGTGGCGATGGGCGTGGCCGAGCGGTCGCTCTTTGCTTCTCGGCCAAAATGGCTTGGCATCGGACAGAGCAGGGCGGGGCGGGGGAAATACATTCTGCGGGCAAGTCCCCGGGTATTCACCAGCGAGGGACAGGCCAGGCCACGGATGCACCCGGCGCGCGAACTGTGCAAGCCGTGCGACGCGAATGCGGCGCCGCTGGCACAAGCGTCAGCGCTTGCGCGACGTTGTCAGGCCGCGACGCGCTTCACACCAATTCGAAGCGGATCATGCGCGCGATCGATCGGGCCGGCAGCACCGTATTGACATGGCTCCAGCGCAGGTTGCGTTCGTCGCACAACCTGGCCATTGCGGAGTGGCTGAGCAGGTCGTCGGTGGGCTCATTGCCAATGAAACCGAGGGCGCGCTGCACCCGTTCCACGTTTTCGGGCTTGCCGGTCAGGAAGGTCCAGCTGGCGTCGATGCCGTGCAGCTTCTTGTACGCGCGCAGCACCTGCGGTGTGTCGCTCAGCGGCGTGAGCGACATCGAGACGAACCGCAGATCGCGGGCTTCGTCGCCCAGCAGGCGCCGCGCCTCGATCAGGTTGCGCGTGGCCGGCGCGCAGACGTTGCTGCACACGCTGTACATGACGTTGATCAGGACTTTGCGGCCCTTCATCACGTCGTCGTAGAAGCCCACGCCGCGGCCGTCGTGGTCGAACAGCTCCACGTTGGGCGTGCGGTGTTGGCGCAAGCGTTCGCGCGCCAGTGCTTCGGGAGTTCGCGCCAGGCCCTGCGAGGGCCGAACGATGCCGGTGGCGGACGACAAGCCCGCCGTCCCGGCTGCGAGCAGCGCACCCACCAGGCTGCGGCGAGCCAAGGGGTGATTTTCGATCTGATCCATGGGGTGGCCCAAGGTGGTACGGGTTCAGGGCGCGGGGTTGGTGTCGCCAACGTCGTCGACGCGAAACAGCAGCATCATTCCGTAGTCTTCGTGCACCACGTTGTGGCAATGCATCGGATAGACGCCGGTGTAGTCGCTGGCAGTCACCCAGTACTCGACTTCGTCTCCGGGGTAGAGCGCAACCACGTCCTTGCGGCAATACTCCTGCGAGCCCGGGCGGACCGCCTTGCCGTTGCGCTTGACGATGCGCCCTTCGACGAAATGGTTGTGAATCGGGTGGGCCCAGCCGCCGCCGGTTTCGTAGATCCAGCGTTCAGTGCGGCCGCGCTTCATCACAAAGCGCACTTGACTGCAATCGATGAACTGACCGTTGCAGGCCCACGCGCCATTCTTGCGCTCCCATTTGAAACGGCGGGTGATTGTTTCTGCAATCGGCGGCAGCGGCGGCAGCGTGATGGGCGCGAAGCTGGTCTGCTTCGTGAGTTCGCGGCTGGCGTCGGGCGCGGGCGCGCCGATGCGCCACTCCAGCAGCACGTTCTTGACCGTGCCCGCCGGGTCCAGGTCTTTTTCGGGCTTGCGCGGGTTGGTCTGGATCAGCCGGTTTTCCAGCCACAGGCGCGTCGCGCCCGCAGCCGCGCCGCCGGGCGCCGTGAGCTTGGCGAAGTCGACCACGATGTCGGCGCGCTCGGCCACCGCCAGCTTCACGCTGGTCACTTGCAGTGGCCTCTCGTACAGGTTGCCGTCGTTGGCGATGCGCCAATAAGGAATCGACTGTTGCGGGTTGTCCGGGTTCGTCAGGTACAACTCATAAAAGCGCGACGGCCCGACGTTGAGCAGGCGAAACCGATAGCGGCGCTTGCTCACGTTGAAAAACGGCTGGACCTTGCCGTTCACCAGGTATTTGTCCCCCAGGTGGCCACCGTCCTGCAGAATATCCAGCGACGCCTGGTAGGTGATCGGGTCGATCGCCACATCGACGAAGAGAATGGGGATGTCGTGGTTCGGGTAGCCAGGCAGCCGAAAACCGGTGGTCTCGTCGCCGGTGTCGTACTCGTTGAACACGAGGTGGAATCCGCACAGGCCCTTGTAGACGTTCTCCGCGGTATGGGCCTCGCGGTGGTCGTGGTACCACAGGGTGCCCAACGATTGGCGAACGTCGCCATCGAGCGTGGCCGGGTTGGTGAAACCGGCACGCTTCATGTTGTAGTAGTAGTCGTAGAACTGGCCGGGAAAAAAGAACCGCCCCTGCGTCAGCGGGTTCTCGGACAACTCACCCAACAAGGGGTCGCAGGGGCCGCCGTCGCTATCGGGGGCGCTGTGGAAATTGTGCAGGTGGATGCTGATCGAGTTTTTGCCGTACCCCCCGCTGGGAGTGCCACCAGGCAGGTCATTGAAGCGCCGCACCAGGATCGCCGTGTTGCTGCCGGCCTGGTAGCGGCTGACGATGGTCGGCATCGGCGTCATCGGCTTGTCGATCGCCAGGTCGGTGCCGCCCAGGTTCGCACCCCAGAAATTCACCTGCAAGGGCAGATTGGGATGGATCGACATGGGAGGCACGGCACCGAAACGCTGAGCGTAGTAAGTCGTCGGCTGACTTTGCGAACGCGTCTGGTGCCAGTCGCCCCGGCCTTCACAGGGCAGCCGGGTCGTGGGGTTGAGCGCCCGGTTCGGCGCTGCAGTGGGGGCGAGACTGAAACTCGGGTCGGTGAGCGCGCATGGCGGCAATTGCGGCAGCACCGGCATGGCCACGACGAAGGGCGTGGTGGGCGGGCTCGGTGGCAGCGAGTTGTCGTTGCCGTCCTGGGCAGGCGCATTGCCCGCCTGGGCATTCACTGCGGAGGTTCCTCCTACCAGAGGCAGCGCCGAAAGGCCCATCTTGAGCATGTCCCGGCGCTTCGTCGCAGCAGGGCTGCCCCCGGTGCCTCCGAATCGATTTGACCGACGCGGGTATTTGGAACTGGCGGCAGACATGGCATCGGGCTTTCAATCTGTATTGCGATGCCGAACGACCAGCAAACATGTGCGGCCGTTGCAATTAGCAACACTTAGACTTTAGAAAGACCCACGCCCGCCGGCAACCCCCTAACCTTAGGGGGGTCTGAAGGTGTCAACGAGCGCAACAACCTGGGCAATCACGCCGGATGAACC
>JANOLJ010000186.1:0-34900 GCA_031419715.1 Burkholderiales bacterium | reverse complement strand
CGCAGGGTGCGCGGCAGCATGATGCGCGGCAGAATCCAAGCATGGGCAGGCCCACTCGATCGCATGGCATGTGGCGCCGCGGCAGCCTCATCGGGGCGCTTGCAGCGCTGGCGTGGCCCTGGGCCGCGCTGGGCGCCACGGCGGACGATGCGCCAAACCGCGCCAGCGCACTCATCGCCGCCGCGGCGGCCGGTGACGTGGCCACACTGCGCCGCCTGCTCGACGCCGGCACGCCTGTCGATGCGCGCGATACACGCCAGCGCACCGCGCTGCTCGCCGCGACGCATGCGAACCGCATCGACGCGGCGCGGCTGCTGATCGAACGCGGCGCCGACGTGAACGCGAAAGACGACATTCAGGACTCGCCTTTTCTGTACGCCGGCGCGCAGGGCCGGCTGGAAATTCTGCGGCTGACACTGAACGCCGGCGCCGACCTGACGAGCACGAACCGCTATGGCGGCACGGCGCTGATTCCGGCCGCGCACCACGGCCATGTGGAAACGGTGCGCGCGCTGCTGAAGACGAAGATCGCGATCGATCATGTGAACAAGCTCGGCTGGACCGCGCTGCTCGAGGCCGTGATCCTGGGCGACGGCGGCGCCGCGCACACCGAGATCGTGCGCGAGCTCATCGCGCATGGCGCAACGCTGAATCTGCCCGACGCGCAGGGTGTGACGCCGCTGGCGCACGCCGAGCAGCGCGGGCAGAAGGCGGTGGCTGAGCTGCTGCGGCGTGCCGGCGCGAGCCACACGCCGGGCCGGCGCTGATTCAGGCGCCGCACGCGGCGCGCCCGCCGCGCCTTTCGGGTATCTGCTGTGGCACCTCAAGTGCCGTGCGGATAGCGTTGCCACCTGTGGACACGGCACTGAGCCGCTGGGAGGACTCGGGTGGAACATGACCATGCCCTGTGGCTGCGCGACTGCTGGTATGTGATCGCGTGGGACCATGAAATCCCGAGTGCCGACGCGCCCGCGCTGTTCAGCCGCGTCGTGCTCGGCGAGCCTGTGCTCGTGCTGCGCCTGGCCGGCGGTAACTTCGCCGCCCTGGAAGACCGCTGTTGCCACCGCCACGCGCCGCTGTCTTGCGGGCGGCGCGAAGGCGACGCCGTGCGCTGCGGTTATCACGGCTTGAAGTTCAATGCGGCAGGCAGCTGTGTCGATGCACCCGGCCTGGCCACGCTGCCGCCCAAGGCGCGCGTGCGCAGCTACCCGGTGGTGCTGAAGAACAAATGGGTCTTCGTGTGGATGGGTGACCCGGCGCGCGCCGATGTGGCGCTGCTGCCCGACAACTTTTCTTGTGACCACGCCGATTGGCAGCACCGCCCGGGCTACTTGCACTACGACACGCCCTACCTGCTGGTGTGCGACAACCTGCTCGACTTTTCGCACCTGTCCTACGTGCATGAAAAAACCCTTGGCGGCTCGCCGCGCATCGCCCAGGCGGTGCCGCAGATCGAAAGCCTGCCCGGGCCGAACCCGGCGTGGCCGCAGCTGGGCATCCGCGTCACGCGGCGCGTGCCCGACGTGCCGGCGCCGCCCTTCTACCAGCGCTTTCGCCGCTTCGAGACCAACATCGACCGCTGGTTCATCTACGACTTCCTGCTGCCCGGAACGCTGCTGATGCACTCGGGCGGTCGCCCGGTGGGCGACGCGCCCGACGACCTGAGCCACGCGGTGCAGCTGCACAGTTGCCAGACGCTGACGCCGGAAACGCCCACGAGCACGCACTACTTCTTCCAGCAATCGCACCGTACCGGCCAGGGCGATGCGTCGGTGACGCAGTCGATCTACTCCAGCCTGGAGCAGGCCTTCGAGGAAGACCGCGCGATGATCACGGCGCAGCACCGCAACATCCAGCGCAACCCGGGGCTGGCGATGCTGCCGCTGGCGATGGACTCGGCGCTGATCCAGTTCCGGCGCCTGCTCGCATCGCGCGCCCAGGGCGAGGCAGACCGCCGGGCCGAATGAGGCCGCTGGCGGCAGCGCGCCGGGCTCAGACGAGCGGCGCGAGCAAGCCTTGCAAATCTTCCGCGCTGAACTTCGGCGCGGCGGCCGCATCGACGCCGAGCACGCCTTCCGTGAGCGCCGTCTTGCGCTCCTGCAGCGCGAGCATGCGTTCTTCAATGCTGCCGGCCACGACCAGCTTGTAGACGAACACCGGCTGGTCCTGGCCGATGCGGTGCGCGCGCGCCGTGGCTTGCTGTTCGACGGCCGGGTTCCACCACGGGTCGAGGTGGATCACGGTGTCTGCCGCGGTGAGGTTCAGGCCCACGCCGCCGGCTTTCAGGCTGAGCAGCATGATCGGCACGGTCTTGGCCTGGAACTGCTTCACCACGTCGCCGCGCTCGCGCACCGCGGTCTCGCCAGTCAGCACCAGATGGGGCAGCTCGAGCCGGCTGAGTTCGTCTTGCACCAGCGCCAGCATTTCCGTGAATTGCGAGAACACCAACACGCGCCGGCCTTCGTCGACGAGCTCCGGTAGCGCGTCGCACAGCCACTCCATCTTCGCGCGCTCCATCGTCGCGGGCGTCTTGGCGCCTTTCACGAGGCGCGGGTCGCAGCACACCTGGCGCAGCTTGAGCAGCGCGTCGAGGATGCTGATCTGCGCGCCGGCGAAACTCTGGCGCTCGAGCACGCGCCGCACCTGTTCGTCGGCCGCGACGCGCACGCTCTCATACAGCGCGCGCTGCTGGCCCACGAGCTGGACGCGGCGCACGACTTCCGTTTTCGGCGGCAGATCCGCTGCAACGTCGAGTTTGCGGCGACGCAGGATGAACGGCCGCACGCGCTGCGCCAGCAGTTGCGCGCGCAGCGTCTCGCCGCCGGATTCGATCGGCTTGCGCCAGACGCGCGTGAAGGTGCGTGCGTCGCCCAGGAAACCGGGCATCAGGAAATCGAAATGCGCCCAGAGCTCCCCCAGGTGGTTTTCCAGCGGCGTGCCGGTCACGCACAGGCGGTGCCGCGCCTTGATCTGGCGCAGCGCCGTCGCGGCACGGCTCGCGGCGTTTTTCACCATCTGCGCTTCGTCCAGGATCAGCAGGTGCCAGGCCTGTGCCTGCAGGGCATCGACATCGCGCCACAGCAGCGGATACGTGGTGAACACGATGTCGTGCTCGGCCATGCGCCCGAAATCGCCCGCGCGTGCCGTGCCTTGCAGCGTGAGCACGCGCAATGCCGGCGCGCAGCGCGCGGCCTCGGCCTGCCAGTTCGCGATCAGCGATGTCGGCAGCACGATGAGCGCGGGTTGGTCCAGCCGCCCGGCGTGCTTTTCGATCAGCAGATGCGCCAGCACCTGCGCCGTCTTGCCCAGGCCCATGTCGTCGGCCAGGATGCCGGCGAGGTGCTGTTCGCGCAGGTATTGCAGCCAGGCGACGCCGTGCAGTTGATAGGGGCGAAGCTGCAGGCCCAGGCCCACCTGCTGCATCAATGCGGGCGCGATTTCGGCCGGCCCACCGGCGGCGCGCAGGCGCTGCGCTAGGGCGGCCAGACCCGCATCGCATTGCAATTGCCACGCCGCCGGGTCGCCCACGCGCCGCGCGCGCTGGGCGTGCGCGTCGAGCAAGGCCAGGCGCATCGCCTCGATGCGCTGCGCTTCCCAGTCCGACAAGCGCAGCGGCCCCTCCTTGCGCTTCGGATCGGTGAGCAGATCCAGCATCGCGCTGACGATGGCCTTCAGCGGCGCCGCCGCTGCTTCGACGCGCCGCCCGCCGGGGGCGCGCAGCACGATGAGGGCGTCGTCGTCGATCTGCGCCACCTCGCGCGCATTGAACCAGCGGGCGTCGCGCTTCAGCAAGTCGGCGATGAGCGGCGCGAGGTCCAGCGTTTCGCCGTCCACATCCACCCCCAGGCTCAGCATGAACGAGCCTTCGCGGTGCGGTTGGCGCAGTGATGTCAGCGTCTGCACGCGCGGCCCGAGGGGCTCGACCAGTTCACGCCCCTGCTCCGCGCCGCTGTCGGGGTTGATGACGATGCGCCAGCGGTCCACCGCGACGCTCTGGTGCGCGAAGCCGGGCTGCACGACGATGCTCCAGGCCTGCGCTTGCAACTTGGGCACCTGCTCGGCCCAGAAGTCGCCGAAGTGAGATTCCTCAGGCAGCGACCACAGCTCTTCATGACCGTGCGCCGCTTCCTTGGTGCGCCATTGCAAGGCCTGCGCCGGCAGGGGCCGCAAGCCGCTGGCCCACAGCGCATCGGCGGCGTCGGCTTCGGCGGCGAGGTTGCGCTGCATCAGCACGCGTTCATTCCACGCCCCGCGCAGCAGCACCGTGGGTTTGGGCCGGGTGTTGAGGATGCGCGTGGGCGCCGGGGTTTCCCAGTGCAGGCCTTTGTCGGTGGCGTAGGTCCAGGTGATCTTCGCCACGGTGAGTTGGGCACTGCGCGGGCCGAAGCCTTCACGCGCACGCAAGCCCAGAAAGCCGTCGCCGCGGCTCAGGGTCTGCAGCGTGAGGCGGGCGCGAAATTGCCCGGGCGTCGCCGCTTCGGCGTCAGCGGCTGCGGGCATTCACTGGCCTGGCCGAGCCACCGCTACGAACCGGCAACGCACAGACGCATGCACATGCGCGGCACCGAGCGTGCAGCGTCAAGGCTTCGCCGCGGCGCGCGCCAGTTGCGCCGCGCCGAGGTGCACGCCGCTGTCGAGCAGCAACAGCTCGCCGGTGACGGTACGCGCGCCGTCCACCAGCCAGAGCACGGCCTCGGCCACATCTTCGGCGGTGCATGGGCGTGCCAGCGGTGCGTTGCTCTCGTAAGTCGCGAGGATTTTTTCGTAGGCCTGCTGGCCCATGCCGTCGACAAACCAGCGCGTCGTGATCAGGCCCGGGCACACGGCGTTCACACGCACCTGCGGCGCGAGCGCGCGCGCGAAGTACAGCGTCATCGAATTGACCGCGCCCTTGGAGGCGATGTAGGCCACCGACGAGCCGATGCCCAGGGCCCCGGCGATCGACGAGACGTTGACGATCGAGCCGCCCGCGGTCTTCAGCGCCTCGGCGCAGGCGCGGATCATCTGAAACGCGCCGAGTGCATTGACGCCGACGATGCGCTGGAACGTCGCCGCGTCGATCGCATCCCAGTTGGCCGGGCCGTCGAAACTGCTGATGCCGGCGTTGTTGACAAGTGCGTCCAGGCGCCCCCAGCGCTGCAGGACGGCGCCGACCATGGCTTTGCAGTCGGCGTCTTGCGCAACATCGCCGCGCATCAACAGGGCGTCCGCCCCCGCTTCCTGGCAGGCCGCCAGCGAAGAGCGCGCTTCGGCCTCGCTGCGGCTGTAGTTGATCAGCACGTCGTAGCCGCGCGCCGCCAGGGCGAGCGCGCTGGCCGCACCCACGCCGGTGGCCGAGCCTGTGACGATGGCGACTTTGCGCGGGTTCATGAAATAGGCTTCGATGCGGCAGGTCGGGCCGTCAGTGTAGGTGCAGCGACACCGTCAAGAAACGCGACGACCCGGCCTTCGACGACCAGGCCGGCGCGCAATGCCCCGTCAAGGCGCGCGCTACCTCGGCGCGAGCGAATGCCGTCGTCAGCCATGCGAACATCGCCGCCATGCACGACAAGACTGCGGCTCGCCCACCTCGCCGCCCACCCGGCCGCCTGCGCTACGCGACGTGCAAGGCCGCCGTGGCCGCCGCGCTGTGTGCCCAGTTGGCAAGCTGCGCGGTGGTCGACTATGAGCAACGGCGCTGGATCTTCATGCCGAGCGACCGCACCGGGGGCCCCGGGCTTGCGGCGGCGCAGGGCATGGAGGACGTTTGGATCGACTATGTGTCGGCGCATCCAGAGCACCTGGGCGCGGCGGTGCGCCTGCACGGCCTGTGGCTGGCGCAGCCCGATCCCGCGGCACCGGTGCTGTTGTTCCTGCATGGCGTGCACTGGGACGTGCGCGCCAGCGCGCCGCGCATGCGCCAGTTGCACGCACTGGGCTTTTCGGTGCTGGGCATCGACTACCGGGGCTTCGGGCGCAGCAGCGACACCTTGCCCTCGGAGACACTGATCGCCGAAGACGCCACAGCCGCCTGGCACTGGCTGGCGCGCACCCACCCTGGCTCGCGGCGCTTCATCTTCGGCCACTCGCTGGGCGGCGCGATTGCCGTGCGGCTGGCACAAGAAGTGGCCGATGAAGCGGGCCTGATCGTCGAGGGCGCTTTCACGTCGATCGTGGACGTCGTGCGCAGCACGCGCTGGGGCTGTCTGCCGATCGGCTGGCTGATCACGCAGCACTTCGACGCCGGTTCGCGCATCGCGCGCATCGGCTCGCCCGTGCTGATGGTGCACGGCAGCGAAGACAGCATGGTGCAACCGCGGCTGGCGCGCGCGCTGTATGAGCTGGCGCTGCCGCCCAAGCGCTTTGTGCTGGTGCAGGGCGCCGTGCACGAAGACACCGATGTGCTGGGCGCGCCGCAATACCGCCAGGCGTTGCAGGAGCTGTTCGGGCTGGGACCACCGCCGTAACGGACCCGTCGGACCAGTCGCCACGGCCGGGGCCTCGCAGGCCTGCGAGGTCGCGAGATCTTGTCCATGTAGAAGGAACACATGGTGTTTGAATTTCATGGTTCATGGTGATATGCTGCCTGCGTGCTGCCACGCCCCGACCTCGAATTCGCCGTCAGGGCGGCGCTCGCCCGTTCGCGCGCCGTCATCCTGACGGGGCCGCGGCAATCCGGCAAGACGACGCTCGCGCAGACCGTGCTCGACAGGCGATCGAGCCACTACTTCGACCTCGAAAATCCACTCGACGCCAGGCGCCTGGAGCAGCCGATGGACACGCTCTCCAGGCTACAAGGGCTGGTCGTCATCGACGAAGTGCAGCGCCAGCCGGGGCTGTTTCCGGTGCTGCGGGTGTTGATCGATCGCAGCGACGCGCCGGGGCAGTACCTGCTGCTGGGCAGCGCGTCAGCGGCCTTGCTGCGTCAGGCGGGGGAGTCGCTGTTGGGTCGGGTCGAGACGATCGAGGTGGGCGGCTTCGATCTGCGCGAGGTGTGCGCGGCCGCCGCGGGTAACCGCACCGAGACCGCGGCGCGCCTGTGGCTGCGCGGAGGCTTTCCGCGCTCCTATCTCGCCGCTTCGGAAGAAGACAGTTTTGTCTGGCGGCGCAACGCCATCGCGAGCCATGTGGAAGTCGACCTGCCGCAGTTCGGCATCAACATCGCCGCACCCGCCATGTTGCGCTTCTGGCGCATGCTGGCCCATTGCCACGGGCAGATCTGGACGGCAGCCGATCCGGCGCGCTCGCTGGGCGTGTCGGAGCCGACGGTGCGCCGCTACCTCGATACGTTGACGCAAACGCTGATGGTGCGCCAGCTACAGCCCTGGCACGCGAATCTGGGCAAGCGCCAAGTGAAGTCGCCGAAGATTTTCTTTCGCGATACGGGGCTGCTGCACGCGCTGATGGATATCACGACGCTGCCGCAACTGCTTTCGCACCCGCGCTGTGGCGCGAGCTGGGAGGGCTTCGCGCTGGAACAGGTGCTGCGTCTGGCCCGGCCCGACGAAGCCTACTTCTGGGCCACGCATCAGGGCGCGGAGCTGGATCTATTGATGTTCAAAGGTTCGCAGCGCGTGGGCGTTGAGTTCAAGCGCGCCGATGTGCCCCACATCACCCGGTCGATGCAGATCGCCATGCAAGACCTCGAGCTCGACGTGCTCTATGTCGTCTATCCCGGGCAGCGCCGCTTCAGCCTGGCACCCGCCATTGAGGCAGTACCGCTTGGCGCGTTGCTTGCGTCGGCGTAGTTGCGGCAGACGACGAGTGCCGTGGTCCGGCGCATTCGCCGCGCTGAAGGTCAGAGTGGTTCATCAATCCGTTGGCCAGTCCATGGCGCCGGAATGGGTCACCGCCCCCAAGTGTGCCGGCCCGACGAGCTTGGCGTATTTCTCCAGCACACCGGCGAGGCGTTCGCTCGCTCGCGGCTTCCACGCCGCGCGGCGCCGCGCGATTTCGGCGTCGCTGGTCAGCCATTGCAGCGTGCGCGCTTGCCCGTCGATGCGGATGCGGTCACCGTCTTGCAGCAGTGCGATGGCGCCACCAAGCGCGGCTTCGGGGCCGATGTAGCCGACCATCAACCCTCGCGTCGCGCCGGAGAAACGCCCGTCGGTGAGCAGCGCGACCTCCTCGCCCATGCCCTGGCCGTAGACGAGCGCGGTGACGCCGAGCATTTCGCGCATGCCCGGGCCACCGACCGGGCCTTCGTTGCGGATGACAAGCACGTCGCCCGCAGCGTAGGCGCGCGCGGTGACGGCGGCGAAAGCGTCTTCCTCACACTCGAAGACCCGCGCCGGGCCTTCGAAGACGCTGTTCTTCAAGCCTGCCACTTTGATGAGCGCGCCGTCGGGTGCGAGATTGCCTTTGAGCACCACCACACCGCCGGTGGCGAGCAGCGCTTGCTTCGAGCCGCGCACCACATCGCCATCGGGCGCGGCGACGCCCGCCAGTTCCTCGGCGAGCGTGCGGCCCGAAAGCGCGAGTGCGTCGCCGTGCAGATGCCCGCCATCGAGCAGTGCCTTGAGCACGACGCTCACACCGCCGACGCGGTGCAGATCGATCGCGAGGTATTTGCCGCCGGGTTGCAGGTTCGCGATCAAGGGCGTGCGCGCGAACACCTCGGCCACGTCGTCGAGCGTGAATCGAATCCCCGCTTCGTGGGCGATGGCCGGCAGATGCAGGCCGGCGTTCGTTGAACCGCCCGTCGCAGCCACCGCGGCAGCGGCGTTTTCCAACGCCTTGCGCGTCACCAGATCGCGCGGCAGCGGGCCGCCTTGCAGCACGAGTTCCGTGGCGCGCCTGCCGGCCTGCCGCGCGAGCGCGAGGCGCTGCGAATACGCTGCCGGCAGCATCGCCGAGCCGGGAATTGCCAGGCCCAATGTTTCGGCCACCATCGCCATCGTGTTCGCGGTGAACTGGCCCGGGCAGGAGCCGAGCGTGGGCGCGCACGCGTGGCCGAGTTCTTCGAGTTCGGCTTCGCTCATCGTGCCGTTCAATACCGCGCCGACGCCTTCATATGCGGTGAGGATCGTCACGTCCTGGCCACGCCAACGGCCGGGCAGCATCGCCCCGCCGTAGACGAACACACTCGGGCAGTTCAGCCGCACCATCGCCATCATCACGCCGGGGAGAGTCTTGTCACAGCCGGCAAAACCCACTAACGCGTCGTAGCAGTGGGCGCGCATCACGGCTTCGATGGAGTCGGCGATCAACTCGCGCGACACCAGGCTCATGCGCATGCCGCGGTGGTTCATCGACACGCCATCGGACACCGAGATCGTCGTGAACGGCACGGCCACGCCCTGGCCCGCCGCCACGCCCAGCCGCGCCGCGTCGGCCTGCGGGCCGAGTGACATCGAACACGGCGTGTTCTCGCCGTGCTGGCTGACGATGCCCACCATCGGCTTGCCGAAGTCCTCGTCACTCATGCCCACGGCGCGCAGAAACGCGCGGTGTGGCGTGCGGTCCAGGCCTTGGTGGATGAGGTTGGAGCGCAGCGGCAACTTCGGTTCAGTCATGCGGGTTCCTGGATCGTGTGGAGCAAGGTGTCGATCGTCGCATCGACGTGCAGGCCGGGCGCCTGGGCGCGCTCGAAGGAACATTTCAGCGGCCAGCGGCCGAATTGCGCTTCGAGCGCGGGCTGCGGCTGATAGGTCACGCGTGCGGGCGCGGCGGGGTCGACTCGCCCCAGCGCGGCGACGATGTCGCCGATGCGCGCTGCCAATGCCGGTGCGGTGACAGTGCGCTGCGCGCCCAGCGCCTGCGGCTCGAGTTCAGCCAGACTCAGCAGATTGCGCAGCGTGCTGCGCAACGTCGTCAGCCAGATCGTCGCCAGCGGCCCGACCGGGCACACATAGTCGTGGCCGGCCAGCGGCTCGCGGATCACGTCGCTGTTGAAGGCCGACAGCGCCCCGTTCGCCAGCGGCGGGCGCAACAGCGCGCCGCTCAGGCGCAGCGCGCGGCCGTCGATGAAGCCGCGCCGCGAGTAGTCGTCGATCAGCAGTTCGATCGCGCGCTTGTGCGTGCCGTAGCTGAGCGTGGGCAGCGGCTGCGTGGCGTCGTCGATGCGCTCGGGCAGCGGCGTGCCGAACACCGCGATCGAACTTGCGTAGATGAAGCGCACCACGGGCCCGCCGCGTTCGGCCTGGAGCCGGCAGCGCTCCAGCAGTGCCAGCGTCGCGTCCAGGTTGACACGCTTGCCGAGCGCGAAGTCGGCTTCAGCGCGGCCGCTGACGATGCCCGCGAGGTGGAAGATGCGCTGCACCGGGCGATCGAACAGTGCTTCGATCAGCGAGGGGTCGGCAATGTCGCCTGGCTTGCACTCGAACCCGGCCGGCGCGGCGGCGGCATCGAGATCTGTGGCCACCAACTCATGACCGTCTTGCCAATTCCCGCCACGCAGGGCGGCACACAAGCGCTGCCCGATGAAACCTGCCGCCCCTGTGACCACCGTGCGATGCGCCATCCCCATGGCACACAGTGTGCACGATGCGCGCGCCGCCAGCCGCCACGCGGCAGGTGCGGCATGATGCGCGCCATGATCCCTCTTTCCATCCTCGACCTCGCCCCGATAGTCGAAGGCAGCGACGCCACGCAAGCCTTGAAGAACAGCCTCGACCTCGCGCAACACGCTGAAGCCTGGGGTTATCAGCGCTATTGGGTCGCCGAACACCACAACATGGACGGCGTGGCGAGTTCCGCCACCGCCGTGCTGGTCGGCCACATCGCCGGCGGCACGAAGACGATCCGCGTCGGCTCGGGCGGCGTGATGTTGCCCAACCATGCGCCGCTCGTCATCGCCGAGCAGTTCGGCACGCTGGCCACGCTCTACCCGGGCCGCATCGATCTGGGCCTGGGCCGCGCACCCGGCACGGACCGGCTGACGATGCACGCGCTGCGGCGCAGCCTGACCAGCAACGACGAAGAAGACTTCCCGCGCGACGTGCTCGAGCTGCAGGCCTACCTGGGTGAAGGCAGCGCGGAGCAACCCGTGCGCGCGATCCCCGGCATCGGCACGCAGGTGCCGATCTGGCTGCTGGGCTCAAGCCTGTACAGCGCGCAGCTCGCGGCGTACCTGGGGCTGCCGTTCGCCTTCGCCTCGCACTTCGCGCCCGATTTGCTCTTGCAGGCGTTGCAGGTCTATCGCTCGACCTATCGGCCGTCGCCGCGCTGGCCCAAGTCGCATGCCATGGTCGGCGTGAATGTCGTCTGCGCCGACACCGACGACGCCGCTGCGTGGACGTTCACGTCGATCCAGCAGCGCTTCTTGGGCATGCAGCGCGGCCGGCGCGGGCCGCTGCCCAAACCGATCTCCCCGGCGCAGATGGAGTCGCTGTGGTCACCTCAGGAAAAGGCCGGCGTGCAGCGCATGCTTGCTGCCGCCGCCGTGGGTTCACCGCAGAGCGTTCGGCAGCAGCTCGATTCGATCCTCGAACAAACCGCTGCCGACGAGTTGATCGTCGCCGGGGCCATACACGACCATGCGGCGCGGCTGCGCTCGTATGAATTGCTCGCGAGCGTGTAGCGTCTTTTCAACTCCCGAGCTGCTGCCGCAAAAACCCGAGCAGCACCTGATTGCGCTTGAAGCGCATGCTCTCCGGCGCGGCGACGGCGATGATGCGCGTGCCAAAGCGCGTGTGCGGCGTCCACGCCGGCAGCACGCGCACCAGCCGGCCCTCGGCGAGCGGCGCGCTGCACAGATAGCCCGGCAGCAGCGCGATGCCCAGCCCGGCGAGCGCCGCCTCGGCCACGGTTTCGGCGTTGTTGCAGTGGTAGCGCCCGCGCACCTGTACCTGCTCGTCTTGCGCGCCCAAGCGCAGCGTCCAAGCGTCGTCGGAACTCTCGCGCCAGTAGCTCATACAGGTGTGCGCCGCCAGGTCTTTCGGCGCGAGCGGCAGGCCGGCCGCGGCCAGGTAACTCGGCGCGGCGACGATAAACCACTCGACCTGCGCCACCGGATGCGCCGCCAGGCCCGGCGTGGGCGCGTTGGTCCAGCGCAGCGCGATGTCGATGCGCTCGCGCGCCAGGTCCATCATGCGGTCGGCGAGTTGCAGTTCGATTTCGATCGCTGGGTGCACGCGCAGGAATTCGGGCAGGCGCCTGGCAAGCACGCGCTGGCCCCACGACACCGGGGCGGTCAGGCGGATCTGCCCGGTCAGCTCGACGCGCAAGTCGCGCAGCCGCTCTTCGGCGCTGCTCACTTCAAACAGCGCGCGGCGCGCGAAGTCGAGGTACGCCTCGCCAGCCGGCGTGAGCGCAACCTTGCGCGTGGTGCGGCTGAACAGCGTTGCCTTCACCGCCGCTTCGAGCTGGGCGATGCGCTTGCTGATCACGCTCTTGCCCACGTCGAGCTCGGCCGCCGCGGCGCTCACGCTCGCGAGTTCGGCGACCTTGACGAACGCCGAGAGCATGTCGGTGGACAGCGCCATTGTTTCCAATTCGAGAACAAAACGTTTGCATTCGAGCACATGACTTGACGGCAGTCAATCCATAGACTGCGGTGCGGCGAGGCGGTCTTGCCGCGCATCACACATCGCACATTGGAGACAGCCCCATGAAGCTCTACGCCGACCCGATCACCGTCAATTGCCGCAAGGTACTCGCGGGCCTGGACCTGCTGGGCGCGCCGTTCGAGCGCGTGCATGTGGACTACTTCAAGGCCGAACAGAAGTCGCCCGAGTACCTGGCGCTGAACCCGAATGCATCGGTGCCCACGCTGGTGGACGGCGACATGGTGCTGTGGGAGTCGAACGCGATTCTTCAGTACGCCGCCGACAAAGTAGGCAACGAAGCAGCCTACCCGCGCGACCTGAAAACTCGCGCCGACATCAACCGCTGGCTGCTCTGGGAGTCGTCGAGCTGGTTCCCGAGCTGCTATGTGTTTCTCGTCGAAAACTGCGTCAAGCCGCTGCTGGGGTCGCAGCCCGACCCGGCCGTGCTCGACGCCCAGGCGGCGCAGTTCAACAAGCTCGCCGGCATCCTCGATGCGCGCCTGGCCGGGCGCCAATGGGTCGTGGGCAACGGCCCGACGATCGCCGACATCGCGCTGGCCGCGCCGATGCACCTGCACGGCTGGCAGAAGCTGCCGCTGGGCGACTATCGCAACCTGGAGCGCTGGCTCACCGAGGGCGTCGAAAAGCTGCCGTGCTGGAGCAGGACGACGGTCTATCAAGGCTTCACGACCACGCCCCCAGCGTCAAACTGACAAGGCGCGCCCCATGACCCCGGCCGGCAGTGTGCGCGCCACGCTGAACTACAGCGTGGACAACGGGATCCCCCCCGACTACTATTTCTACGAGCCGGACCCGGCGGTGAAGCTCAATCCCCCGGGAACCGACCCGCGCGAAGTCGACATCCACGAAGGCTGGCCGAGTGTGCAAGGCTTTTCCGCGGACCGCGAGGGCTTCGAGCTGCATGAGTTCGGCGCGCGCTTCGACCAGTACGACGACGACGCTTCCGTGAAGAGCGCGTTCTATCCCCAGGTCGTCGACTTCGTGAGGCGCCACAGCGGCGCGCAGCGCGTCATCGTGTTCGACCACACGATACGCAAGCGTCTGCCGGCTGACCTGAAAGTGCAGACCACCGTGCAGCGCCCCGCAGTGATGCTGGTTCACAGCGACTACACCGTGACCAGCGGGCCGCAGCGCGTGCGCGAAATCGTTCCCGACGACGCGGAGCAATTACTGCAACGCCGCGTCGCGTTCTTTAACGTGTGGAAGCCGCTGTACCGGCGCGTCGAGGAGTTGCCGCTGGCGGTGTGCGACGCGACGACGCACGCCCCCGACGACATGTTGCGCATGGAACTCAAGTACCGCGAGCGCACCGGCGAGATTTACGTGATGCGCTGGTCGCCCAAGCACCGCTGGGTCTATTTCCCGCAAATGGAAGCGGCGCAGGCCCTGCTGCTCAAGACTTACGACTCCGAGCTTGATGGCCGGGCGCGCTTCATGGGCCATACCGCGTTCGAGGATCCGAACACCGCGCCGAACGCGTTGCGCCGCGAGAGCATCGAAGTGCGCACGATGGCGTTTTTCTGACGCTCTGACGCGCGATGGCCGAATCGACGACCGGCGCGGTGCACACCGAGCTGAACTACCTTGCGCCGATGGCGCAAGCGCTGCGCACCTACACCTTCGATCCGCCCGACGGCACGCCGCGCTTCAACGGCCGGCTTGAGGCGCACCGCGTCACGGTGCACGATGCACGCGCGCTGCCCATCGCGCCGACGCTCGGCACGCAGGGTTTCATGCTGCGCGAGCACCGCAGCGCCATGCGCGATTTCTGGAACGAAGCCGAACTGCGCGCCGTGTACTACGCCGAAGCGCAGCGCCTGGTGTGCGAGTGCACCGGCGCGAGCCAGGCCGTCGTCTTTGACCACACGCTGCGGCGCCGCGCGCCCGGCCGGCCGCCGCTGGACGGCGCGGGCGGCTCATTCGCCACGGTGCGCGAGCCGGTGGGTCGGGTCCATGCCGACTACACCCAGACCTCGGCGCAAGCACGCTTGCGCCAGGTGCTCGGCGACGCCGAGGCCGCCGCGCGCTTGCGGCGTCGCTACGCCGTGCTCGGCGTGTGGCGCCCGCTGAACGCGCAGCCGCTGCTCGACGCGCCCCTGGCCCTGTGCGACGCACGCAGCGTGCAGCCCGGCGACATGCGTTGCAACGAACTCATCTACCCCGACCGGCGCGGCGAAACCCTGGTCGGCGTGCACAACCCGCGGCACGATTGGTACTACTACTCGCGGCAGCGCCGCGACGAGGCCATCGTGTTCAAGAATTTCGACAGCGCCGCGGCGCCGGGCGGCATGGCCGGCGTCGTGCCGCACACCGCGTTCGACGATCCCGAAATACCGCCCGACGCGCCGCTGCGCGAGAGCATCGAGTTGCGCGCGTTTGCTTTCTTCGACGCGTAGGAATTCGGCGCCGTCAGAATCTCAACCGGCGCCCGAACGCTGCGCATGCACCACGCCCCACATCGCTTGCCAATCGGCGCCGGCCATATCCGTGACCGCGCCGCTCTCGCCAAAAAACTTGTTGGGCATCTGAAACAAGCCGAGGAACAGCCCGCCTTTGGGCGACCACGCACTGTGCCGGCTGCCCGCCGGACGCCAGATGAACTGGCCCGCCTTGCATTCGATGCCTTCGTCGGGGCCGGCCTTGTCGACGAGATGGCCTTCGATGACCCAGGTCTGCTCGATCAGCACATGTTCATGGTCGGGCAGCACGGCGCCAGGCGCCATGCGGATGAGCGAGCTGACCAGGCCGCTGGCGCGATCGAACAAGAGGTTTTTCACCTCGATGCCGGGGAAGCGTGTCGCCTGCCAAGGCAGCGAATCGGTGTCGACGAGTCGCGATGCCAGTGGCGCGAGCCCGGCGTGGGCCAGTACGTTGGGGGTGACGGCGGTGGTCATGCTGAAGTCTCCGAACGGATGTCGATGCGATCGAGCTGAGGCTGGGCGCCCGATTGTCAATCGAAGCCGACCACCGCATGCGGCCGATACGGCGCTTCGAGCGCGGTGACTTCGGTATCGCTGAGTTTCAATTCCAGTGAGGCCAGGGCGTCGTCAAAGTGCGCGGGCTTGGATGCGCTGCATGCTGACAAAGCGCGTCCAGCCGTTTTCCTTGGCCACTTGCTGCGCCTTCGCGAACTGCCAGGTGAACATCGATGACGCACCGAGGTAACGCGCCTTGCCGGCCTTCACCACATCGTGCAGCGCTTCCATCGTCTCCTCGCGCACGGCGCCGAGCCGTGCGCTTCAGAGTTGCGCAAGCCTGGCCGCGCGACGCGCTGCGCTCAGTCGCGGCCGGCGGCGGATGCGGCGGCTTCAACCGCCTTCATCGATTCGCCGAGCTTGGCCTCGATCTGCGACTTTTGCGCCTTGGCCTGCTGTGCTTGAGTGGCCTGCAGCGTGCCCACGGTCGCGGCGGTTCCCACGACTTCAGCGCCGCAGGCGCTCAGCAGCACGACGGCGGCGATGCAAATGGTGCAGGGTATCGACATGAGACTCTCCGAGAGCGTGAACGCCCGCCATCCTAGGCCAGGCGGTGCGGCGTTCTCCTGGCAGGCTGACGCGTTCAAGCGGCCGCAGCGTGCAGAATTGCATTCGGCCGCGCTTTGCCGGCAAGATTGCCCCCTGTTCGAGTCGACCCCCACTTTCAAAGGAAACCCCATGTCCCTGTTCGACATGACAGGCAAGGTAGCCGTCATCACCGGATCCTCGCGCGGCATCGGCAAAGCGATCGCCGAGGAAATGGCGGTGCACGGCGCGAAGTTGGTGATTTCCAGTCGCAAGCAAGACGCTTGTGACGGTGTTGCCGAAGCGATCAACGCGCGCCACGGCGCCGGCACCGCGATCTCGGTGCCAGCGAACATCTCATCGAAGGAGAGCCTGCAAAACCTGGTCGCCCAAACGCGCCAGGTTTTCGGCCACATCGACGCGCTGGTGTGCAACGCCGCGTCCAACCCTTACTACGGGCCGCTCGGCGGCATCAGCGACGACGCGTTTCGCAAGGTGCTCGACAACAACATCGTCTCGAACCATTGGTTGATCAGCATGGTCGCACCGGAGATGCTGGAGCGCGGCGAGGGCTCGATCACGATCGTCTCGTCGATCGGCGGGCTGAAGGGCTCCACCGTGATCGGTGCCTATTGCATCTCCAAGGCTGCCGACATGGAACTCGCGCGCTGCCTGGCTGATGAATTCGGGCCACGTGGCGTGCGCGTGAACTGCATCGCACCGGGCCTCATCCGCACCGACTTCGCGAAAGCGCTGTGGGACAACCCGGATACGCTGAAGCGCTCCAGCGCCGCCGCGTCGCTGAAGCGCATCGGCGAGCCGCATGAGATTGCCGGTGCCGCCGTGTTCCTCGCCTCGAAGGCCGGCGCCTTCACCACCGGGCAGACGATCGTGATCGACGGCGGCGCCACGATCAGCGGCGGCGCGTGATGGCAGGCAGACTGCAAGGCAAGGTCGCGATCATCACCGGCGCCGGCTCGGGCATCGGCCGCGCGTCGGCGTCGGTGGCGGGCATACGCTCCGGCGCGGGCGGGCCGGCGTATTCGGCGTCGAAAGCGGGCGTGATCAACCTGTCGATGGTGTCGGCGCAGCAACTGAGCGACACCAACGTTCGCGTCAACGCGCTCTGCCCAGGCCTCACCGAAACCGGCATGACGCAGCCGATCTTCGACATCGCCAAAGAGCGCAACGTCACCGACAAAATCGGCCGCCTGAACCCGCTGCGCCGCGCCGCGCAGCCCGAGGAGCTGGCGCGCGTCGCGCTGTTCCTGGTGTCGGATGAAGCGAGCTATGTCAACGGCCAGGCGATCGCGGTGGACGGCGGCTTGTCAAGTTCGCACCCGGTGACTCGGCAGAACATGGGCAAGACGGCCGTTTGACGCATTGGCACAAAGTCCGAATCAACCCGAGGAGCTCGTGTGACGATCCAACTGTTCGCTTTCGACACCCCCAACGGCCGCAAGATCAGCGTCGCGATCGAAGAGATGGGCCTGCCCTATGAAGTGCGCGTCGTCGACATCACGAAGGGCGAGCAGAACGATCCGGCGTTCGTCGCGATCAGCCCGAACCGCAAGATCCCGGCGATCATCGATACCGACGGCCCGGGCGGCAGGCCGATCAGCGTGTTCGAATCGGGCGCGATTCTGATCTACCTCGGCCAGAAGAGCGGCAAGTTCTGGCCGCGCGACATTGCAGCCCAGGTGCCGGTGCTCGAGTGGCTGATGTTCCAGATGGGCGGCTTCGGCCCCAACCCCGGCCAGGTGCACCACTTCATCGCGCTGGAGAACGAAGCCGAGCGCCGCTACGGCCTGCAGCGATTCATGACTGAAACGCGGCGCCTCTATGGTGTGATGAACGAGCGGCTGGCGACGCGCGAGTATTTCGTTGGCGACTTGTCGATCGCCGATTTCGCGATTCTTGGCTGGGCCTGGCGCCACCCACGGCACAAGGTCGATCTGGCCGAATTCCCGAACGTGAAGCGCTGGTACGACGCATTGATGGCGCGGCCGGGCGTGGCGCGCGGCTTTGCAGTGGCGTTGCGGCGCGCGGGGTAGGCGCGCCCTTTCGTCCGTCTCGCCCGGCCGTCGCGACAGCAGCGTCGAACACGCCGGGTTGGGGCGCAAGCACGCTCAAGTCGAGCACGACTTCGAACTTGATCTTCTCGCCGTCGACGTCCAGCAGGCAGCGTCCGCTCGAATACCGGCTCTTGTGCCTTCACACCCGCGCGCGCCGCAACGCCTGCACCGGCGACGCCTCGCGTGGCCCCAACGCCTGCGAATTGACATCCCGCCAATTGCGCTCGTACAGGCTCAGCGCCTCGGCGTCTACTGATCGAGGGGCTCTGGCCGGCATAGTGAGTCTCGTTGTAATCCACCACCGGCTTCTGTTCATGATGCGTGTCGGTTCTCGCAGCCGGCGGGTGGCCTCAAATCGTCACGCTTCCGATGCTCGCCCCGCCGCACACATAAAGCACCTGCCCGGTGACAAAGCTGTTGCCGGGATCGACAAAGAAGTCCACCGCGCGCGCCACGTCTTCGGGTGTGCCCAGGCGCTGCACGGGAATCGCCTGCGCCAACTTGCGTTCGCGTTCGCTGTCGGCGGGCACGACTTGATGAAACATCTCCGTGCCGCGGATCGGCCCGGGCGCGACCACGTTCACGGTGATGCCGTCGGCCGCGAGTTCCAGCGCCCAGGTGCGCGCCATGCCTATCATCGCGGCCTTGGTGGCAGAGTAGACGCTGCGCGTCGCCAGGCCGAGCGCACCGCGTGACGAGAGCAGCACGATGCGGCCGAAGCGCTGCGCGCGCATCGCCGGCAGCGCGGCCTGCACCAGAGCGATGGCGCTGCCCAGGTGCAATTCGCTGAGGGCATCGAGATCGTCAAGCCTCACGTCCGCGAGCAGTGCCGGGCGGATGATGCCGGCGTTGTGCACGAGCGTCGTGATCTCGAAGGATCGTGCCGCCTCGCGCGCGGCCTGCGCGGTCGCGGCGCGGTCCGCCAGGTCAACGCTGATGCTGTGCAGGCGTGGGTGGTCGATCTCGGTCGGGCGGCGTGCCATCGCCACCACTTCGCAGCCGCTGGCGAGCAGGTGTTCGCAGATGACCTTGCCGATCCCTGTGCTGCTGCCAGTCACAAGCGCCGTGCCGCGATTCCCCATCGTCAACTCCCGACAAGCGCCAATACCCGCAACGGGCTGCCGCTGCCTTGCTGAATCTTCAGCGGCGGGCAGATCAGCAGGCTACCGGTGGCCGGCAGAAGATCGAGGTTGGTCAGGCACTGCAAGCCATAGCGCCCTGCCCCATGCATGTAGTAGTGGCAGGGGTAGGGCGGGCGCAGGTGGTAGCCCTGGCCGGCGTCGGTGCCGATCGCTTCGGAGCCGAAGCCGAGCACGTCGCGCTGTTCCACCAGAAACCGCACCGCCTCGCTGCTAGGCCCGGGCGTGTGTTGACCGGTTTCGTCGAAGTTCTGGTAGGCCTCGGGGTCTTTGCGCTTCGACCAATCGCTGCGCATCAGCACCCAGCTCCCTGCGGCGATGCGCCCATGCGCGGCTTCGAAGGCTTCGATGTCCGCCACCGTGAGCAGATAGTCGGGGTCGGCGGCGGCTTGTTCATGGCAATCGATCACGCACGCTGGCGCGACGAAGTGCTGAGGCGGAATCGTGTCCACTGCATTGTTCGGCAAGTTCCGGCCAGATATCCAGTGGATCGGTGCGTCGAAGTGCGTGCCGGTGTGTTCGCCGCAAGAGAAGTTGTTCCAGTACCAGCCCGGGCCACGCTCGTCGTAGCGCGACACTTCTTCGATGCGAAAAGGCCAGCACTGGCCCATCTCCGGTGGCAGCGCGATTTGCGGAAACTCGGGCGTGAGCGTCTGCGTCAGGTCGATGACACGCACGCCACCGCTGTTCAGCGCCCCGGCGAGCGCGGCGAGCAACTCCACGTTGGTCAGCACCTTGTTCATCGCCTCAGCCTCCCGCCGCCAGCTCACGCTCGAGGACCTTCGGGTTGTCGCGCCAACGCTCCAGCCACTCCTGCGCCACGTCGCCGGGGTAGACGTCTTCGACGCCGTCGCGCAGCGCTTTGATGACCGCGCTCGCCAGCGCTTCGGGCGTGAGTTTCGGCGGTGGCATGTTCTGGTTCCATGCGTCGTCGATCGGCCCGGGGAACACATTGATGACGCGGATTCCTGCCGCGCGCATTTCGGCGCGCTGGCATTGCGCGAGCGAATGAGCTGCCGCCTTGCTCGCGCTGTAGGTTCCGTGCGGCGGGAAGTTCGCCAGCGCGTAGATCGACAGCAGGTTCACCCACGCGGCGGCGTGGGTTGCGCCATCGGCGGCGCGGCCCATGAGCGCCGGGCCGAACTCCTGCGCCAGGCGCAGCAGGCCGAAATAGTTGATGTCCATCTCGGCCTTCGCCGCGTCCATGCCGCGCCGCGCCGCGATGCCGAACGTGCGGTGCACTTCGGCGTTGTTGATGACGATGTCGACCTTGCCGCCGATCTCGCCGGCGAGCTCGCTCACCGAGCGGCCGTTCGTCAGGTCCAGCGGCACGAGGCTCAACTGCGGCAGCGCGGTAATGTCATCGAGCCCGCTGCCATGGCGCTTCCAGGGCTCGGCGTGGCCGGCCCAGACGATGTCAGCACCGGCTTTGACGAGAGCGCGCACGAGGGCCTGTCCCACGCCCGTCATCGCATCGGTGACAAGCACCTTGCGCAGCTTCGGGTCACTCGTCATTTCTCGCAGCATCTTGTCATCACTCATGTGCGGTGTCTCCGTGGCGGGGAATGCAATCACGACGGCGCGGCCAGCGCGGTCCAGCCGCACGCCGACCTTGATGCGCTCGCCAGCGTGGGTCACATCGCCGTGCAGATGTGTCATCAAGGTCGGCCCGGCGTCCAGGCGCACGAGACCCAAGTGCCAGGGCAGGCGTTCGCGAAAGAACAGGTCGTTGCTGTGATGCAGCGTCGTCGCCGCGAGCAACTCGCCGTCACCGCTTTGCGCACGCCACCTGAGGCGCGGCGACACGCAGGCGCTGCACGCATCGCGCGGCGGGTACTGCACGGTGGCGCAGTCTTCACACACCTGCAACTCAAAGCGGCCCTGCGCTGCCGCCACCGTGAGGCCGAGCGCCACGCGGCCTCGGCTCCCTGGCGGCAGGTTCATCTGCGGCGTGCGCAGAATCGGATTCTTGCGCTTGGGCTTCATCAGCGGCATCGTCATGTCAGCGACTCCCTCCGCCCGTACCCCAAACCGCCAGCCCCGACGCCCGGGCAGCAGGCAAAGGCGTGGCACGCCACCCGAGGTTGCAGCAGGGCGGCGGTGGTGCCCCCGGGCGCAGGTCCGATTCGCGGTGTCATCAACGCATCCAGGGCGAAACCGTGTTGACGAGGCATCGGGTTGCAGGCTGCAACGTAGCCCCGCGAGCGTGGACCGAAGAACGGGGGCGCCGCCGTCGCCCTGGCCTCCAAACCTGGGCATGCTGAACGCATGCGCATCGACACCTCCGGCAGCACCAGCCCGGCCGGGCCGCGCCCGTCGAAACCTTGGCCCGCTGAACGCGCACCCACAGACGAGTTCAGGCCCAAAGCCGACCTCAAGCCCACGCAAATGCGACTCACGATGGCCGCCCCAGAATCACCGCACCAGTACAAAGGCACCGGTCGTAAGTCACCATGCCGAAGCCGCTCACCAAACCGAGTTGCGCGCCCGACACGGCCCGTCCCGGCGCAGCGTCAGTGAGCTGGCGGATCGCCTCCGTCATGCCGATGAAACCACCCGCCGCGCCGGCCTGGCCGCTGGAGAGCTGCCCGCCCGAGGTGTTGTTTGGGAAGGTGCCATCGAACGTCATGCCGTGCGCGCGCACGAACGCCGGCCCCTCGCCCTTGGCGCAAAACCCCAGGTCTTCGAATTGCATCATCACGATGACAGGATAGTCGTCGTAGGTCTGGACGAAATCGATGTCCGCCGGCTTGGCCTGTGCCATCGCATACAGCTCGGGCAAATCGACTTGCCAGCCACCACGCACCATGATCGGGTCTTGCGCAAATGCGTTGTGGCGCTCGATCGCGCCGCGCAATGTGGCGTAGCGCAGTCCCAGGTCGCGCGCGCGCTGCTCGCTCATCACCAGAAACGCCTCCGCGCCGGCACACGGCATCACGCAGTCGAACAGGTGGATCGGCTCGGCGATCGGCCGCGCGTTCAGGTATTCGTCAAGCGTCAACGCCTTCTTGAACACGCGCGACTTGTACGCCAGCGCATTGGTGCGCTGATCGACACAGATGCGGCCGAAGTCTTCGCGCGTCGCGCCGTACTGGCGCATGTAGTTGGCGGTGATGAACGCGAAGATGGCGTTCGGCCCGCCCGAGCCATAGGGGTAGGTCGCGTCGCGCGCGAAGCCGCTGAAGCTTCCCAGCATGAGGCGAAATGAATCCACCTGGTTCGTGTCCGCCGCCACGCACGCGACGACGCTCGCATCCCCCGCCTGCACCGCGCGCGCGGCGCGGCGCAACGCCATCACGCCCGAGGCGCCGCCATGGGGCAAGTGATCGAGCCAGCGTGGGCTCAGGCCCAGATGCTGTGTCACACCGACTGCCGTGTCAGGGCCGAGCGAGAAGCTGCTCACCGTGAGGCCGTCGATCTCGCTCTTGGCGATGCCACTTTGTTTGATGAGCGCTGCAACCGCCTGGCCGAGGAACCACATCGCGCTGTGGGTCGAGTAGCGCACATAGGGCACCGTCACCGGCACGGCGACGGCAACGCCTTCGTAGCCTTGGCGCGCCGACACCAACGTCATCAAGCCTGCCGCTTTTTCATTGCGCGAGTATCGATGCAGTACGGCGTGCCCGGCAAAGCCCGCGCCAGCGCCTTCAGCTCGCCGCGCTGGACTTTCTGCGATGGCGTGAGCGGCAAGGCCTCGACGAACGCCACATAGCCCGGCGCCTTGTAGTAGGCGAGCCGTTCCAGCGCATGGGTGACGATGCGCAGTGCGAACGCTTCGCGCTGCCCCTCGGGCACCGGCTCGTGCGCGACGATGCAGGCCAGCACTTCGTCGCCACGCAGTTCGTCAGGCGTTGCCGCGACGGCGCAGGACTTCACCTCGGGAAGCTGGTTCAAAACGCTTTCCACTTCCACCGCCGAAATGTTCTCGCCGCTGCGGCGGATCACGTTTTTGCGCCGGTCGATGAAGTGCAGCAGGCCTTGCGCGTCGCGGCTCACGATGTCGCCGGTGTGGAACCAACCGTCTTCCCAGGCTTCGTCGGTCGCTAGCTCGTCTTTCAAGTAGCCGTTGAAGAAGCCGAAGCGCGCATCCGCGTCGGCGCGCTTGACCAGCAACTCGCCAGGTTGGTCCACGCCGGCCTCTTGGCCGTTCTCGCCGAGCACTCGCACAAGCACATCGGCACTCTCGCGGCCGAAGCAGTTCGTGCCCACGCGGCGCGGCTCGGCGTTGGCCATGACCACGGCGCCGGCGCCCGTCTCCGTCATCGCCCAGCCCTCCAGCAGCGGGAAACCGAAGCGCGCTTCGAACGGCGCGTGCAGGGCCTTGTCGACACCGGCGCCGAAGCCGAAACGCACGGCGTGGCGTGCGTCGTCGCTGCTCGGTGCGGCTTTCATCAACATCGACGGCATCACACCGAGGTAGTGAACCACGGTGGCACGAGAGTCGCGCACGCTGTTCCACCATGTTGCGGGGTGAAAGCGATCCAGCACCAACAGGCAGCCACCACTGAGCACGCAGGCGAGCGTGGAGAACGCCATCGCGTTCATGTGCGTCATGGGCAAGGGCGTGAGCATGCGTTCCTCGCCCGGCCGCAGCACGCACAAACCGCCAACGCTGAGATACCAATGGCCGGCGTGCAGGAAATAGCGGTTCGGCAAGATGCAGCCCTTGGGCCGGCCTGTCGTGCCCGAGGTGTAGAGCAAGGCGCACTCGCTGATCTCGCCAGCCGCAGCCCGCAACAGCGGCGCGGCGCGCAGGGCGCCGGGTGGCGTGTCGCCATCGGCCATGACGGCCAGGTGCCGGCCCGCCGCCGCTGCCGCGGCGCGCAGATCAGCGTGGCGCTGCGGCACGGCCACAGTGAGCGCGATTTCGGAGTGGCCGACGAGGTACTCCAGCTCCGCCGCCCGCAAGTCAGCGCTGATCGGCACGACAGAGACACCCAGGCCGTTCAGCGCGAGCCAATGGAGAAAGAACGCCGGTCGGTTGTCGAGCAGCAGGCCGACGCGGTGGCCGGGGCCATAACCCGCGAATGCATAGGCCTCGCGCAGCGCCACGATGCGCTGCTGCGCGGCGTAGTACGTCAATGCGCCGGCAGCGACGCCATAGGCCGCGGCGGTCTCGGGCAAGACTTCAAGAAACGGAGCATCGGCCCAGCGCGCGGCAGATTCTTCGAAGGCGGCCGCCACGGTGGCGGGGACAAGGCTCACGCAACGGTCTTACATGAACAATTGCATGCTGCCAAACGCCGCGTCGCAATTCACCAGGTCGACGCGCTTGAGGCGGATGCGCAACGCATCGTCCTGCCGAACGAGCGTGTGCGACGCCCAGCCGGCATAAAGCGTCTGCTCGTCCAGGCGTGTTTCGACGTAGTGGAACGCGGTGCGTGTGGTGTACACACCCGCCGCGTCGTCGCGCGCCTCTATCGTCGGTTGCTGAAGCAGGTGGTGGCAGCGGCTGCGCGGCTGTTGCGAAAACGTGCGTGCGCCGTGCAGGCGCTCGACGCGTATTTTCAGCAACAGCTTGTCTTCATACATCAGCGAAGCGTGCAATTTCGCGTCCGTCTGGCCGTGGGCGAGCGGCATCCAGTACACGCCGTCTTGCGTGAACAGGTTCAACCAGTCATCGAAGCGCAGCTCGTCGAGCAGCCGCGCTTCGGCGTAGACAAAGTCGATAAGTTGCTGATTGATCATGGCTGGCCCCGCGATGTGTCGGCCGCGCCGTGTGGCACCGGCGCCGTCATGAAGCGCGCCCAGGCGCGCATCTGGTTGCGCATTTGCCATTCGTTCGTGCCGTTCGTTGCCACATTGACCTGAGTCCTTTCGGCGGCGTCGTACAGGCGCCCGACGTTCACCCAGTCGCGTCCCCTGGAATGCAATGCCGATTGCGCGCGTTCATACATTTCGAGGTCGTCGTGACCGACCACCGAGGTGGGTGCGTTGACGAGGCGGTTGTACATCAGCGTGCGCTCCAGCAGCAGATCGGGCGCGCCGACGAGGCGGAATGTCCATGACTCGACGAGCGTGCGGTCGGCGGCGATGGGTTTGAAAAGGCGCAGCATCTGAATCGGCCCCTTCACCATGATGTTGGGAAAGTAGACCGTGTTGTGACGCACTTCGCCGAGGATTTTCTTGGCTCGCTCTTCACCGTAGGCGCCGGCCATCGCCTCCCAGTAACCCGGCACCGGCGAATACGCGGCGTGGATCGAATCGGCCACGCCGGTGTGGCCGTGGCCGTTGCTCCACACGCGTATGCCCATGCCCTCGAAAAATTCGTAGGGGTTGACGAAGGGCGCGAACAGCTCCACCGCCATCGGCTTGGGCGTTCCGGCCGGCGCTTCCTGCCAGACGCGCACCGCCGTGCCGGCAGACGACTGGTGCGCCACCATCGGGTGGCAGGTGTCGGTCTGGTTGTCCACCAGCATCTTCCAGTTGCAGCGGTGCATGTAGCGCATCACACCGCCAGCCACTTGCAGTTTGCCGGCAGGCGAGCGATCGACCATGTTGTCGAGTGTGGACAGCGATTCGCCGAAAAATTCTTCGAAGCCGATTCCGCTTGGGTTGAGCCGGCAGAACACGAAGTCTCGGTAGACCTGTACCGCCCCCACCGTCGCCATGCCACGGCTCGCTTCGCATTGCTCGAAGCCGGTGTTCTCGTAACCTTGGCGCAGCGGCGTATTCAACAGCGACCCGTCGGTTCGGTAGGTCCACGCGTGGTAGGGGCAGCGGAAGAACTTGCCGGTGTTGCCGTGGCCGTCAGGCGCGACCTGCACACCCTTGTGCGCGCAGCGGTTGTGCAGCACGCGCACCGACTCGTCGCCGTGGCGCACCATCACGACCGGCTGGTCGCCCACCGTTGTGCTGTAGAAATCGCCCGCGGCGGGAATCTGGCTCGCATGGCCCACATAGACCCAGGCGTTGCTGAACAACTGTTCCATTTCGAGCCCGAAAACTTCGGCATCGATATAGCAGTCTTTGTGGATTTCGGTGTCGCGCACGAGGGCGGAAATGGCGCCGGGAACGCCTCGGTAGTGGCCGGTCGGGTTCACATTCAGCCCTCCTGCAAGCTCAGTGCGTGGCGCTGCAACGCGGCGCGCAAAGCCACGCCTTGATCGTCGGCGAGCGCAGCGTCACGCAGGCTGGCCAAGGTGGCTGCCGCAACGCTGCTCGCGCCGTGCTTCCACGCGCTGCGCAGCGTCTCGAAGTTGCGCAGCCCGCGTTCATGCGTATCGCCGTAACCCTTGACGAGGCGCTGGCAACGTGCGATTTCGGTGGCGAGTTGCAGGTCTGTCGCAGCAGCCTCGCGGATGTCAGCGAGCCAGGCTTCGATGTGCTGCTGCTCGGCGGCATAGCGCAAAGTGCCGCGCCGCCAGCGGCGCAGCCCCGCCACTGCCGACAACATCAGATAGCCGCGCAGCGAGCTGGTCTGGACGACGCGCCCCTTGGAGGCGAGCCTCTCGACGATGCGCCGCGCCGCGCCCGCGCGCAGCAACCAGAGCCCAATGCGCGCCGGCAGCGTGTCGGCGATTTCTTGCAAACGCGGATGCATGTACTCGTTGATCGTCAGCACCTGATCGCCTGCCGCGCGCACTTCGCCGCGCACGCGTGCAAAACGCGAATCGCGCGTCTTCAGATCGGCCACACGTATCGTGTCTTCATACGACATCCACAGCGCGAGGTGGCGCGCGACTTCGAGCGTCAATGCGCTTGACGCGGCGTCGCGTGCACGCTCCGCTCCGTGCACGGCGGCGAGGCGGGTGAGGTACTGCGTGGCGTAGGCCGGGTCTTGGTAGTCGACGAGGCGGCGCAGGCCCTCGATGATGATCTTCAGCGTCTCGCCCGCGTAGCGGCGCGCCGCGTCGTCGAGCAACATCTGCACGGCGGGGTGCGCCGCACGCGGAACCGGCGAAGTGGCGCCGGCCTCAGCGCGACCCGTCATCGCGTTGATCGCACCAGCCTCGGCGAGCTGGGCCGTCACGGCGCCCGCGCCCGCCACGCCGCGCTCGAACGCGGCTGCGAATGCCGCGAGGCTCGCGCCCACGCCCACGCCGCCGCGCTGGATCGTCGCTTCGAACTGGGCGCGCTCGAACGGCAAGACCTTGGCGCCGGCCAGCGCACCGAACAGCACGGCGCTGATGACGCTGTGGCTCACTTCAGCCGCCTGCGCCATGTCATAGCCGATGAAGTGCTTCGCCGCCGTTTGCGCCCGCGCGAGCAAGGCGGCGCTGCTGCTGCGGCCATCGCCCATCGCGATCTTTTCCGACATCGCGTAAACGCGGTGTGTCGAAGCAATCAAGGTCGTGCGATCCGGCGTCACCAGACCGCGCTGCACGGCGCGAGCAGCCTCCATCAGCTCGGAGGCGAGCACCACGTCCACATCGCCCGGCAGCGGCATCAGGGCCAGCACCGGCGCGGCGCCAGCGGCTTCAGCGGCGGCGCGCGGGAACAGTTCGACGTAATAGATCGTCGCGCCGGTGCGCTGCGCGACGCCGGGCACCGACGTCGTCTGCGCGATGAATCCGTGCTCTTCGCCGAGATCAACAATCCAATCGGCGAGCACACCGCCGCCTTCGCCGCCCATGGCGAGGATGGCGATCTTGATGGGTTGAACCGGATCCATGTTCAGAACGCGAATCGTGCGCGCCGCGCCGCCGAGCGCTTTTGCAGCCAACCGATGACGGCGTTGCGCACACGTTCGCGCAGCCTGTCCCAGCCGGTCGGGTTGCTGATCATTTCCGCCCGGTAGAACGACGGGCACAACACCGCCGCGTGCGCGACTTCGCCGCACAGGCCGCAGCCGACGCAGGAGTCGAGCACGGTGGCGACGGGATCGGTGCGCAGTGGGTCGGGATTCGTTTTGATCGACAGCGAAGGGCAGCCCGATAGGCGTATGCACGAATGGTCACCGGTACAGGTGTCGGAGTCGATGCCAAAACGCTCGCGCACGATGCGCTGGCCTGACGCGACGGCGGCGCGCTGCAGCGGCTTCTCACGGCGCTGTTTGTTGAGCATGCATTCGCTGCGCGCGATCACCACTTTCGGGCCGCGCTCTGTTGTGGTGAGCGCGTCTTTCAGCGCGGCACGCATGCTCGCCAGATCATAGGTGTGCTCCACCGTGCGCGCCCATTGCACGCCGACACCGCGCACCGCTTTCTCAATCGCGTGTCCGGTGCTGCGCGTCGGGTTCGCGGCGACGGAGGACAAGATGTCCTGCCCTCCGGTGGCCGAGGTATAGCTGTTGTCGACGATGACCGTCAGGTTGTCCGAGCGGTTGAACACGGCGTGCGCAATGCCGCTCGTCAGGCCGTTGTGCCAGAAGCCGCCATCGCCCATCAGGCTGATGGCGCGTTTGCCGGCTGGCTCAACGGCGCCACCTGCAACACCCGGAGGATTCATCGCCGACGCGCCCGCCGTGCCCAGGCCGTAACCCATCGTCGTATTGCCCAGGTTGAACGGCGGCAGGATCGAGAACAAATGGCAGCCGATGTCGGCCGACACATGGTGTTCGCCGAGCTCGCGCTCCAGCAGCTTCATCGCCGTGAAGATCGGCCGCTCCGGGCAGCCGGTGCAAAAGCCTGGAGGGCGGGTGTGGACGATCTCAGACAAAGGAACGAGCTGGCTCGAAGCGCCAGCCGGCCGCTCTCCCCTCGTCCCTTCGGGGAGCGCGGGCTTTGCCCCCACACCCTTTGGGAGAGGGGGGGGGTGAGGGGCCACAGCGCGCGCATCAAGTTTGCCGTAGCGCCGCAGAAACTCGCCGACCCCCTTGTGCACCTCGGCCGCCGTGTACTCGCCCGCCATCGGCAGCATGTCTTTGCCGTGCAGCACCGTCGTTGCATTGCCCTGGCGCAAGATGCTCGCGATGTTCTGCTCGATGAAGTTCGGCTGGCCTTCTTCCACCATCAGCACAGCGCGTTTGCCCTGGAAGAAACGCAGCACTTCGGCGTCGATCACCGGGTAGGCGACGTTCATCACATAGAGCGGCACGCGCGAGTTGCCGAAGACATCTGCAAGGCCCAGCCGCTCCAGCACGCGCAGCAGCGTGTTGTAGCTGCCGCCCTGCACGACGATGCCCACGTCGTCCGCGCCGTCGGCAAAGAACTCGTTCAAGCCGCGTTCCTGAATGAACTTCACCGCCGCCGGCCAGCGCTGCTGAACCTTCTCTTTTTCGTGGGCAAAACTCGCTGGCGGCAAGACGATGCGGCTCGTGTCGCGCCGCGGATGCTGCATCGCTTCGCGCAGCGTGTAGGGCGAACGCCGGTTGTCCGCGGCGACAAACTGGCCGTGCACATGGCAGGCGCGGATGCGCAATTGCAGCATCACCGGCGTGTGGCTCGCTTCGCTGAGATCGAAACCGGTCTTCACCGCGGCGACGATGCTCGGCAAATTCGGCCGCGGGTCGAGCAGCCAGATCTGCGACTTCATCGCGAACGCATGGCCGCGCTCCTGCATGATGGAGCTGCCCTCGCCGTAGTCTTCGCCGACGATGATGAGCGCCCCGCCCGTCACGCCCCCCGAGGCGAGGTTGGCGAGCGCGTCGCTCGCGACATTCGTGCCCACCGTGCTCTTGAACGTAGCCGCGCCACGCAACGGGTAGTTCACGCTCGCCGCGAGCGTGGCCGCGGCGGTGGCTTCGCTGGCGCTGTTCTCAAACCGGATGCCATGCTCGATGAGGATGTCTTGCGCATCGGCCAGCACATCCATCAGGTGCGAAATCGGTGCGCCCTGGTAGCCCGACACATAGGCCACGCCCGATTCGAGCAGCGCCTTCGTCACCGCCAGGATGCCCTCGCCACGGAACACTTCGCCCTGCCCCAGGCGCAGTTTCTTCACTTCTTCGGAAAATGAACGTTCAGCCATCGTGTCTCGCTGTGGCAGCAGTGCGCCACCAGCGTCGATGATCGCACGGCGCCCGGCCTCGGGTCGTGCCAGGGCGGTGGCTTACATCATCGTCCGGATCGACCACAGTTCGGGAAAGAACCGGTGCTCGGTGACATGCTGCAGCCAGCCCACGCCCGCCGAGCCGCCCGTGCCGGCCTTCAGGCCGATGATGCGCTGCACGCTGACGAAGTGGCGCCAGCGGTATTGCGACATTTGGTCGGCCAGCGCGATCAACGACTCACCGAGCCGGTAGAGCTTGTTCGTGGGCGCCGGGTTCGCGTAGACCTGCAGCCAGGTATGCTCGACTGAGGCGTTGGGGGTATAGGTTTCCGCCCAGTCGCGCTTCAGCGCCGCGGCATCAATGGTGAGCCCCTCGCGCTTGAGCAGCGCGATCGCATCGTCGTACAGGCTCGGCGAGTTCAGCGCCTGCTCCATCGCCGGCCAGACATGGGGCATGTTGCGGAACGCGCTGGCGAGCCGCGCGTTCTTGTTGCCGAGCATGAACTCGACATGGCGGTACATGAACGACAACTGGCCCGACGCGGTGCCCAGCGTGTCGCGAAACTGGTTGAAGCCTTCGGGTGTGATGGTGGACAGCACGTCCCAAGAGCGGCCGATGTATTCGACCATTGCCTTGGCGCGGACCAAGATGTCGAGCGCGTTGTCCACTGCATCGACGCGCAGTTGCTGCTGCGCGTTGTACAGCTCGAAGTGCAGGCCCTTGAACAGCAACTCCTTGACCTGGCCCATGACGAGAAAGCACATCTCGTCATAGCCGCTGCTGCGCGGGTGTTGCAACGACAACAACAGGTCGATGCTCTGGTAGTCGACGTAAGGGTTGCTCGTGCCCGAGAAATCGACAAGCGGCGTGCCGCCCGTGGCCTGCGCCGTGTAGGCACGGCTCGCGTCGGTGGTGACGGGCATGGCACGCGCGCCGATGCCGGGTTGCACGCCCGAGGGGTCGACGATCGACGGAAACTGCGGCTTGTAGTTCGGCATGGCGTTCGAGTTCAGAGCGAGCGGATCAGGTTCATCAAGGCGCGGCCGAGCGCGGTGCCCGGGTCGGCCAGATCGAGAATGACATCAAAGTGGTTGCGCTGCGGCACCTCGAATGCTTCGCATGGTGTACACGCACGCTCGAGCAGGGCCGCGAAGTCGCGGCTCTGGCGCTTGAATTCCCGGGTTTCCACTTCGCCCCAGCACATGACGGTCTGAGGAAAACCCCGCAGGTCGCGCAGCGCCGGGCTGAGTTCGCGGGCCGACTCCGGCGTCATGCGCAGTGCGGCATTGATCGACGTGCCCACCAGCGGCTCAAGCTCGTAGATGCCGGAGACGAGCACCACGCCGCGGATACGCGGTGCGAGCGCTGCGGGCGCGACGTTCGCGCCGCTGGTACCGCCCACCCCGCCTACCCCGCCCAGGCCACCCACGCCGCTCACGCCGCTCAAGCCCGCCAGGGCCGTCATCGCCGCCAGGTGCGCGCCGGCCGAACTGCCCGCGACGACGATGCGCCCGGCGTCCAGGCCCAGCATCAACGCATGGTCCTCCAGCCACGCCACGGCGGCACGGCATTCGACCACCATCTCTGCCACGCTCGCTCGCGGCGCGAGCGTGTATTCGAGCGCGGCAAGGGCGATGCCCTGTGCCGCGCACTGGCCTGCCGCGAAGGCCGACTCCGATTTCGACAATTCCTGCCAGTAGCCACCGTGGATGAACACCAGCACCGGCGCGAGCGCGGCGCCGCCGGGGCGTGGCGCCGGCACGAACAGGTCAAGGCGCTGCGAGGGGCCGGGTCCGTAAGCCAGGTCGAGCCGACCGGGGGTGCGCGAACGCGCGTCGCGGCTGCGCTCAATGTACGCTTGAATAAAGGGTTGGTAGTTGCCGCCGATGCATGAACTCGGCGAGTATTCGCGCTCCCGCGTCGCGGCGTCGAGGTCGCGCCACGGCGTCACGGCTGCGGCATCGCGCGTCATGTCACGGTGCGCAGCCGCGGCGCGCGCCCCGCGAAACCTCGGGACCCCGCGAACCCCGCGAACCCAGGTCAGTCATGTTCGACCGAGCGGTTTGTACGCCACCGCATTGACTTCTATGAGCAGGTGCGGGTGCGGCAATTGGTGCACCGCGAGCGTCGTGCGCGTCGGGCCGTCGAAGTCGAAGAACTCGGCCCAGACTTCGTTGTAGCCGGCGAAGTCGTTCATGTTCACGAGGAAGCTTTGCGCTTGCACCAGGTCGGAGAGCTGGGCGCCGGCACTGGCGAGGATGTCGCGAATGTTTTCGATGACGGCGCGGGTCTGGGCGCGGATGTCGAGTGTTACCGCGCCCATGGCGTCGACGTTCGCGCCGGCAATCGTGTTGTCGGCGCGGCGCGAACTCGTGCCCGAGACGTAGAGGAAGTCTCCGGCGCGCTTGAGGTGCGGGTACTTGCCTCGCGGCGTGGCTTTGCCGGCGACGACGCTGGCGCCGGTACTGGGACCGACGCTGGCACTTGCGCTGGCACTTGCGCTGGCACTTGCACTCGCCTTCGTCACGCCACCGGCCGGGCCTTGCGCACCCGGAGACGTGCTCATGTCACCGCCTTGCGCTGCTGGAAGCGCGGTGCATTCCAAGCCTGCGTCGCCATCACGTCTTTCAGCGCCGCCACGGCATCCCACACATCGATGAATCGCACATAGAGCGCCGCCAGGCCGAAGCGCAAGATGTCGGGAGCCCGAAAGTCGCCGATCACGCCGCGCTCGATCAAGGCCTGCATGATGGCGTAGCCCTGCGGGTGCGTGAGGGACACTTGGCTGCCGCGCAAAGCGGCTTCGCGCGGCGTGGCCAAGCCGAAACCGCTCAACTCCTGGTCGACAAGGCGAATGAACAAGTCGCTCAAGGCCAGGCTCTTGCGGCGCAGCTGTTGCAGGTCCACGCCGTCGAACGCTTCGAGCGCAGCCTCAAGAGCGATCAGGCTCAGCTGTGGCGTCGTGCCGACGAGCATGCGGTCGATGCCGCTTGCCGCCTCGTAGCCATCGACGAAAGCAAACGGCCGCGCGTGGCCATGCCAGCCGGTGAGCGGTGGGCTCAACCCCGGCTGATGGCGCTTCGCGACGAAAACGAAGGCCGGCGCACCAGGACCGCCGTTCAGGTACTTGTAGCCGCAGCCGACCGCGAAATCGGCATCGCAGGCATTCAACTCGCACGGCATCGCACCGGCGGTGTGGCACAGATCCCAGACCACCAGCGCGCCGACCTCGTGGGCACGGCGCGTGATGCCGGGCATGTCGTACACCCTGCCTGTCTTGTAGTTCACATGGGTGAGCGACACGACGCCCACGCGTTCGTCGATGGCGCCGAGCACGGCCTCAGGTTGCAGCGCCACGAACTGCGCGTTCATCAGTGCGCCGACGCCGCTGGCCACATAGCCATTCGTCGGGAAGTTGCCGGCCTCACCGAGGATGCGTTTTCGACCCGGGTTCATTCTCAGCGCCGCCGTCAGTACCTTGAACAGATTCACCGACGTCGAGTCGGCGACGATCACTTCATCGGGCGCGGCGCCGATGAGCTGCGCGATGCGCGCGCCAACGCGCTGCGGTGCCGGGTACCAATCGGCGTCGTTCCAGGATCGGATCAACCCGACGCCCCACTCCTGCTCGATCGCGCGCGCCATGCGCGGCGGCACCGACTTGGGCAAGGCGCCAAGAGAGTTTCCGTCGAGGTAGATCACGCCGCTGGGCAGGCTGAAGCGCTCGCGGCACGAGGCGAGCTCGTCCGATGCATCGAGCTTCAATGCGCCGTCACGGCTGACGGGCTGGGGGTGGCTGGACATCGCTGGCTCCTGGGGTCGATTTGCCCGCGGGAGATTGCCTGCCCCTGTCATGGGTGTCAGGCCTGCGGCACGCAGCGCAGTCTACTCAGGTGGGCGGTGCATGACCAGCAGCGCCGCAAAGATGGCGGGCTGCGGCGCAACTGGCGGGCGCTGCTGGGCCGCAGGCCTGGCCGTCAGTGCTGAACTGCGGTGAGGCCCTGGAGCAGGCGCTTCAACTCGCTTTGCACCTGCACCGGGAATCCAGCACTGCCCCAGCGGGCGTCACCGGCCAGCAGTTGCAGGCTCTTTGCCAGATTGGCCTTGTGGGACCATTCCTTGGCGAGACGGTTCGCCACATGCGGAAAGCGCTCGCACAAGGCCTTGGGCCGGGCCTCGGGCGGGAACGCCACCAGCCAATCGATCGAGGCTCCCGCGAGCATGCGCTCAGCCGGCGTGGCTTTGCTGTCTTTGTTGCGGCCGAAATTGATCGACAGCCCATCGGTGTCGAGCGCCGCGTCGACGGGCGCGGCCGCGGGAGTGGGCGCGCTGGCGACCGGGCTCTCGAACACGACCTGTTCGAATTCAATGGTTCCCGAGGGTCGAAATTGCAGGGGTTTGTTCGACATGGCGCGGATCGTCTGGACGAGGCTGATGCGGTGCGCAAATTCTAGGGCGAGGCACTGGGCGTGAGGCATCGCGCACGGTGCGTGATCGTGTGTGGCGTCACGTCATGGGCCTGCGCCCGTGCGGGCGCACTGCCATTTGGGCCCTGCACGGGCGCGATCAATCGTCGCTAACCATACCCTCAAGCCACGCCCGGTACTGGTTGCGCAGCAGGGCCTCGTCGATGCCTGATCGACGTCGCACCCTGCGCCATTGGTGATGAGCCCGCCTGCGCGCCGGCCCATGGCGTGACGCCGCACACGATCGTGCCAGATGCACGATGCCTTGCGCCCGATGCCGCAACCTAGAATTTGCGCACCGCATCAGCCTCGTCCAGACGATCCGCGCCATGTCGAACAAACCTCTGCAATTTCGACCC
>JANOLJ010000185.1:0-16713 GCA_031419715.1 Burkholderiales bacterium | reverse complement strand
CGCGATCGACGTGAGCGACAGCGTCACGCGGGCGCATGCATACGCCATGAGCCGGAAAAACGGGCGTACCCATTTCGCGCAAGGCGATCTGGCAAACCTCCCGGTCCGCCCCGGGAGCGTGGGGGCAAAAAGCAAGGCCTGACCCCATCCTACCCTTGACCCCATCCTACCCTTAGACTAACCCCATGGCACGCCCGTTGCGAATCGAATTCCCCGGCGCGGTGTATCACGTCACCTCGCGTGGCGATCGACGCGAGCCGATCTTCGTTGACGATGAAGACCGCCGCATCTTCTTGCGCGTGACGGCGCAGTCGCTGTCGCGCTTCGACGGCGAAATGCTCGCCTACTGCCTGATGGGCAATCACTATCACTTCGTGCTGCACACGCGACAGGCGAACTTGTCGCTGCTGATGCGCCATGTGAATGGCGTCTACACCCAGGCCTTCAACCGCCGGCACGACAAGGTCGGGCACTTGTTCCAGGGCCGCTTCAAGGCGATTCTGGTGGACCGCGATGCCTACTTGCTGGAGGTCTGCCGCTACGTCGAGCTGAACCCGGTGCGCGCCAAGTTGGTCAGGAAGGCTGCAGACTGGGCCTGGTCGAGCTACCGGGCGCATGCGGGCGACGACGAGCCGCCCGTTTGGCTCGATGTGAACGGGCTGCATGGCTATCTGCTGGGGCGCACCGCGCGCACGGCGGCCGAACGGCGGCGCGCGGCTGCGCAGTATGCCGAGTTGGTCGCCACGGCGGCGGATCGGCCCCTTTGGGAGGACAACCTGCGTCAGCAAATCTACTTGGGCGATGAGGGTTTCGTCGAGCGCATGCAGGCGCTGGCGCAGCCGCCGAACACGGTGGATTCCGATATCCCCAAGGCGCAGCGACGCAAGGGGCTGAGCCTGGAACAGTGGCTGGGCAACTCCGAAACGCGCGAAGAGGCGCTCTACCGCGCGCACACGGAAGGCGCGCTGAGCATGAGTGCAATCGGGCGCGAGCTTGGCCTTTCGGTGTCGCGGGTGAGCCGATTGATTGGGCGGGTGGAGGGGGCAAAAGGCAAGGCCTGACCCCATTCACCGCCGTTCACCCGCACCGTGCTGCAGTACCTGATGGAGCCGCTGTCGCAGGTGGTGAACCGGGCGGGGCGGGAGAGGTAGGGGACTTTCAATCTCTCAGGTGCAACACATTCGTGAGCGCCTTGCCAGCCTTGTCTCGGTAGATGTCGAAGTCGGAATCCAGGGTCAGCACCTGACGAGTTCGCAGGCGTGCCGCGGCCTCCGCGATGGAGGCATCGGCCAGGTCCAGCGGCAAATCGGCGTAGCGTTCGCTGATCGCCAAGACGCTTTCCAGTGTGCTTGCGATGGGTTCATCCACATCGACACCACCACGGTGAGCCCAGCGAAGAAAGTCCAGTGCTGCCGGGTTGCCCACACGCCGCGACAGCAATGCGCATACTTCGGTCAGTACGGGCCAGGTGGTCACGAGCTGCGCGCCTTCATTGCTGCGCAGCCAGGCCAGCACCTTGGCGTGCCATTTGTCGGCGCCATTGAACAGTGCCAGCAGGGGGCCACTGTCCACCAGCACTGCCCCCGTGACCCGCGACTGGCCTTTGGGGCCGCGTTTGGGCTCAGCCAACGCGAGGCCTGCCCGTGCGTCGGCTGTGCTTCTCGGCCCAGACTTCGCCGAGTGCGCGCTTGCGGGTTTCGGCAAGATCGACCGGCCCCAGGTGCTTGCCGAACAGATCTTTGCCCACCGCGTACGCCGAAGGCCGGGGCTGCGCCGCAGCGTCCAGATACGCTTGAAGTGCCTCGCGAATCAATTCGCTGGCGGGCCGACCGAGTGCCGCGCTTCGCTGACGCAAGGATTGCTCAAGCCGGGGGGCGAGCTTGACTGTCATCGTCATGGGTCATTCCCGGTGGGTGCCGTAATATCCGCATTATTACCCAAGGGGTCGGGGCTCGACCTCGGTCAGGCAATGCGCTCCATCCGCCACACCTGATACCGCAACGCCAGCACCGCCCCGCCGACGATGGCGCCGAGTGCGAGAAAACTGCCGATCGACAGCGTCGATACGCCCGACAGCCCCTGGCCCACGGTGCAGCCCAGCGCGGTGATGCCGCCCACGCCCATCAAGGTGCCACCCACGAGGTGGTTTGCCATGTCTTCGGTGTTGGCGAATCCTTCCCAGCGGAATTCGCGTGCGGTCAGCGCCGCCGCCGCCGAGCCGACCACCACGCCGGCCATGCTGACGATGCCCAGCGTGAGCAGTTTGGCCCGGTCGCTGAAGAACATCAACCAGTCCAGCGCATAGCCCACCGGCGCCACCATGCTCAGCGACTCCATGCGCTTGGAATTCGTTGCGAGAAAAACTTCTTCCAGCGTGTTCGGGTCCTCGGCCACATGCCCGAGCACACCCGACACCCACCACATCGCGGTGATCACGGCGCCGATGCCCAGACCGCCGAGCCAAACGTCGCGCGTGCGGCCATGCGCGTCGCGCAGTACCCACACGACGAGCAGCAAGGCCACCAATGCCCCCAGCACGGCCGCCAGCACCGGCGTGGGAACACTTGTGGCGGGCGCCAGCAGGGAGGTGAACAATGAAGGCAGATCCTGCCCGGCAGGCAGATCGATGGATGCGCGCTCAATCGTGTTCACGCGCAGCACCGCGGTGATGCCGCGCATCGTGGCGAACGCCGAGATGCCGAGCACGAGCAACACGACGAGGGACTTCAAGTTGCCCCCACCCAAACGAACCAGGTTCTTGCTGCCGCAGCCCGACGCGAGCACCATGCCAAAGCCGAACATCGCGCCGCCGACGATGTGCGAGAGCCACAGCAAGCGCGGCGCGGCGTAGATTGTGTGGCTGGCGGCGACCCAGCCCATGCCGACCATCGCGTTGAAACCCAGTGTGGCCATGGCGATCGCCAATGCCCACATGCGCGCTCGCGTCCAGTCGCCCATGTTGACGACGTCGGCCACCGCGCCCATGGTGCAGAAATGGGTGCGCTGGGCGATCGCGCCGAAGAGCGCCGCGAGCGCGAATGCCGCCCACAGCACGCGGGTGGCCAAAGCGGCGGGGTCGATTTCACTCATGGCGCGATTGTCACCATGTCGGCGAGAATCAAGTTCGTGGCAACCGTCCGTCGGGGTGAGCATGCGGCAGTCTCGCGTTGGTCTTGGGTTCGCAGGCGCTTGGTGGCTGCCGTTCGCGGGGCCGTTCGCGCTTCCATTCGCGCTGACATTCGCGCTGACATTCGCGTTGGCACTGGCCTTGACATTCGCACTGACATTCACGGCCCGTGCACAACCGGCGAAAGAACTCTTTCACGACGCCGACCTGGCGCTCGGCGATCGCCTGGTGAAGGAGCTGGCCTGCGCCGAATGCCATGTGCGCAAGTTCGGCGGCGACGGCTCGTCGATCTACCGGCCCACCGGGCGCATCAATGCGCCAGGCTTCCTGCGCGGCATGGTCGAGCAGTGCAATATGGAGCTGAACCTCGGCCTGTTCCCGGAAGAGGTGACGGCGATCGCGGCGGTGCTGAACCGCGACCACTACCGATTCAAATGAGCAGGCGCAGCCTCAGCAGGCGGTGCGCGATCTCGGGCACGGGCACGGGCGTTCAAATATTGGTGCTTGCGAATACAATCGCAGCGTTTCAATCCACCTCAGGTTGACCCATGCCCACGACGAGCACCGCCGACCAGGTTTTTGAGTCCGTCGCCGAGCTGTTTGGTGTGCTCTCCACGCCGATCCGGCTGAAGATCATCAGCGCCGTGTGCCAGGGCGAGAAGAACGTCTCCGAGCTGCTGCAAGAGATCGACACGACCCAGCCCAATATGTCGCAGCACCTGAGCATGCTCTACCGCAGTGGCGTGCTCGCCAAGCGCCGCGAGGGCACGCAGATGTACTACCGGCTGCAAAGCGAACGTGTCGCCACGCTGTGCCGCGCGGTGTGCACGCAGGTGGCGATCGAACTGGACGGCGAAGCGAAAGTCGACCCCACGAACCGGCTCGTGCCGGTGACGCACCGCTGAGCGCGCGCTATCGGTTCGGTTTCGCCATGGCGCGGCGGCCCGGTGTGACCCACGCCTGATGCGAGCAGTGATCGAATCGCCAGTCTTCGCTGGGTGAGTGCGCCGCGCTACTTGCGGCGCAACGTGCCGTCGAACACGAGGGCGGTGACTTGGCGCACGAAGTCATCGAACGAGCCCTTCTGCGGGTTGTACCACTCCACAGTCCAGTTCAACGCGCCGATCACGAACAGGCGGATCACGGCAATGCTGCTGTCGGCGCGCAGCTCGCCGCGCTTGAGTGCGTGTTCCAGCAAGCGGTCCCAGTAGTCGGCGTAGGCGCGGCGCACCGCACGATGCCGGGTCTTCGCGGCGCTGGGAATCTGCCCGTGGATGCGGATGTTTGCCGACGTGAAGTCACCATGGTGCAGCAGGCCCCACAAGTGGCCATGCACCGCCGCGGCAATGCGCTCGCGCGCGCTGGCCTTGGCGGGCAGCGCGTCAACACGCTCGCGCACGGCGTCGGCCACGACGCGGATGCCCTTGTCGAGCACCTCACCCAGGATCTGGTCTTTCGACTCGAAGTGGTAGTAGATGCTGCCGGCCTTGATGCCCGAAGCGTCGGCCACTTCCCGCAGCGTGGTCGCGGCATAGCCATGCTCGCTGAACAGGCGCGCCGCTTCGAGCAAGATGCGCTCGCGTGTTGCGGTGTCGGCCGTGTCGGCGTTCGCCGGCTTTGCTTTTTCGCGCGTCTTGGTGGCCATGCCGTGGTCGTCTAACTAACGTATGTTCGAGATATGATAGCCGCGACCATTGCGCCCAAGCGGGCCGACCCACCATGAACGAACCCATCTACTTCAGCGAGGAACACCGCTCGTTCCGCGACAACCTGCGGCGTTTTGTCGAGCAGGAAATCGTGCCGCATGCGGCGCCGTGGGAAGAGGCAGGCATGGTGCCGCGTGACGTGCTGCGCCAGATGGGCGCACTCGGTTTTCTGGGCGTGCGCTACCCCGAGCAGTACGGCGGCTCGGGCCTGGACACCGTGTACAGCGCGATCCTCGCCGAGGAGCTGGGCCGCTCCACGTTCGGCGGCTTTGCCGTCACGGTGACGGTGCACACCGACATGGCATCGCCGCATCTGGTGAACTTCGGCACGCCCGCGCAGCTTGAGCGATATTTGCCGCCGATCATTGCCGGCGAGAAGATCTGCGCGGTGGCGGTGACCGAGCCCGACGCCGGCTCCGATGTCGCCGGCATCCGCACCCGCGCCGTGCGCGATGGCGAGCATTGGGTGCTCAACGGCACGAAGATGTTCATCACGAACGGCGTGCATGGCGACGTCTATTTTGTCGGCGCGAAGACCGACGCCTCGGTGAAGGGCTCGCGCGGCATCTCGATCTTCATCGTTGACAAAGGCACGCCTGGTTTTCGCGTCGGGCGCGCGCTGAAGAAAAGCGGCTGGTTGAGCAGCGACACCGCCGAACTCGTGTTCGAGAACTGCCGCGTCCCCGCAGGCAACCTGTTGGGCGAGCAGGACAAGGGTTTCTATCAGATCATGCGCAACTTTCAGAATGAGCGCATGGTGATCGGCGCCTCCGCCATGGGCGAAGCGGCGCGCGCGATCGAGATGACACTGGCCTATGTGCGTGAGCGCAAGGCCTTCGGCGCCACGCTGTGGGACAAGCAGACGATCCGCCAGCGCCTGGCGATGCGCGCCGCGCAGGTGGAGGCGGCGCGCCAACTTGTGTACCACGCGGCCTGGCTCGACGCGCAGGGCAAGGAGTGCGTCAAGGAAGTGTCGATGGTCAAAGCGCTGTGCGGCGAACTCGTGAACGACGTGATGTACGACTGCCAGCAGTTCCACGGCGGCTTTGGCTACATGCGCGAGGCGGCGATCGAGCGCATGGTGCGCGACGCACGCGTCCAGGCCATCGGCGGCGGCGCCAGCGAAGTGATGCTGGAAGAAGTGGCCAAGCGCCTGTAGGGCGGGGCCACGACTGGCTCTCGCCGCGCCTCACGCGAACACAATAGCCGCGATGTCAACGCCCGGATCGGAGCATGTCCTGACCAACCCGAAGTGGGCCCTGGCCACGCTCGCCTCGCCCTATGCGCGCGAGCTCGGGTTCGAGCTGCGCAGCGCCGACCCCGAATGGTGTGTGCTGGCCTTGCCTTATCAAGACAAGTTGATCGGCAACCCGGCGACGGGCGTGCTGCACGGCGGCGCGATCACCGCGTTGATTGACAGTTGCTACGGCCTGGCGGTGTTCGCGCGGCTCAACAAGTTGCGCGGCATGGCCACACTCGACCTGCGCATCGACTACCTCAAGCCCGCCACGCCGGGGCGCGACGTGTTGGGCGGCGCGGTATGCCACAAGCTCACCCAGGAACTCGCCTTCGTGCGCGGTTGCGCGTACCACGACACGCCTGACGACCCGATTGCGACATCGGTGTCGATCTTCATGTTCACCGGCGTGCCGATGGTCGCGCCTCAGCCTGCCTCCCAGACGCCATGACGCTCACCGAGGTGCTGAGCAATGCGCGCGCGAGCGGCGATTGGGGCCCGCTCGTCGATTCAATTCCATTCGCGCGTTTCCTGAACATGCGCATCGACATCCAGGACGATGCGTTCCGCTGCGTGCTGCCGTACCACCCCAAGCTGATCGGCAACCCGCTGGTGCCGGCCTTGCATGGTGGCTCGATCGGCGGTTTTCTCGAATGCACGGGCATGTTCTATCTGCTGTGGCACATGGAAAGCACGGAGCTGCCGAAGATCGTCAACTTCAGCTTCGACTTCCTGCGCTCGGGGCGCCCGCAAGACGTTCACGCCAGCGTCATCATGGTCAAGCAGGGCCAGCGCGTCGCGCATTTGCGCATTGAAGCCTGGCAATCGAGCGCTGACAAACCCATCGCCACCGGCCATGGCAACTTCATGCTCAGGCCGGCGGTGGCCACGGTCGGGACCGGGTTGCTCAATTCCGCGGCCTGATCGCGGAAGTGCCACAGGCTCGTGCCTCCATGCGCCGTCAACAAAAGGGGTCCATAGAATCGCGCCAGGCCGATCCAATAGGAGACCCCATGACGCAAGCCGCGGTGCTGGCAAGCAGCCGAGACCTGATCTGCGAGATCACGCTGAATCGCCCCGAGAACCGCAACTCGATGGCGCCGGAGTTGCTGCAAGCGTTTCAGACGGTGATCGACCAGGTCAAGGCGGATCGCGAAATACGTTGCGTCGTGATCACCGGGCGCGGCGCGAGTTTTTGCTCCGGTGCCGACTTTCGCAGCAGCGTCATGCAGCCCGGGCCGGGGCTGCCGCATGAGTCTTCCTACAACCTCTACCGGCCGTTCCTGAGCATTCTCGACGTGCCGGTGCCGGTGATCGCAGCGATGAACGGCCACGCCATCGGCGGCGGTTTCGGCCTGGGCCTGGTGTGCGACCTGCGCGTGGCGAACCGCGACGCGAAGTATGGTGCGAACTTCGCGCGCCTGGGTTTTCATTCGGGCATGGCGATCAGCTACTTGCTGCCGCGCCTGGCCGGTGTGCCGCGCGCCGCCGAGCTGCTGTTCACCGGGCGCGTGTTCACGGGTGCGCAGGCGGCGGAGATGGGCATCGCCAACTATGCGGTCGCGGCAGAGCAGGTGCTGCCCAAGGCGCGCGAACTCGCGGCCGAGATCGCCGCGTGCGCGCCCGCCGCGGTGCGCCTGATGAAGCGCTCGCTGTATCGCGGTCTGAGCTGGGACCCGAAGTCCGCCGCCGAATACGAGGCGCATTGCCAGTCGCGCACCTTCGAGATGGCCGACGCCAAGGAAGGCATCAATGCATTGCTTGATAAGCGCGAGCCCCGGTTCACCGGCACTTGATGCACGCACAGTGAAGACTTCGCGCCGCGCAGCCCGGCGCCGATCTACTGGAATCGCGCCGGGCAGCGCCACCTACAATGAATTCGTCTCTTCAGCGGACCCGATTCGGGACGAATCACGATGACAACGATGACGCTCAGCCAAATGCAAACGCATATCGAGGCCTTGATGCGCGAGCATGGAGACGTTGGACTCGTGCTCTGGGACTATGCCTCCGGCGACTACTTCACACTGACGGAACGCAACTTCGAAGCCCAGCTTCTGTACGACGGCAGCGTGCGCGTTTCGGTGGGGCCCAACAGCGACCAGGATCCGCACGAGCCCGAGCCGGCGAAGCGGCCGGTGTGATGCGCCACCTGCGGCCCCATGCGCAGAACTATCGCCCCAGCGGCAGGTACAGCGTGCGCTTCGCGTCCATCAGTGCCTTGAAGCCGAAGTGCACATAGAACGCTACGGCCGAATCGTCTTTCGCGTCGACGATCAATGCGTAGGCGGCGACCTGGGTGCGTGCCTTGAGGCAGCGATCGACGGCGCAGCCAATGATCAATCTACCCAACCCGCGACCCTGCTTGTCCGACCGGCAGGCAAGCCGTCCCATGCGAAAGCAGGGGACGGGATAGCGCGGCAACTTCTTGCGATCCGCCTCAATGAGGCGCTCACCATCGACCTCAGCCGCACTGAGTGTGTAGTAGCCCCAGATGTGTTCGGGTCTCGCGGAATCCGCCAGCACGAATACCGAGCTGATGCCGCGACGACGGTGTTGCTCGGCGAAGCGCCGCAGGTAGTGGCCGAGCGCCGGCACGCCACACTCAAACCCTTCGCGATCATGCACCGCAGGGTCGAGCGGCGAATCTTCAAGCACGCCGAACCCTGCGGCGTGCCTGGGCGAGCGCAGATTTGAGTGGCGGATTCGGGGTGAACGCCGAGTCGAGCGCGCGCGCAAACGCGCTGAAATCACGCTCCGACAGTGTGATGCGCGCCTCGCGATCGAGCAGGATCTGCGCCTTCTCTTTGGCGGCCACGCGCACAAAGCCTGCCATCGTCGTGCCCAGCAATGCCGCGGCTTTTGCAACGATGGCCTTCTCATCGGCGTCCATCTTCAGGTCGAAGCGTGCGCTGGCGGTCATGGGTGGCTCCAGGTGAACGATACGGCAGTTTACCGTATGGGGCGGTCAGGGCGCAGGATCAGCGGTTTGCCGACGGAAACTTCGGCGCGCGTTTCTCGCGCACCGCGGCCACGCCCTCGGGAGCGTCTTCGCCGAGAAAGCACATCATCTCCATCGCCAATGAGCTTTCGAAGATCGGCCGCGCCATGTTCATCCAGCCGTTCAGCGAGCGCTTCGTGAGGCGGATCGCCTGTTGGCTGCCCTGGCCGAGCTTGTTCGCGACTTCCATCGCCTTGTCCAGCAACTGCGCACGCGGCACGCACAGGCTCACCAGGCCGATGCGCTCGGCCTCCTTGCCGCTCACAAAGTCGGCCGTCAGCAGGTAGTACTTGGCCTTGGCCATGCCGCAGAGCAGCGGCCACAAAATCGCCGCATGGTCGCCCGCGGCGACGCCGAGCTTCACATGGCCATCGGTGAGCTTTGCCTCTTCGGCCATGATGGAGATGTCGGCCATCAGCGCCACCGCCAGGCCCGCGCCGACCGCCACGCCGTTGATCGCCGAGATGACGGGCTTGCGACAGTCCATCAGGTTGTAGACGATCGCGGCGGCTTCTTCCATGACGAGGGTGACCTCCCTCGGGTTGCCCACCATCTCGTCAATCCAGCTCAAGTCGCCACCGGCCGAAAACGCCTTGTCGCCCGCGCCGGTGATGACAGCAACCCTGGTCGTGTCGTCGGCGTCAACCACGCCCCACACCTTCGTCAGTTCCCAGTGCAGGCGCGCGTTCGTCGCGTTCATCACCTCGGGGCGATTGATCGTGATCAGCAGCACGCCGTTCGGCTTGGGCTCGAATTTCAGGAACTGGAAGTCGGCGTAGTTCATCGCAACAGTCCTCGTGCGTCGGCGCGCTTCACACCGGGTCCCAAGAGAACACCTGCCCCGACGATTCGAGCGCGACGAAGCTCGGCTTCATTGCCGGCAGCACGCGCTGCGCAATCGTCTCCGGCGTCCAGCCCTGATCGGTGTGCATGCAGCGGATCGGGCGCGACTGACTCATCAGGAAGATCTCGTTCCCGCGCACCGCGAAAATCTGTGACGTCACTTCGGCCGCCGCATCGCTCGCGAGAAATGCCGCCATTGGGGCGATCTGCGCCGTGCCCAGCGTCTTCAGCTTGTCCACGCGCGCCTGCTGCGCGGGCGTTTCGGTGGGGATCGAGCCGATCATGCGGCTCCAGGCGAACGGCGAAATGCAGTTCGAGCGCACATTGAAGCGCGCCATGTCGCCCGCGATCGAGCGCGAAATGCCGACGATGCCCAGTTTCGCCGCCGCATAGTTGGCCTGGCCGAGGTTGCCGATCAGGCCCGACGTCGACGTCATGTGCACATAGGCGCCCGAGTTCTGCGTCTTGAAATGCGGCGCCGCGGCGCGCGAAACATAGAACGTGCCGTGCAGGTGCACGTCGATCACGGAGTGCCATTCTTCGATCGACATGTTGAAGAACATGCGGTCGCGCAGGATGCCGGCGTTGTTGACGACGATGTCGATGCGCCCGAAGGTATCTGCCGCGCATTGAATGATGCGGTTCGCGCTCTTCCAGTCCGACACGCTGTCGGTGGACAGAACGGCCTGGCCGCCCGCCGCCTTGATTTCAGCCACCACCTGCTCGCCCGGGCTTGAATCGCTGCCCTCGCCGCTGACCGATGCACCGATGTCGTTGACGACAATTTTCGCGCCCTGCGCCGCCATTTGCAGCGCGATGTCGCGCCCGATGCCCCGGCCGGAACCGGTGATCACGGCGACCTTGTCCTGCAACATCGTGCCCTGGTTCATGCGGGTTCTCCTGCTCCAAATCGACCTCTAACTAACGTATGTTCGATGATACCGTGGCCACCCGTCAGCGCCACGACAATCAGCGCTCGCTGGCACCGGGGTTTGCTCGGGTTGCCGCAACGCACTTCGCACCCACCTTGAAAGCCCATGATGACTCAAGCCGCGCCCGGCACCAATGCCGATTTCGCCCCTTACCTCGCGCCCGCGCACTACGTTGACAGCGGTCACGCTGCCGTGATCGCCTTCGCGCGCGCCACCGCCGATGCGGGCATGGCACCGCGCGACATCGCGGTGAAGCTCTACTACGCGGTGCGTGACCAGTTTCGCTACGACCCCTACAACGTCGATTTGTCGGAGCGCGGTCTGATGGCGAGCAATGTCATCGAATCCGGTCGGGGTTTCTGCATCTCGAAGGCGGCGCTGCTGGCGGCCGCCGCGCGTGCCATGGGTGTGCCGTCGCGCTTGGGCTATGCCGACGTGCGCAACCACCTCACCAGCGCGAAGCTGCAGCAGATGATGGGTGGCGACCTGTTCGTCTTCCACGGCTACACCGACCTGTGGATCGATAACCGCTGGGTCAAGGCGACACCGTCGTTCAACCTCACGCTGTGCCAGAAGGCCGGCATTCGCCCGCTCGAATTCGACGGCCGCGCCGACTCGATCTTTCACGAGTTCGACGCGAGCGGTCGCCGCCACATGGAGTACGTGAATGAGCGCGGCGTCTTCGACGACGTGCCACGCACGACGCTGCTCGGCGTGTTTCGGGAGCACTACCCGAATATGGAGACCTGGAGCCAGCAGAGCGCGAGCGCGGATTTTGAGCGCGATGTGCTGAAGGCGCGGGTGGCGTGAGCTTGCGTGCTTTCCTGTGGCAGTCATTGCGCGTGAGTGCGCGTCTGCATTTGGCGGTCAGCGCGGCGCCGCACAGGACAAGCGGTCCCCTACGATAGACAGCAAGAGGTTGTTCACCAGCATCAATGCTCACCGCATTGAACGCGGCAACAACCCCATCAACCGTCAAAAAGCCCATTGCGCCGGCACCGCCACCGGGTGATCCAGCAGCATTTGCGCATACGCCTTGCCCTGCGGATCCATGCGCAGCGAGGCGATGCCGCCGCCGCCCAGTGATTCGTGCAGCACGAAGTTCAGTGCGTGTATGCCCGGCAGGTCGTGGCGCTGCACGCGGCCCGTCATTAGGTGGGCGAACCATTGCGCCACGGCATCTTCGGGAATCGCCGCGCGGATGAAGGGCAGGAATTCGGGTCGGCGCGCGATGATGCCGATGTTCGCCGAGTCGCCTTTGTCGCCGCTGCGGCCCCAGGCGAGTTGCAGCAGCGGCACAGTGCGCGTGCCGCGCGCGAAGGCGTCCGGACCGGGCAGCGGGCCCGTCACTTCAGGCAAGTTGCGCGCATCGAAGCGCGTGCCGCCGAGTTGCGGCGCGGTGACGCGCTGCGCACCCATGTCGATGCTCGCCGAGACCTGCGATGTGGGAATGAGGCATGAAAACAGCCGCACGACGGGCTGCACTTTCGGCCGCCCGCCTGTGTAGCCGGTGATCGCCGGGGCCGACATCAGCGCCATTGGTGCCACTTCGCGCGAGAACAGCTCCAGCGCGTCTTTCAACGCGTGGCGTACCCCGATCTTGAGCACGACTTCGCGTGAGCCGCTACGGGCCCGCGGGCCATAGGTGGCTTCGGCACCGATGGCTTCGACGCTTGTGTGCGTGAAGTCGGGCCAGCCGCGCTCGGCGCAGTGGCGCCGCATGCGCGCCAGCAGTGCCACGCCGACGCGCTGCGCCTTGGCACCGGCGTCGATGCCGCCGATCATGAACAGGCTTGTCGCGCGAAATCCGTCGGCATAGGTCACGCTCACCTTCGCCTGGTCGGAGGCGGGGCGGCCGCGCGCGCCTTTCACCTCCACGCGATCCGGGCCCGCTGGCGTGAGCGTCACGCCAGTGAAGTCGCACACCACGTCGGGCAAGATGTAGGCGCGCGGGTCGCCGATCTCGTAGAGCATCTGCTCGCCCACCGTCGAGGGGCACACCAGGCCACCCGTGCCCGGCGCCTTGGTGATGACGAAGCTGCCGTCGTCGCGGCATTCGGCGATCGGGAAACCCATGTCGTCCCAGCCCGGCACGCTTTGCCAGTCGGTGTAGTTGCCGCCGGTGGCGTGGGCGCCGCATTCGAGCAGGTGCCCGGCCAGGCTGCCTTGGGCGAGCAGGTCGAAGTCACTTTCCTTCCAGCCGAACTTGGCGATCAAGGGCGCGAGTGTCACGGCGCTGTCGACGCAGCGGCCGGTGACAACGATGTCCGCGCCCGCGCGGAGCGCCGCGGCGATCGGGAACGCGCCGAGGTAGGCGTTCGCGCTCATCACCTTTTGCGGGAACGCGGCGCCGGAGAACATTTCCGTCACGCCCGCCGCGCGCATCGCTTCCACTTGCCCCATCACATCGTCGCCGAGCACGGCGGCGATTTTCAGATCCACGCCCTCGGCCTGCGCCGCGGCCATGAGTGCGTCGCGGCACGCGGACGGGTTCACGCCGCCCGCGTTGGCAATCACCCGGATGCCGCGCGCCTTGATCTCCTTCAGCAGCGGCTTGAGTGTCGCGATGAAGTCCGGCGCATAGCCCAGCGCCGGGTCCTTGGCGCGGGCGCGGATCAGCAGCGACATCGTGATCTCGGCCAGGTAGTCGAAGACGAGCACGTCGATCTCGCCCTGCCTGACGAGTTGTGCCGCGGCGAACTCGGTGTCGCCCCAGAAGCCGGAAGCGCCGCCGATGCGCAGTGTGTCGCGGTGTGCAGGAGTCGTCATGGTGCTTCCTTTGTCTGTCGAATGCGGCGCGCGCCGCGCCCGCGCGGCAACGCGTTGCTCATGATGGCATGCTGCCGCTGTGAAAGCCGAGTTGGCGTGCCGCCAGGTCACGCATCACTTCCTCGGCGCCGCCGCCGATGGCGTTGACTTTCACCTCTCGGTAGATGCGCTCGCGGTTGAAGTTGAGCATGTTGGCCTTGAAGCCCTGGTTTTCATGGCCCACCAGGTGCTCTACCGGAACGCGGCAGTTGTCGAAGTAAAGCGCCGCCGTGTCGGAGCTGTGCCAGCCCATCTTGTGCAGCGCCGTCTGGGTGAAGCCGGGCATGCCTTTTTCAATTAGCAACAGCGACACGCCGCCCGCGCCAGGCCCGCCGGTGCACACCTCCCGCGCCGCAACGCGCCAGTTCCTGCGCGGCGATGATGCTCATGAACAGGTCACCTTCATTGCCGCCATAGGCCTGCGGGAAGCCCAGGCCCAGCAGGCCGATCTCGGCGGCTTGGCGGTACAGCTTCAAAGGAAAGCCTTCGGCTTGCTCCCAGGCCTGGACGTTCGGCGTGATTTCGCGCGCGACGAAGCGCCGCAGCGTGTCGCGAAAGGCTTCGTGATCGGCCGTGTAGAACGGGTGCTCGACAACGACCGCGTCCGCATCCTCGAGTACAAGAGCCGCTCGGGGTTGGGCGTGTGCGGCCAGGGCATGCACTACCACCCGGCGCACGTGACGATTTCGCTCACCGGCGCGAAGCTGAAGAAGACCGAACACGGCAAGGTGACGTTTCCCGACGTGCCGCCTGGCCACGTGTTCTTCGCCGAAGCCGAAACGCACTCGGCCGAGATCATCGGCGGCTCGGGAACGCGCACCTACATCGTCGAGCTGAAGGGCAAGGACTGGAAGCCGAGTACGGGTTAAGCACACAGGCCGGACCGGCGCGCACCCGCAACGCGTCGAGCCCGGGATTGACCTTGCGACGGAGTGCGAGTTCGCGCGACCGGGTCAGCGACGCGGCTGCAGGTAGTTCTGCAAGACATACTCGCCGACCTTCGCGCCCAGCGCGTTGCCGACATCGTTGCTGTTGCGGAAGTGCACGCCGCCCCAGATGCGTGCCATCGCCACTTCATCTTCGAGCTGTTGGATGCTCGTGTACTTGCGCACCACCCCGGGCATCGCCGCATAGGTCAGCGTGAACTCGGGGACCGTGCCGGTGCCAAAGGCGGACTTCAGCACCACGCCGCCGGCGCCGTCAGCCACACAATGCGCGCAAGGATATTCGGGGTGCAGCGGCGTCTCGATCAGCGGCGTCCAGCCGGCGTCGCGCTCGGTGGCGTCGTTGCCGTCGCGGTCGCCGCTGCGGATCGCGGTGACCGGGCGCCAGAACGCGTATTCGTACTTGGCTTCCAAGACAGCCAGCAGGGCGTCGTGCAAGGCCAGGTTGAGTTGCGCATACAGCCTGGCGCTCTCAATCAGCGGCAGCGGTTTCGCGGCGATGAGGCCGCGCGCCGCCTGGTTCCACGCCGTGACGCCGCTGATGACCCAGAACTTCGCGGTTTCCGCTTGCCAGTCGGTGCGCTTGAGGCTCTTCGCCGAGCCCAGCGCCATCGTTTCGTCGTAGTCGCGCGCGTAGATCGCGCTGTTCAGGGCGGGCGGCGGGCCGGGCCGGAACTGCGCGACGCTGCGCAACGCCAAGGGCTTGACCGCTCCCGCCCACGGCATGATCGGCGCTGCCGTGATCACATAAACGCTCGGCGCGGTGTTCGGCCGGTAGGTGTTGGGGCTGACCGCGCCGTCGCCTGCACGCAGTTGCACCAGCGCGAGCGCGGCCTTGTCGCCAGCGGCGCCGCCGGCGGCCTTGGCGGTGCCTTCGGCAACCTTCGACACCGCGGCATCGAAGGCGGCGTCGATCATGGGTTTCTGGCGCGGGTACAGCTCGGTCAGCGCGCGCCGCGCTGCGGCATGGGCCGCGACATCCGCAGAGGCCCCGGCGGCCTCGATCGGTGTGGAGGAGTACGGTGCGTGGCGTTTTTCGACGGCGTTGACGGCGTCGAATAGCGCTGCATGCATGATCGAAAGGCTGCGAGCTGCCGGATAGCCGCCCGTCACTTTTTCAGCCTCCATCACGGCCGCGGCCTTCTCGTTCCAGTCGGTGACGATGTCGGCGCGGGCAGCGCCCATCGGCAGCGCGATGCAAAGGCCGCACAGCCAGGCAGGCACCCCACTGCGCGCAGCAGCGGATCGCCGTGGGTCGGTTCGGATCATGATGAACTCCTGTCAGTGGAAAGAATCGGTTGCGGCACGCTGTGCCTGGGCACCCAATGTCGGTCTCCTGCGAGGGCTTGTGAATGGGCCCCACGGGCTAGCCCGAAAGGGCCGGCCGCGCCGCAGCCGCGACGGGTAGACTGCTTTCAAAGGCGGGGCCGAATGAAAATCCTGGTCGTTGACGATCACCCGCTGGTGCGCGAGGCGATGTCCCAGCTTGTCACGCAGCTGCGTGGCGCCGTCGAGGTGCTGCAGGCGCAGGACTGCCTGAGCGCGCTGGCCACGGCGCGCGAGCACCCCGACCTCGACCTCGTGCTGCTCGACCTGAACCTGCCGGGCCTGCGCGGCATTGCGGCGCTGACGCGCTTTCGCAGCGAGCACCCGACCACGCCGGTCGTCGTCGTGTCGAGCACGCGCGACCGCGACACCGTGAGCGAAGTGATGAAGCGCGGCGCCGTGGGATTCATTCCCAAGTCGTCGGGCCGCGAAACCATCGTCAGCACCCTGCAGCTCGTGCTCGCCGGGTCGGTCTACGTCCCGCCCGAGGCGGCGTTGGGGCAGGCGGGCGTCGATGACCCCTTGCCCGCCGGGATTCGAGGTCGCGTGACGTCCGCAGCCGACATCGGACTGACGCCGCGCCAGGGCCAGGTGCTCGCGCTGGTGATGAAGGGGCGCGCCAACAAGGAGATCTGCCGCGAACTCGACCTGGCCGAACGCACCGTCAAGGCGCACCTGACCGCCGTGCTGAACACCCTGAAGGCGACGAGCCGCACGCAGGCGGTGGTTGCCGCGAACCGGCTCGGAATGGATGCCGAATACCTGCTCGACCAGCCCGGCGCGGTGGAC
>JANOLJ010000184.1:0-11383 GCA_031419715.1 Burkholderiales bacterium | reverse complement strand
GTGAGCGCAGCGAGTTCGCGGCGCGACGCCAAGCCGAGCAGCGCAGTGGAGTCGGCGCGCAGCGCCGACCGCCCCAGCATGAGCCCGCGCCAGGCCCCATCGCGCGCCGCCTGCCGCGCCGCGCCACCGCACGTAAAGCGGACATTCAGAAGGCAGCAACGGGCCGAAAGCAGAACTTTGCCCGCCAGCGTCCCATGCATCGTGCCTCTCCCACGCGGTAAGGAGCATCCGAAATGGCCACCGACACCCTCTTCACCAACGTCCGAATCCTCGACGGCACGGGCCAGAACCCCTACGCCGGCAGCGTGCTCGTGCAGGGCAATCGCATCCGCCAGGTCGGTCGCAGCACGGCGCCGATCTCAAGCTCGGGCGCGACCGTGATCGACGGCGCCGGCGCGACGCTGATGCCCGGCATGTGCGAGGCGCATACGCACTTTTCTTGGAACAACGCGGCCACGCTCGGCGCCATCCAGGCGATGCCGCTGGAAGAGCATGTGCTGTGGTGCGCCAAGGTCGCCAAGCAGTATCTGCACGCCGGGTTCACGTCTTGCGTCGGCGCGGCGTGCGCCAAGCCGCGCCTGGACGTGGTGACGCGCAACGCCATCAACTCCGGGCAGATCCCTGGGCCGCGCTATCTCGCGGCAAGCCAAGAGATCACCGTGCTCGGCGGCCTGGGCGACGAGACGCTGCCGCACCTGCCGTTCCCCGAATTCAGCTTCGGCGTGAATGTGAGCGGCGCCGAGGAGATGCGCAAGGCGGTGCGCATGTTCTTGAAGTACGGCGTCGACTCGGTCAAGCTCAACCTGTCGGGCGACAACTTCACGCCCGACTCGCCGGCCGAAACAACCTGGATGAGCGACGCCGAAGTCGCCGCGGCGATGGAAGAGGTGAAGGTTCGCGGCAAGCGCGGTATCGCGCATGCGCGCTCCGCCGCAAGCGTGAAGCAGGCGCTGCGCCACGGCATCGACCTGATCTACCACGCCAGTTTCACCGACAGCGAAACGCTGGACATGCTCGAAGAAGCGAAGGACCGCATCTTCGTCGCTCCGGGCATCGGCATCATTCATGCCCTGCTCAACGAAGCCACACCCTGGGGCGTGACGCCGGCCAAGGCACGCGAGCTGGGCTACCAGGTCGAATGGGACGCCGCGCTCGAATCGCTCTCCAAAATGCACAAACGCGGCGTGCGCGTGCTGCCCGGTGGCGACTACGGTTTTGCATTCACGCCGCACGGCCAGAACGCGCGCGACCTGGAGTTCTTCGTCAAGTATCTGGGCTTCACGCCGATGGAGGCGATCCGCGCGTGCACGCTCCACGGCGGCCAGATCATGATGCGCGGCCATGAGCTCGGCACGATCAAGGACGGCTACCTCGCCGATCTGCTGCTCATCGACGGCGACCCGCTCGCCAATCTGTCGATCCTGCGCGACCCGAAGCGCATTCTCGCGGTGATGAAAGACGGCGTGTTTGCCAAGACGCCCGACATCGCCTCGCAGCGAGCCTGGGGGCGGGCCGCATGACGCCCAGCGAGTCACGTGCACTTCCCTTGATTCAGGTGGCGCGGCAATGAGCCAGCGCGCCCGGCTCTGGCTCTGGCTGCTCGTCGGCGGCCCGATCGCTGTGTTCTCGCTGTGGGCGATGGTGGACAACACGCGCCTGTATTTCCTGACGCTGCTCAATTCGCTCACGCTCGCGTCGCTGTACTTCATCGTCGCCAGCGGCTTCACGCTCGTGTTCGGCCTGATGCGCAATGTGAACCTCGCGCATGGTTCGCTGTATCTGCTGGGCGGTTATGTCGCCTTCATCGTCGCCGAGCGCACCGGCTGGTGGGTGCTCGCCGTCGCCGCGGGTTTTTTGGTGTCGGCGCTCGCCGGCTTGTTGATCCAGGTGCTGATCTTGCGCCGCATGCAAGGCGAAGACTTGCGCCAGACGATGGTGACGATAGGCTTGTCGATCGTGATTGCCGATGTGCTGCTGTGGATCTTCACCGGCCAGGTGCATCAGATGGAAGCGCCTGAATGGTTGCAAGGCCCCATCCGCGGCATTCCGCTGATCAACGCCTATTCGGCGTATCGCTTGAGCCTGCTCGGCTTTGGCATCGCCATCGGCGTGGGGCTGTGGCTGCAGCTGAACCGCACGCGCGTGGGCATGATGATCCGCGCCGGAGTGGACGACCGCGCCATGCTCGCCGCGGCCGGCGTGAACGTGAACCTGGTGTTCGCGATCACGTTCGCGCTGGGCGCGGGCCTGGCCGGCTTTGGCGGCGTGATCGGCGCGGTGGAGCTGTCGATGGTGCCGGGCGAAGACATTCGCCTGCTGCTGGCCTCACTCATTGTCGTCATCGTCGGCGGCATGGGCTCGATCGTTGGCGCGGCGATCGGCGCGGCGATCCTCGGATTGGCGGAGACCTACGGCCTGGCCTACGCGCCAACCTACAGCGTTGTGTTCACGTTTGTGATTTTGATTCTGGTGTTGGCGTTTCGACCGAGGGGCATCATGGGGCAGGCGGCATGAGGCTTCCACCATGAGTGCCTCGCAATGGCGCCGCGCGATGAACACCGGCGCGCTGTCGACGCTGCGCCCGCGCTCGCCCTCCGGGACAGCGCGGGCCGCCACGCAGCTCCCGCCCATCGACTCCTATGCCCACAGCGACGCGCCGCGCTGGCTCAAGTACCTGTGGCAAACACTCGCACCGCGTCATGTGTTTGTTGGCCTGCTGGTTCTGCTGTTTCCCTTCGTCGCCACGCCCTTCCTCACGTTCCAGGTGGCCACACAGTCGCTGCTGCTGGGCATGATCGCGCTGTCGCTCACTTTTCTCGCCGGCTACGGCGGCATGGTGTCGCTGGCGCAGATGACGGTGGCGGGAATGTCCGGCTACGCATTGGCGGTGCTGGGAACCAGCAGCTACCCGGAGATCAGCCTCGCCTGGCCGTGGTGGGTGGCGGTGCCGTTTGCGATTGCGATTGCCGTGATCTGTGCGACGTTCATCGGCTGGCTCTCGGTGCGCACCGAAGGCATTTACACCATCATGATCACGCTCGCGATCGGCGTCGCGTTTTACTACCTGGTGCTGCAGAACTACAGCATCTTCAACGGCTTCCAGGGCTTGCGCGAATTGAAGCCACCCACCGTGTTCGGTATCGGCTGGCGCGAGCCGCTGCCGTTCTACTTTCTCGTGCTGTTCTGGGCGCTCGCCGCTTACTTCATGGTGCGCTATGTCGTGCGCACGCCGTTCGGCATTGCACTGCAAGGCATACGCGACAACCCGCGGCGCATGGAAGCGCTGGGCTTTCATGTCGTCGCGCATCGGGTCGCCGCCTATGCATTGGCCGGTTTGATCGCGGCGTTCGCCGGCATTGGCCTGGCTTGGTACAACGCGCAAATTTCACCCGGCTCGGTGGGCACGGGCTGGCAGATCAACATCCTCATCATCGCCGTGCTCGGCGGCATGAAGCATCCGATCGGCGCGTTTCTCGGCGCGCTCGTGTTCGTGTTGCTGCAAACCTTCGCGATCGACCTGCTGGGCGCTGGCGCCCGCGAGCGCTTCAACCTCATCATCGGTGGCGTGTTCCTCGCCATCGTGCTGTTTTCCCCCGACGGCTTGCTCGGACTGTGGGCGAAGCTTCGCTCGCGCTTCAGCGGCCAAAACTTAACCTCCAAAGGAGACTTGAAGTGAAAGTGACCAAACGGATTCTGATGCGCTCAGTCCTGGGCGCGGCGGCACTTGCCGCGATGATGGGCACGGCCTTCGCGCAAGGCCAGCCGGTGAAGATCGGCTTGCTCGCCACGTTAGAGGGCCCATTCGCGGCGGGCGGCGCCGACGGCATGCGCGGCGCCGAACTCGCCGTGAAGCAGCGCGGCGGCGTTGTCGCCGGGCGCAAGATCGAAGTCATCAAGGGCTCGAGCGACGCCAAACCCGATGTCGCCGTGAACGCGACGCGCAAACTCGTTGAGCAAGACAAGGTCGACATCATGGTCGGCCCGTTGTCGGGCGGCGAAGGCATCGCGGTGAAGGACTACTCGAAGACGCAGCCCAACATCACCTTCATCAACGGTGGCTCGGGCGCGCAGGCCACGACGCTCGTCAACCCCAGTACCAACTTCTTCCGCTTCAACACGGAAGGCGCGCAGTGGATGGTGGGCCTGGGCAAGGCGGCGCTGGCCAAGGGCTACAAGCGCACCATGATCATCGCCGAGGACTACGCCTTCCCGTATTCGCAGGTGCAGGGCTTCATGGCCGAATACTGCCGCCTGGGCGGCAAGGTGCCGGAGAAGGCCTGGGTGCCGCTGGGCGGCAAGGACTACTCGTCCGTGATCGCGAAAATTCCGAAAGACGTGGACGCACTGCTCGTCGTGCTCGGTGGCGCCGACGCGGTGAACTTCCTGAACCAGTATGAAGCGGCGGGTGGCGACAAGCCGATGATGGGCGGCTCAATCACCGTCAGCCAGGACGTACTGAACTACCGCGGCAAGCGGCGCGACTCGCTGGTGGGCACCTTGTCCGCCGGCCCCTACGCCGACAACTTCGAAGGTGCCGACTGGAAGGCGTTTGTCTCCGACTACCAGAAGACCTATCCCGTGTCGGCCGGTGGCTTCCCGCAACCCAGCCTGTTTGCCTACGTCTACTACGTGAACATGAAGGCGGCACTCGACGGTCTGGCCGCGGTGAATGGCGACTTGTCGGGCGGCCAGGCGAAGTACCGCGAAGCGCTGTCGAAGTTGGTGCTGAAAACGCCCAACGGCGAAGTGCGCCTGGACGCGAACCGCCAGGCGATCGGCACGACTTTCGTCACCGAAGTCGTGAAAGACGCGCAAGGCAATTTGTCGACCAAGGTGAACAGCAAGGTCGACAACGTCGAGCAGAACCTGGGCATGAGCGCGGCCGATTTCAAGATCGGTTCGCGCGACGTGCCGAGCTGCCCTTGACGTGTTGAATCGCGCGGACCACAACCCCCGCAATCCGATGGCCTCCATCACCGCCATGCGCCGCAGCATCGCCGCCACACCGGCGACGTTGGGCGCACGCTCGGCGCTCGCGTCCAACGACGCGCTGACGCTCGTCAACGTGACGCGCGCGTTCGGCGCATTGCGCGCGGTGGACGACGTATCGATCTCGGTGGCGGCTGGCCAGAAGTACGCCGTGCTCGGCTCGAACGGCGCGGGCAAGACGACGCTGTTCAACGCCATCACGGGAGACTTTCCGCCCACCGCTGGGCGAATCTATTTTTTCGGCGAAGACATCACGGAGTTGCCGCCGCACGAGCGCATCCGCAAAGGGCTGAGGCGCACCTACCAGTCTTCGCTGCTGTTTCGCGACCTGACGGTGCGCGACAACTTGTTTCTCGCGGTGCGTGGCGTGGGCAACGCGCGCTTCAGTTTCTGGCGCGCGCGCGCGTCCCACGCATCGACGCTGGCAACGAATGAACTGCTGGAGCGATCCCGCCTGATGCACATCGCCGACGAGCTTGTCGCGAACCTGGCGCATGGCCAACAGCGCCAGTTGGAGATCGGCATGGCCCTGGCCGGCGCGCCGCGCTTGATTCTGTTCGACGAGCCCGCCGCCGGCCTGTCACCCGCCGAGCGGCGCGAACTCGTTGCGCTGCTACGTTCGTTGCCGGCGCACATGAGCTATGTGTTGATCGAGCACGATCTCGACATCGCGCTGCGCGTCGTCGAACGCGTGACGGTGATGCACAACGGCCAGGTGTTGAAGACCGGCACGCCCGGCGAGATTGAAAACGATGCGCAGGTGCAGGCGATCTACATGGGAGGCAAGCACTGATGGCGACGTCCGGCCCGTACCCCGATCGAGACGCCGCTTCCAGGCGCGCCGCGCCGGTGCTCGCCATCGAAGGGCTGGACGTCTACTACGGCCGCGCCCACGCGCTGCAAGGCGTGAACCTCGTCATCGAGCACGGCGTGCTGGGCATCGTCGGGCGCAACGGCATGGGCAAGACTACCCTGTGCAACGCCATCACCGGCCTGGTGCCGGCCCGCGGCAGCGTGAAGTTGCTCGGCGAAGAAATCCTGGGCCTGGCGCCGCACCAGATCACGAAACGCGGCATCGCCTATGTGCCTCAGGGCCGGCGCGTCTGGCCGTCATTGACGGTCGATGAAACGCTGCGCCTGGTCGCCCCCAAGCGCCGCGACATCGATCGCATCTACGCGATGTTCCCGCGCCTGGCCGAACGCAAAAGCAACGGCGGCGCGCAGTTGTCGGGCGGCGAACAGCAAATGCTCGCAATCGGCCGCGCGCTGTTGCTCGCACCCAGGCTGCTCGTGATGGACGAGCCCACGGAGGGGCTGGCGCCGAAAATCGTCGAACAAGTCGCGCAAGCGATCCGCGACCTCGCGGCGCAGGGCGACATCGCCGTGCTGCTGATCGAACAGAACCTGGGCGTGGCGATCGATGCGGCAGACCGCATCGGCGTGATGGTGAACGGCCGCATCGCGCAGGAAATGCCTACGTCGGAGTTGGCGGCGGACCGCGAATTGCGGGAGCGCTTGCTCGGTGTGCGGTCCGGTGGTCACGGCGAAGCCGATGACACTGCTTCAGCGCTTGGCACACCCGCAGCGCAAACCGCGGCTGCCGAAGCCGGCGCGCCACAGGTCTACACCGTGCGCCGCGCTTACACCGAAGGCGCGCCGTCGCTGGACGACCTGGCGCCGCGCACCGTGCGTGGCTACAACCGCTGGAACGCTGGCGGCACGACCGCGCCGACGGTGGACATCGCGCGTGAGGGGGCGGGCACCGCGCGTGACGCTTCCGCCGCCGCGCGCGCTGCCGGCGCGCCATCGACCGTGAGCGCAAGCACCACAGAGGCCGCCGCCGGCCCGCCACAGCCCGGCACGGCCACGCCGGCTTCCGCCACCGTGCTCGCGTTTCCGGTAGCGGCGAGCAGCGAGCGCGCAGCCTACGTGGTCGGCACCTTCGACACCAAAGGCCGCGAGCTGTCGTACCTGCGCCAGTGCATCGAAAAGCTCGGCCTGCGCGTCGTCACCGTCGACCTCTCGACCAGCGGCAAGCCCTCGTCAGCGAACGTGCATCCGCGCGAAGTGGCGCGCCATCACCCGGGCGGCGAAGCGGCGGTGTTCAGCGGCGACCGCGGCAACGCGGTGGCGGCGATGGCCACCGCGTTCGAGGTCTTTGTGCGCACCCGGCGCGACCTGGGCGGCATACTCTCCGCCGGTGGCTCGGGTGGCACCACGCTCGCCACCGCCGGCATGCGCGCATTGCCGGTCGGCTGCCCGAAGGTGATGGTGTCCAGCATGGCCAGCGGCGACACGCGGCCCTATGTGGGGCCGAGCGACATCTGCATGATGTATTCGGTGACCGACGTGCAAGGCATCAACCGCATCAGCGAGCAGGTGCTGGCCAACGCCGCCCATGCACTGGCGGGCATGCTCGCGCACCCTGTCGTGCGCAGCGAGGTCACCAAGCCGGCGCTCGGTCTCACGATGTTCGGCGTGACCACGCCTTGCGTGCAGGCTGTCACGCGGCTGCTTGAGGAGTCCCACGACTGCCTGGTGTTCCACGCCACCGGCGTGGGCGGCCAGTCGATGGAAAAGCTTGTCGACTCAGGTTTGCTGGCTGGCGTGATCGACGTTTCCACCACCGAAGTGGCCGATGAAATTGGCGGCGGCGTGCTCTCCGCCGGGCCGACACGCATGGATGTGTTCGCACGCCACGCCCTGCCCTATGTGGGCTCGTGCGGTGCGCTCGACATGGTGAACTTCGGCGCCTGGGACAGCGTGCCCGAGCGCTTCAAGACACGAAAACTGTACCGACATAACCCGACGGTGACGTTGATGCGCACCACGCCCGACGAAAACCGGCGCATCGGCGAGTTCATCACCGCGAAGCTCAATGCCATGCGCGGGCCGGTGCGTTTCCTCATTCCCGAGGGTGGCGTGTCGGCGATCGACAGAGTAGGCCAACCGTTCCACGACCCCGCCGCCGATGCCGCCCTGTTCAACGCCATCGAACAGGGCTTTCGCACCACCCCCGACAAGCGCCTGCAGCGCCTGCCCCTGCACCTCAATGACGAAGCCTTTGCCCTTGCGTTGGTTGCCGCATGGAGCGAGGTCTCGGCTCGATCTCCCAGCGCGCGCCGCGCCTGAAAACAATCCACGTTGACCACACCATGCCACGCATTTCAAGACAGACCCTGATTGAGCGCTTTCGCGCCAAGATCGCGCGCGGCGAGCCGCTGATCGGCGGCGGCGCGGGCACCGGCCTGTCCGCCAAGTGCGAAGAAGCCGGCGGCATCGACCTGATCGTGATCTACAACTCGGGCCGCTACCGCATGGCCGGGCGCGGCTCGCTCGCCGGTTTGCTGGCCTATGGCAACGCAAACGAAATCGTCTGCGAGATGGCGCATGAAGTGCTGCCGGTCGTCAAGCACACGCCGGTGCTGGCGGGCGTGAACGGCACCGACCCGTTCATGATTGCCGATCAATTTTTGCGCCGCTTGATCGACCTGGGCTTTTCCGGCGTGCAGAACTTTCCGACCGTCGGCCTGATCGACGGCACCTTTCGCGCGAACCTCGAAGAAACCGGCATGGGCTACGGCCTTGAGGTGGAGATGATCGCGCGCGCCCATGCGCTCGACCTGTTGACTACGCCCTACGTGTTCAGCGAATCCGCAGCGTTAGACATGGCCCGCGCTGGCGCCGACATCGTGGTGTGCCACATGGGCTTGACGACGGGCGGCGCGATCGGCGCAGGCACCTCGTTGAAACTGGCGGACTGCGTGGCACCCATCAACGCCTGGGCGGCGGCGGCGCGTGCGGTGAAGCCCGACGTGATCGTGCTCTGCCACGGCGGGCCGATCGCGACACCCGAAGACGCGCAGTTCATCTTGAAGCACTGCAAAACGATCGACGGTTTCTACGGCGCCAGCTCGATGGAGCGGCTGCCCACCGAAATCGCACTGACTGAAACGACGCGGCGCTTTAAGCGCATCGCCCGTTAGCACGTCAAAGAGCACGTCAAAGAGCACGATTTGAAGGAGACAGCAACATGACCGGCGCCCAATTCGGCAATTTCATTCTTGGCCTGATCGTCGTCGCGATCGTCGTGGCGATCGGCGTATGGCTGCTGCACTGGCTCTACTTGCGCAGCTCCAAGGAACGAGCCTTCGTGCGCACGGGTCTGGGCGGGCAGAAAGTGGTGCTCGACGGCGGCGCGTTCGTGCTGCCCATCGTGCACGACGTGATTCCGGTGAACATGAACACGCTGCGCCTGGAGGTGAGCCGTGGCCGCGAGAAAGCGTTGATCACCAAAGACAGGATGCGCGTGGATGTGATCGCCGAGTTCTATGTGCGCGTCGCCGCCGAGCCGGCGTCGGTGTCCGCCGCGGCGCAGACGCTGGGCCTGCGCACGATGGAGCCGGAGCAGCTCAAGGAATTGGTCGAGGGCAAGTTCGTCGACGCGCTGCGCACGGCGGCAGCGGAGATGACGATGGAAGACCTGCATGAAAAGCGCGGCACCTATGTGAAGAAGGTGCGCGAAGCGGTGGCGGAGGATCTGAAGAAGAACGGTCTGGAGCTGGAAGCGGCGTCGCTCACGCAACTTGACCAGACCGGCATGGAGTTCTTCAACCCGAGCAACGCGTTTGACGCCGAAGGTTTGACGCGCCTCACCGAGCAGATTGAGCACCGCAAGAAACAGCGCAACGACGTCGAGCAAGACACGCTGATCGCGATTCGCAACAAGAACCTGGAAGCGGAGAAGCTCTCGCTCGACATCGACCGCGAAGGCGAGTACGCAAGACTCAGCCAACAGCGCGAAGTGGAAATCGCGCGCGCGCGCCAGCGCGCCGAAGTGACGACGGAACGCGCCCAGCGCGAGCAAGACGCCGAGAGTTCGCAGATCGCCGCCAAGCAGGCGATCGACACAGCGCGCATTCGTTCCGAACAATCGATCGAGCAGCAGCGCATTCACAAGGAACGCGAGGTGCAGGCCAGCGAGATCGAGCGCCGCAAGTCGCTGGAACTCGCCGAGCAACAGCGCGCGATCGCGGTGGCGCTGGAGAGCAAGGCGCAAAGTGAAGCGCAAGCGGCGGCCGATGGCGCACGCGCCGACGCGGTGACCGCCGAGGAGCGCGTCTTCACGGCGCGTGAGGTCGAGATGGCCGAGCGCAAAAAAGCGATCGAGCTGATCGGCGCGCGCCAATCGGCGGAGCGCGACGCGTTGCGCCTCACGGTGGCGGCAAGCGCGGAAAAGGAAGCGAGCGCGGACCGCGGTGCGGCCATCCGCATGCAAGCCCAGGCCGACGCCGACGCCGACCAGATCAAGACGATTGCGCTGCGCGTGCGCGCCGAGATCGAAGCCGAGGCGCAGCGCTGGATGAACGAGGCGCACAACATGCTGACGCCCGAGGCGCGCATGTCGGCCTTGCGCATGAAGTTGGTGGAGAAGGCCGAGGGCATCATCCGCGAGTCGGTGCGGCCGATGGAGCGCATCGAGGGCATCAAGATCCTGCACGTCGATGGCCTGGGTGGCTCGGGCGGCGGCGGTGATGGCATGAATGGCGGTGGTGGCAACTTCGCCGACGGCGTGGTGAACTCCGCGTTGCGCTTTCGCGCGCAGGCGCCGCTCGTGGACCAGTTGCTGCGCGAGATCGGCATCGAAGGCGGCGACATTCAGCGCCTGGTGGGCAGCGTGAGTGGCGCGCACGCGGCGCTGCCGCTCGCCACGCCGACGCCAACGCCCAAGGAATAGAGCGTGATCAAGGTCTACACCTCCAGCGTCATCGACGCCAGCGCCGACACCGTGTGGGCGCGAGTCCGCGACTTCAACGCGCTGCCGTTATGGCACCCGGGAATCGCCGACAGCCGCATCGAGAACAGCGAGCCGAGTGACCGCGTCGGCTGCATCCGCCACTTCCACACCCGCGATGGCGGAATGATTCGCGAGCGGTTGCTGGCGCTCTCCGACTACGACTACGCCTGCACCTATGAAATTCTGGAGAGCCCGATGGGCGTGGAAAACTACATCGCCACGCTCAAGCTCACCCCCATCACCGACGGCGCGCGCTGCTTCGCCGAATGGAGCGCCGAGTTCGATTGCGCTGAGGGCCGTGAGCGTGAGTTGAACGAGCAGATCGGCAACGGCGTGTTCCAAGGCGGCTTCGACGCGTTGAAGCGGCATTTCGGCAGGCGCTAGGATGAATCCAGTGCGCCGCACTTCGCGGCGAGTTTGGGGCGTTGCGCTGGCTGCATTCGGCCCGTTGTTGATCTTCGTTGCTCGCTGCGTGCAGATGTCGAGCAGCGTGGCAGTCGGCCTGGGGTACGTTCTCCGGCCCACGCTCGCGGGGCACCGGATTGCGCCCACTTGCGTAGCGCCATCAACACCGTGTTCTCGTGCGCAGGTCGAGGC
>JANOLJ010000183.1:0-8279 GCA_031419715.1 Burkholderiales bacterium | reverse complement strand
GGGCAAAAGGCAAGGCCTGACCCCGCCTCAGCAAGGCTCACTTCTTCGGCTCGCTCTTCGCGTTGTAGCGCTTCGTCCACTCTTCGAGAATGCGCTCGCGGTTGTCGGCGGCCCAGGAAAAATCCATCTTCACAAGGCGCGCTTCATAGTCCTTCGGCACGTTGGGCAGCGGTTGGGCGACGCCGGGCTGCGCGGTGATCGCGAAGTTCTTGCCGTAAAGAATCATCGCGTCCTTGCTCGACGCCCAGTCGGCGAGTTTCTTCGCCGCGTCCAGGTTCTTCGTTCCTTTATGGATCGCGAACGCTTCCAGATCCCAGCCCAGGCCTTCTTTCGGGAACACCAGGTCGATCGGCGCGCCCTTGGCCTTGTTCGCGTTGGCGCGGTACTCGAACGAAATGCCGAGCACGAATTCGCCGCTGGAGGCCATATTGCAAGGCTTGGAGCCCGAGTGCGTGTACTGGGCGATGTTCTCGTGCAGCGCGTCCATGTACTTCCAGCCATCTCCCTTGCCGTCTTTGTCGCCCCACAGCGTGAGCCAAGCCGTCACGTCGAAGAAGCCGGTGCCCGAGCTCGCCGGATTGGGCATCACGATCTGGCCTTTGTAGACTGGCTTGGTCAGGTCTTTCCAGGTTTCGGGTTTGGGGATGTTGCGCTTTTGCGCCTCGATCGTGTTGAAGCAGATCGTCGCACCCCAGACGTCCATGCCGAACCAGGCCGGCGGGTTTTTCTTGTCGATGTACTGGCTCATCAGCGCATCCGCATTCAGCGGCCGGTACGGATGCAGCATGCCGTTCTTGTCGAGCAGCGCCAGGCTCGACGCGGCCACGCCCATCACCACGTCAGCCTGCGGGTTCGCTTTCTCCGCCAGCAGCTTCGCCGTGATCACGCCTGTGGAGTCGCGCACCCATTTGATTTCGATGTTGGGCTCGACCTTGTTGAAGCCCTCTTGGTAGGCCTTGAGCTGGTCGGTCTCGAGCGCGGTGTAGACGAGCAGGGTGGTCTTTTGCGCGAAAGCTGTGCCGGCGAGTGCCAGCGTGGCCAGGCAGGCCACGGACCGAAAGACGTGCGAGACATGCATGGAAATCTCCTCAGAAGTTGATCGGGAAGGCCAAGGAAGGCCAATAGCGGCAGGTTAAGAGAGCAATCATGAACCGCCAAGGATGACAACCCGATGTCGAGCAAAATCCCTGCCATGCCATTGCCTCCTCGGCGTTGCCTCTTGGTCCTAGGGGTTAGCCCCAATACGAGCCTCGCCGAGGCTGTCCGATGGCGCTGACGTGGGCCGTCGTGGCGGCCGTGCTTTTCGGCGCCGTGCTGCACGCCGGGTGGAACACTCTCATCAAATCGAGCGGCGACAAGGAAGTCGATACCGCCCTGGTGCATTTTCTCGGCGCCGTTGTCGCGCTGCCGCCGCTGTTGCTGTTCGGTCTGCCGCCCGCGGTGGCCTGGCCCTACATCGCGGCCTCGCTCTTGATCCACATCGCGTACTACATCACCCTGGCCGGTGCCTACAAACACGGCGACCTGGGCCTGACCTACCCCATCATGCGCGGCAGCGCGCCGCTGCTGGTGGCGCTGGGCAGCTCGGCGGTGCTGGGCGAAAGCCTGTCGCCGCTGGCCTGGGCCGGCGTGCTGGGGGTGACGCTCGGCGTGGCGCTGGTGGGCCTGGCGCGCCATGGGCCGCAGGCTCATGGCCCTCGCCAGGCGGCGAACAGTCCGCAGGGACTGTTCGCGTCCGGGCGCAGTCCGGGCGAAGCCCTGCACCACCGGCGTGCCCTCGGCTTCGCGCTGGCCAATGCGTGTGTGATCGCGACCTACACCTTCGTCGACGGCATCGGCGTGCGCGCTACCGTCGCGGCCGGGCAGAGTGCGCTCACCTACGTTCTGCTGCTGTTCGTGCTCGACGGCATTCCCTATCCCATGCTCGTGTGGTTGCGCCGCGACGCGGCCGGGCGCAGCGCCATCCTCGCCTATGCGCGCATCCGCTGGCCGCTCGCGGCGCTGGGCGGCGCGGCGTCGATCGGCAGCTACGCGATCGCGCTGTGGGCGATGACGCGCGCACCGGTCGCCTCGATCTCCGCGCTGCGCGAGACCTCGATCCTCTTCGCCACCGTGCTCGGCGTGTGGCTGCTCAAGGAACCCTTAGGCGCGCAGCGCGCGGTGGGGGCGGTGGTGATCGTGGGTGGGGTGGTGGCGCTGCGGTTTGGGTAGCTGTCAGTGACGAAGCCCACAAGCGATGAGCAAGAAGTTCTGATTGAAGTGGCTGGGCACACCGCGTCGCGAATTCGAAGCGTATGATCTACATCGATCAATGTAGATCATCGAGGCAATCATGCAAGTCGCAAGGTGGGGCAACAGTCTGGCAGTTCGCCTGCCGGCCGCGGTGGTCGAGGCGCTTGGTCTGAAGCCTGGCGACAACATTGACATTCACGTCAAAGGCGACCGTACATTCGCGGTCGACAAGGCGCCCGGAGCGCGTGACTTGTTGGCCCGAATACGCAAGTACCGTGGCCGACTGCCCGCCGATTTCAAGTTCGACCGAATAGAAGTCAATGAACGGCGGTGAAGCCTTCTTCGACACCAACGTGCTTCTCTATCTGCTGTCGGCGGACACTGCCAAGGCGGATCGGGCGGAAGAACTGCTCGCCACGGGCGGCACGATCAGCGTGCAAGTTCTGAACGAGTTCGTGGCGGTCGCTTCGCGCAAGCTGCGCATGTCGTGGATCGAAATTCACGAAATCCTGGCTCAGATCCGGGCCGTCTGCGCGGTCCAGCCAGTGACCATCGAAACGCATGATCGCGCGATGCGGATCGCGCAGCGCCACGGCTCCTCGATCTACGACTCGCTCATCGTCTCGGCAGCCTTGGCTGCCGGCTGCAAGACGCTCTACTCGGAAGACCTGCAGGTCGGCCAAGTCATCGAACGACAGTTGACGATACGCAACCCGTTCAAACCGTCGTGAGCCCCCAGGGCCGGCGGGCCCGCGCGCAGCGAGAATTCCGCACGCTCGCGCTATCGCCGCGGGCGCGTGTGGTCAAGTCGCCTCCAATGCCCCGCTAGAGTCCGTGCGGCTCAACTGGGGAGTAGTGATGCGCCGCTCGCTTTCGCAAACGTCTTGGATCGCCTTGGTGGTGCTCGCCGGCTTGCTTGCCGGCTGCGACCGCAAACCCATTGCGGCGCCGGTCGCGCCGCCGACCGTCGCCCCACAAAACCCGGCGTGGAGCCAGATCATCAGCTCGCACACGGTGGGCATCGTGTCGCGCAAGGCGACGATCCGGGTCGTGTTCGCGGGCGACGTGATCGAGCCCTCTGGCGTGGGCACGAGCGCCGACAAGAACTTCTCGGCGAACCCGGCGGTCACGGGAAGCGCCACGTTCACCAGCCCGCGTGAAGTTGTGCTTTCGCCGAGCAAGGATCTGGAAGCCGGGCGCTTTTACCGCTTCACCGTCAAGCCCACCGGCCTGCTCGGCCTGAGCGAAACGCTCGCACCCTATGAATTCGTCGCACAAGTGCAGCCGCGCCAGTTCGAAGTCAATGTCGCCGGCCTGAACACCGATGCGAAAAACGAAGCCCAGTCCGTGCTGCGCGGCTCGCTCGTCACTGCCGACACCGAAGCGCCGGAACAGGTGGAGAAGGTTCTCACGGCAAGCTTTCTCGACAAGCCCCTGGCGATCGCCTGGCAGCACCACGCCGACGGGCGCAACCGCGAATTCACGATCGCCGGCATCGAGCGCCAGGGCGAGGCGAAGAGCGTCGTGCTCAAGTGGGACGGCGAGGCGCTGGGCGCGAGCACCAAGGGCGAGCGCACTGTGGAGGTGCCGGCGCGCAACCAGTTCAAGGTGACGCAGGTGCAGCCGGTGCAGGCCGCGGGGGAGCAGTACATCCAGGTCTACTTCTCCGACAGCCTCGACCCGAAACAGAACCTGCGCGGGCTGGTGCGGCTCGGCTCGGGCGCATCGACCGAGCGCATCGAAGGCAATGTGCTCAAGGTCTACCCGGACAAGGGCATCGAGGGCGACGTGAGCGTCACGCTCGACGCGGGCCTGCGCAACGCCAAGGGCGAACGCATGGCGGCGGGCTCGACGCACACAGTCGCGTTCGCCAGCGCCAAGCCCCAGGTGCGCTTCGTCGGCAAGGGCGTGATCCTGCCGGACAACCCGGTGCTGAGCGTGCCGTTCGAGGCGGTGAATGTGCGCTCCGTGCATGTGACGGCGCTGCGCATTTTCGAATCCAACGTCGGCCAGTTCCTTCAAGTGAACAAGCTTGATGGCCAGCAGGACCTCGGCCGCGTCGGGCGCTATCTCTGGCGCAAGACGATCCACCTGACCGCGCCTCAATCGAACCGCTGGAACCGCTACGCGCTCGACGTGACGGAGCTGTTCTACATTCCCGTCGATCTCGCCGAAGCGAAGAGCCGCGTGATCTTCGAAGCCGTGCACCGCGACCGCAACGCCAGGCTGCACTGGCATTTCGACGATACCTATGTCGGCGCGACGCGCACCTTTCACCAGCGTGCGCTGGATGCCGCAGCGGGTAGCCACACCATCACTGTCGTGGACGCGCAGGCCAACCGGCTGTCGCGGCAGCTTGAAGTGTTGGCGCGCGAGGCGCGCTGAGCGAAGTGCTTGCGTTTACCTCGGCAATCGACGACGGCTGAGGAAACCCACGACACCCAAACCTGCCAGCAGCATGGCGAATGTGCCGGGCTCGGGGGTCGGGCTCATCGAGGAGCTGATGGTGTAAAGGCCACCGCTATTGCCGGTTGCGACACCCGTCACGCGATAGAAGTACTCGCCAGCGGTGATTTTTCCGAACTGACCGCTGTTGGCGGTGGAACCGAAATCGAACGCGCCAACTGAAGTGTCGCCGGAGTCACCCGCAAACGTTGTGTCATTGTCGCTCTTGAACAATTCGACCTTGCCGCCTCCGATCGTGTAGGTGGGTTGCAGGAAGGCCAGCGGATTCACCCCCGCCGATGCCAAGAATGTGTCGGCGATGTCGAAGAGAAACACATGATCGAACGGGCCCCGGCTCAGTTCGCTGCCGCTCTGCTCCTGCCTCAGCAGGGCGTGACTACCCCAATCTTCGACGACCGCAGGCTGAAGCGTCGTTTGGCCGACACCGATGGACGGTGAAACACAGGCTGCGACCGCGGCAGCCAACGCAATAGACTTGCACTTCATGGAATCCCCCTGTTGAACCTGGCGGCCGCGTGGCGAGAGCAATGGCGGACGGGACAAGTTCTTTGTGGGGATTGAATCCGATTAAGCTGCAATGCGCCATCCCTAGAACTAGGTCCACGCTGGAACCCGCATGACACCCTCCAAGCAAGCCATCACCGTCAACGGCATCACCTACCGCTGGCCATTGCGCCCCATCGCTGTGGTGTGCATCGACGGCGGCGACCCGGCCTACCTGCACCAGTTTCTGGCCGATGGCGCGATTCCGAACATCGCCCGGTTCATGCAGCAGGGCTTCGCCACGGTGGCCGACGGCACGATGCCTTCGTTCACCTGCCCGAACAATATGTCGATCATCACGGGCACGCCGGCCTCGAAGCACGGCATCTCGGGCAACTACTACCTCGACACGGCGACCGGCCAGCCGGTGGTGATGACGGGCCCCGAGTTGCTGCGCGGTGACACGATCCTCGCGGGTTTCGCGCAGGCCGGCGCGCGCGTCGTCTCGATCACGGCGAAAGACAAGCTGCGCAAGCAATTGGCCAAGGGCCTGGACATTTCACAAGGCCATGTGTCGTTTTCCTCGGAGTTCGCGTCGCGCTGCACGCTCGCCGAAAACGGCATCGAGAACGTGCTCGAATTCGTTGGCATGGCCCAGCCCGACATGTATTCGATGGAACTGTCGCTGCTCGTTCTTGAGGCCGGCATCAAGCTGCTGGAGCAGCGCCGGCCGGACCTGCTGTACCTCTCGCTCACCGATTGGGTGCAGCACAAATACGCACCGCATGAATCGGAAGCGCGGCGTTTCTATCAGCAGCTCGACGCCTGCTTCGGCCGCCTCGCGGCGGCGGGTGCCACGGTGGGCCTGATCGCCGACCACGGCATGAACGACAAAAGCAATGCGAACGGTGAGCCCAACGTGATCTGGCTGCAAGACGTGCTCGACGCGAAGTTCGGCGCGGGCGACGTGAAGGTGATCTGCCCGATCACCGACGCCTTCGTCGCCCACCATGGCGCGCTCGGCGGTTTTGTTCGCGTCTGGTGCCGCGGCCGGGCGACGCCACAGCAGGTCATCGACGTGGTGCGCGGCTTGGACGGCGTTGAAGAAGCGATGGACAAGGCGACCGTGTGCCGCGTGTTCGACATGCCGGCAGACCGTGAAGGCGACGTCGCCGTGATTGCGCGCAGCAATGTGTGCATCGGCGCGTCAAAGAAGGATCACGACTTGAAGGGTTTGCAGGGCCATCGGCTGCGCACGCATGGCGGCACGTCAGAGGCCCAGGTGCCGTTCATCCTGAGCCATGCGTTGAACGAGGCCTACCAGCTCAAGACGACGCAGACGCTGAAGAGCTACAGCATCTTCGACTTCGCAATCAACGGGACGCTGTGACGCCATGACAGTACGCACTCAAGTTGTCGATGCCCCACTGCGAGAAGCGATGCGCATCGGCGCAGAGAAGGTCTATTCCGAGCGGATCATCGAAATCCGCTACCCCTACACCGGCGAGCTGGTGGCCACCGTGCCGCGGGCGACGGTGGCCGACGTGCGGCGCGCCTTCCACATCGCGCGCCAGTACAAGCCGGTGCTGACGCGCCATGAGCGCTACAAGATCCTGATGAAAGCCGGGGACATCATCGCCTCGCGCAAGAACGAGATCGCGCGGCTGATCACGTTAGAGGCGGGCCTGTGCATCAAGGACACGCTGTACGAAGTGGGTCGCGCGTCCGACGTGCTGCTGTTCGCCGCGCAGCAAGCGCTCGTCGATGACGGCCAGTCGTTCTCCTGCGACCTCACGCACCATGGCAAGCAGCGCCGCGTGCACACGATGCGGGAACCCTTGCTTGGTGTGATCTCGGCGATCACGCCGTTCAACCACCCGCTGAATCAGGTGATCCACAAGGTTGCGCCGTCAGTCGCGACGAACAACCGCATGGTGCTCAAGCCCAGCGAAAAGACGCCGTTGGCCGCCCTCGTGCTCGCCGACGTGCTGTATGAAGCCGGGCTGCCGCCGCCGATGCTCAGCGTGATCACCGGCGACCCGAGCGAGATTGCCGATGAGATGCTGACCAATGAACACGCCGACATGGTGACGTTCACCGGCGGTGTGGCGATCGGCAAGTACATCGCGGCGAAGGCGGTTTACAAACGCCAGGTGCTGGAACTCGGCGGCAACGACCCGCTGATCGTGATGGACGACGCCGATGTGGGCAAGGCGGCCGACCTTGCGGCAAGCGGCTCGTACAAGAACTCGGGGCAGCGCTGTACGGCGGTGAAACGCATCTTCGTGCACGAGAAGATTGCCGTCGAGTTCACCGAAGCCCTGCTCGCCAAGACGCGTGCCTGGACCTACGGCGACCCGCTCGACCCGGCGGTGGACATGGGCACGGTGATCGACGTGCAAGCCGCCACGCTGTTCGAGCGCCGCGTCAATGATGCGGTAGCGCACGGCGCGCGGCTGCTGCACGGAAATTCGCGCGACGGCGCGTTGTATTCGCCGACGCTGATCGACCGGGCGCGCGGCGAGATGGAAGTGGTGCGACTAGAGACCTTCGGCCCGGTCTCGCCGATCATCACGTTCAAAGGCGTGGACGACGCGATTGCGCAAGTCAACTCCACCTTGTACGGTCTGAGTTCGGGTGTGTGCACGAACCGGCTGGACGACGTCATGCGTTTCGTGCGTCAGCTCCACGTCGGCTCCGTCAACGTATGGGAAGTACCGGGCTACCGGTTGGAGGTGACGCCATTCGGCGGCATCAAGGACTCGGGTACCGGCGTCAAGGAAGGCGTGCAGGAAGCGTGCAAGAGCTTCACGAATGTGAAAACCTACTCCCTCCCTTGGTGATCGGTCGGGTTAGCGCAGTCTCAACGCGAGCCGCATTGCGCAAACGGAGGGATGATTCACTCAGTGTGCCTTCAGCGTCCATAGGAGGAAATTCATGAACTTAGTGCCGAGTCTTGTTATCGCCACGATCCTGTCCCAGCTCGGCACAGCCGCGCTGGCTGCCGAAGCCACTGGCGAATTCTGGGAAATGACCACCAAGATGGAAATGGCGGGCATGCCGGCAGGCATGGCCGGCATGATGGGCGGTCCGCCGCA
>JANOLJ010000182.1:0-11868 GCA_031419715.1 Burkholderiales bacterium | reverse complement strand
GCGCGACAACTCAAATTCCGGTGCAGGCGCCGCGGCAGCTTCCATGCCAGCGTTTGTAGCAGCATCGAAGCGAAAAAGCCAGTAGCGCGTGTTCTCTGCGCTACATCAGCAACTTGGGGCATTGAACGACACAGCCCTGGGCGCATGATCGACAGGTCATTGCTCGGCACTTCGGTCTTGAGATCTTGAACGAAGCGCGCCTTCGCGTGCAACCGCTGGAACAATTGCTGAAGAGCCTGGGACTCTAGCCCTGGCCTCTTCAAGCCCCCAGCAACTCCGCCAGATGCTCAATGCTGCGCGCATGCCTGTCGTTCTCCGGCTTGGGTGACACGTCCTTCACCTGCGCCGCGCCGAATTCGAGCGGCCGCTCGATGTACGCCGTTTGCAGGCCGCAGGCGCGCGCGCCGGCCAGGTCATCGTGATGCGCGGCGACGAGCATCACCTCCTGTGGCGGCAGGTTGAACACTTTCGCTACACCGAGGTAGGTGGCTGGGTCGGGCTTGTAAGCGCGGAACACTTCGGCCGACAAGATGCAATCCCACGGCAGGCTGGCGCGCTTGGCCATGTTCGTCAGCAACCCGAGATTGCCGTTAGACAGCGTGCAGATCGCGTAGCGGCGCTTCAGCCGGGTGAGGCCGGCCACGGCGTCGGGCCAGGGGTCGAGGCGGTGCCACACCAAGTTCAATTGGCGCCGTTGCCGCTCGTCCAGATGCGCCAGGCCAAAGCGCGGCAGCAGTTCGTCGAGGATCATGCGATTCAAGTCGTCGATGAGCGTCCAGCCGAGTTCGCCGCTCATCACGCGGCGCATCGCCGGCTGGTAGCCGGCGCGCCAGGCGGTGACGAAGGCGTCGGCGTCGACTTGCGGGTACAGCGCGCGCAGTTCGCGCACGATGCTGCCGTGCCAGTCGACGACGGTGCCGAAGATGTCGAAGGCGAGGACGCGCGGCGCAGGCAGGGGGTTGGACATAGCGAACGCTCCGTCAGGCGAGTTTCAAAGGCAGGCTGCGCAAGCGCTGCCCCGTCAGCGCAAAGACGGCGTTAGCCACCGCCGGTGCGATCGGCGGCGTGCCGGGCTCGCCTACGCCTTCGGGGTGGGCGGTGCTCTTGATGATGTCGGTCTCGATCACCGGGCACTCGCTCATGCGCAGCACCGGGTAGTCGTGGAAGTTACTCTGCCGCACCTGGCCGTTTTCAATTGTGATTTCGCCATACAGCGCCGCCGACAGGCCGAACACGATGCCGCTTTCCATTTGCTGCTTCACCAAATTCGGGTTCACGACCTGGCCGCAGTCGATGACGCACACGACGCGGTGCACGCGTATGCCTTTGTCGGCCGCCAGCGAGACCTCGGCGACTTGAGCGACGACGGCACCGAACGATTGATGCAAGGCCACGCCGCGCGCGCGCTGCGCGCCGTCCGCCGCGCTCGCTAGCGGCTGGCCCCAACCTGACAGGTCGGCGGCGCGCCTCAATACCGCCAAATGTCGCGGGTGTTTGGTGAGCAACGCGGCGCGAAACGCCACCGGGTCCTGGCCCACGGCGGCCGCCGCTTCGTCGACAAAACTTTCCTTGAAGAATGCCTGGTGCGAGTGGCCGACGGAGCGCCAAAAGCCCACCGGCACCGGCAGGTCGACGATCACATGGCCGATGCGGGCGTTCGGCCACTCGTAGGGCTGATCGAACGCGCCTTCGCTCGCCGTCTTGTCCGGCCCGGCCATCGGCAGACCGAACAGGCGCTTGATCGCGTTGGGAACGATGGCCTGACCCGCCGAGGTGTTGCGCCATGCGGTCACTTTGCCGGCGGCGTCGAACCCGGCGGAAAAACGCGCCACGCAGGCCGGGCGATAGAAGTCGTGCGCCATGTCTTGCTCGCGCGACCAGATCGTTTGCACCGGCGCGCCGTTCGCGGCGCGGGCGATCGCCGCGGCCTGGGCGATGAAGTCGACGTCCAGGCGGCGCCCGAAACCGCCGCCGAGCAGTTGCACCTGCACGTCGACGTTTTGTGTGTCGATGTCCAGCGCCTGAGCCACCGCGGCGCGCGCAAGGCCGGGCACTTGGGAGGACACCCACACGGTGGCCTTGCCGGCCTTGAACTGGACGGTGCAGTTCATCGGCTCCATCGTCGCGTGCGCCAGGTACGGTGCGCGATATTCGGCGTCGATCGTCTTCGCCGCGGACTTCAGCGCGGCGTTCACATCGCCGGTACTGTAGTAGCCAAAGCCGTCGTCGTTATCCAGTGTTTGCGCCAGCTGGCGGTAGACATCGGCGCTGGAAAATCCCGCGGCTGGGCCATGGTCCCACTCGACGCTGACCTTGGGCAACGCGCGCATCGCCTGGAAGAAGGTGTCGGCGATCACCGCCACGCCGCCATTGCCGCCGTTGTAGCCGTCGAACGACACCAGGTGCTTCACACCGGCCATCTTGGCGGCGGCCAGGCCGTCGATGCGCGCCACCTTGCCGCCCAGCGTGGGGCACATCATCACGCTCGCGTAGAGCAACCCGGCGGGGCGCACGTCGATGCCAAAACCCGCCGTGCCATCGCCCTTTGACGCGGCCTCGATGCGCGGCACCGGTTGACCAATGAGTTTGAACTGTTTCGGATCTTTCAGCGCCACCTTGGCCGGCAGGGGTTGGCGCGCCGCCGCTTCGGCCAGTTCGCCAAAGCTCGCGCTTTTGCCCGAGGGGTGCAGCACCTTGCCCTGGGCGGCGCTGCACTCGCTGGCGGGCAACTTCCATTGCTGGGCGGCCGCGCCGATCAACATCGCGCGCGCCGACGCGCCGGCTTCGCGCATCGGCAGCCAGAGATCCTTGATGCTCGACGAGCCGCCGGTCATCATGACGCCGAACTCGCGCATCGCCTTGGCCGTCATCCAACCGGCGACGGCCTTGATGCTGCCGTCGCTGTCGGGGTGGAACGGCAGGCCATCGACGAGGGTGGCAATGTTGTTGTAAATCTTGTCGATGGGCGCGGCCTCGATCGTCACGCGTGCCCAGTCGGCGTCCAGCTCTTCGGCGAGCAGCATGCTCAAGCCTGTCAGCACGCCCTGACCCATCTCCGATTTGCAGACCACCACACCCACGCGATCGTCAGCACCGATCTTGACCCAACCGTTCAGCGCCACCTGGCCAGCGCGTACCGCGAGCGGCTGCGCGGTGGTGAGGCGCTGGCGCGGCGGCAACAGCGACCAGCCCACGACCAGCGCCCCGGTAGCCGCGGCGCCGCCAAGCAAAAGGGTTCTGCGTTTCACCATGGCATCATTCTCGGGTTAGGGCAGTCGGCGTCACTGGCAGGCTGGCAACTATCGCACCGTCAGGCCACACACTGCGGGCACACCACCGGCGCACAACAGGAGCAGAGTCTATGAGAGAGCCGCGTTCGGCGTGGTGTCGCGCCGCGGGCCCTGTGCTCGTCGCATTGGCGTTGGGCTCGATCGGCGCTTGCGCGACCGCCCAAGCTCCGGTATCCGTGCCTGCAGCCGCGCCTGCTTCCGCGCCTGCATCCGCGCCTGAAGCGGTACCCGTGCCCGCGCCGGAGCGCGCACCCGCGCCGCAGCCCCCGGCGAAGCCCGCCACCCCACCGTGCAGCGCCTCGCCATACCACCAATTCGACTTCTGGATCGGCCATTGGGACGTCCATCAGCCCGACGGCAAGCTCGTCGGCGACAACTTCATCGAGTCCATCCTCGGAGGCTGCGCGCTGCGCGAAACCTGGAACGGGCGCGGCGGCTTCGCCGGCACAAGCCTGAACGCCTATGACCCGATCGACAGACGCTGGCACCAGACCTGGCTCGACAACCAAGGCGGGCGCCTGGACCTTGCCGGCGGCCTGCAAGGCCTGGCGATGGTGCTCGAATCAAACGACCCGCATCCCGAAAAACCGGGCTCGCGGCTGGAGCAGCGCATCACCTGGACGGTGCAGCCCGACGGTTCGGTGCGCCAGATCTGGTCGACCTCGGAAGACGGTGGCAGGAACTGGAGCGTGGTGTTCGATGGCAGTTATACGCGTCGGCATTGAGTTTTGTCCAGAGCACGCCGTCTCGTCAACTTCCATCCTCCGAAGTGCGAGCCTTCGAGGTGATCCGGGCGGGACCCAGCGCATACCTTGTCCGCACGCCACTACACTCTCGCCCTTGCGAAGCGCCGGGGTGCAATGAGAAGCAAGACAAATCCACCCAGCGGGTCAAAGGGGTCGATGCGATCCGGCCCCGGCCCGGTGACGATCGAAATGGTCGCGCGTGCCGCTGGTGTTTCGTTGAGCACGGTGTCGCGCATCTTGAACGGTACGGCGGTGGTCAGCGAGACCAAGAGTCGAGCTGTTGAAGAGGCCATTGCCGCGCTTGGCTTCGTGGCCAATCCCGTTGCAAGGGGTTTGGCTGGCGGGCGCACGCTGAGCATCGGGGTGGTGACGCAGGCCATCGACAGCCCTTTCTATGGCGCGGCCCTGCGTGGCATCGAAGATCAACTGGGCCCCGAAGGCTACAGCCCATTGTTCGTCAGCGGGCATTGGGATGCAGCCACCGAAGTGCGCTGCATCGACGTGCTGCGCTCGCGGCGTGTCGACGGCATCATTGTCCTGACCGGCCGCATCAGCGATGCCGCGTTGAAGGCCTGTGCCAAGGCGCTGCCGGTGGTCGTGACGGGGCGAACGCTGAAGGCGCCGGGATTGTTCTCGCTGCACTTCGACAACTTCGAGGGCGGGCGCCTGGCGACGCAGCATTTGATTCAGCTGGGCCACCGACGCATCGCCTTCATCACCGGCGATCCGGCGCACGTCGACTCGACTGAACGCTTGCGCGGCTACCGCGGCGCGCTCGAAGCAGCGGGCATCGTTTTCGACCCCGCGCTGGTGGTCCCTGGTGAATATCACGAGGTCAACGGCCTTCTGGCGGTGGATCGCCTGGTCGAGAGCCGGCAGCGCTTCACGGCGATCTTCGCGGCGAACGACCAGATGGCTTTCGGCGCGGCGCTCGGCTTGCAACGCCGGTCGCTGCGCGTTCCCGACGATGTGTCTTTGGTCGGTTTCGACGACCTGCCGACCTCGCAATATGCGATCCCTCCGCTCAGCACCGTGCATCAACCGGCGTATGAGATGGGGCGCTTGGCCGCAACGGCGATGCTGGAGATGCTGTCCGGAGTCAAGCCGACGGCAGAGCTGGCGGCGCCGCGCTTCGTGGCCCGTGAGTCGAGCCGGCGCCTGCCGGGTTGAACAGCGCGCGAGCGAGCGCGGGGCCCGGATTCACGGCATGGGCCCCGGCGCGCGCTGGCGTGAGGCACACCGCGGCGCCGAACCCGCGCACCAATGAGAACCTAGCGCTTTCCCTTGGTTGACAGCACAAGGACCCAGTTCTATAGTCGTTTGTGAAAGCGCTTTCAAGACGAGCGCATTCCAGGTCCGGCGCTGAGCAGGCCGGTACGCGCGGCGCGCCGACGAAGTAGGAGACGGGGATGTGGCAGGGCACGCGATGGTTCAGCTTCGGTCCGGCGCTTGTCGGCTTGGCGCTGCTCACGCCGTGGCTGACTGACGCCCGCGCCCAGCAACTGCTGACGGTCGCGGCATTCCCGGCGGTGGACGACATCGTGCGCGCCGCGATTCCGCGCTGGAAGCGCCTGCACCCGAATGTCGACATCAAGGTCGTGAGCCGCCAGTTCAGCGACCACCACACCGCCATGACGACGGCGCTGTCAACCTCGTTCTATCCGCCTGACGTGATGGCGCTGGAGGTCGGCTACGTGGGCCGCTTCGCCCAGGGCGGCGGGCTCGAAGACCTGTCAAAAGCGCCCTACGACATCAAACAATTCCAGTCGCGCTGGGTGCCGTATGCGTACATGCAGGCCACCAGCCGAAAGGGCGCGGTGGTGGCTGCCCCCACCGACATCGGCCCCGGCACCTTGCTGTTTCGCGCCGACCTGCTGGCCAAGGCGGGAGTCAGCGAGGCCGAGCTCACCCAGTCGTGGGACAGCTATGTGGCCACGGGCGCGAAGATCAAGTCGGCGACCGGCGCCTACTTGATGGCGCATGCGCGCGACATGAAAGACATCGTGATCCGCGCCGGCATTCAGCCCGGCGAAGGCCTGTATTTCGACAGTCAGTCGAACGTGCTGGTGACGACGCCACGCTTCGTGCGCGCGTTCGAGCTTGCGCGCAAGGTGCGCCAGCACAAGCTCGACGCCAAGGTCGGAGCCTGGTCCAACGAGTGGTCCGAGGGCTTCAAGCGCGGCACCATCGCCACGCAGATGACGGGCGTCTGGCTCGCAGGGCACTTGAACAACTGGCTGGCCCCGAACACCAAGGGTCTGTGGCGCGCCGCGCAATTGCCCGAGGGCGCATTTGCCGCCTATGGAGGCACGTTCTTCGCGATCGCCCGGGGTGCGCCGGCCGCCAACAAGGCGCTGGCGTGGGAATTCATTCAGATGATGACGCTGAATCGCGAGGTTCAGCTCGCGGCCTTCAAGTCGCAAGACGCGTTTCCCGCGTTGCTGGAGACCTACGACGACCCGTTCTTCGAGCTGCCGCTCGAATTCCTCAGCGGCCAGAAAGCGCGCGTCGCGTGGCGTGCCGCTGCCGGGCGCATCAGCGCTGTGGCCGTGCATAAGCAAGACGCATTCGCCGACGAAGTGATCAACACCGAACTCGACAAGGTGCTCGATCGCGGCAAGGACATCTCCACCGCGCTGGCCGACGCGCAGCGCCTGCTGCTGCAGCGCGCGCGCCGCTGACGGCGTGGCGCCGGCAGTCCCTCCACGCTTGAGCCGAACCCCGCCCACCCGCCATGAAGCTGCCCGCCGCCCTGCGCCTGTCGCCCGAATGGGCGCCCTATGTGTTCCTGAGCCCCTTCGTGATCCTGTTCGCCGTGTTCGGCGTGTTCCCGCTCGGTTTCTCGCTGTATCTGGCGTTCCAGTCGTGGGAGCCCACCAGCGGCCTGGGCGCGATGGAGTTCGTCGGTCTGGACAACTATGCCTTCGCGCTGCGCGACGAGTGGTTCTGGAAGTCGCTGAAGAACACCGCCTGGCTCGCGCTGGCTTCGGGTGTTCCGCAACACCTGGTGGCGATTCCGCTGGCGGTCTTCATCCATTCGTCGTTCAAGAAACTGCGCAACGGTGTGGTCGGCGCGTACTTCATGCCCTACATCACCTCGACGGTGGCGATCGCGATCCTGTTCAGCTCGCTGTTCTCCACCGACTACGGGCTGATCAACGTCGGCATGCAGGTGTTGAAGGAAGTGCCTGGACTCGGCTGGCTGTTGCCGAGCGATCCGGTGGATTGGCTGAACGACCCCGACAACATCAAACCGGCCATTTCAATGATCGTGTTCTGGCGGTATGTCGGCTTCAACGTCGTGCTGTACCTCGCAGCGCTACAGACGATTCCCGCAGACATCTACGAGGCCGCGACGATGGACGGCGCCGGGCGCCTGCAACAGTTCTTCCACATCACGTTGCCGAGCCTGAAGCCGATGATCTTCTTCGGCGTCACGCTGTCCGTCATCGGCGGCCTGCAGCTGTTCGAAGAGCCATTCATCCTGACAGGAGGGCGCGGCGGGACCGACCAGTCGGGAATGACGACGGCAATCTACCTCTACCGCATGGCCTTCGATTTCAACGACTTCGGCGCCGCCAGCGCGATGTCGTGGCTGCTGTTCATTCTGGTGGCGGCGCTCACCTGGGTCACGAATCGGGCGTTCCGCCCGCGTGGCCCTTCCGCCTGAGCACATCGACATGAAAACCGATCGCCTCGCACCTTGGGCCGCTTACTGCGTCGTCGGCGTCGGCGCGCTGATCATGCTGGCGCCGTTCTACTTCATGTTCGTCTTCGCCACGCACTCGCGCACCGAAATCTTCAGCCTGCCGCCGCCGATGTCCTTTGGCGACGACTTTCTCAACAACCTGAAGATCCTCACCGAGCGCATGCCGTTCTGGCGCAACCTGGGCTGGAGCCTGTACGTCGCGAACGCCTCCACGGTGCTGACGCTGCTGTTCTGTTCGATGGGGGGCTACGCCTTCGCGCTGTTCGACTTCCGCTTCAAGAACCTGCTGTTCGGCCTGGTGATGGCCACCATGCTGCTGCCCTCGTTCATGAACATGATCCCGACTTTCATGATCATGGACGTGCTGGGCTGGATCGATCAACCCAAGGCGCTTTACATCCCCGGCGCGGCAAGTGCCTTCGGCATCTTTCTGATGCGCCAGTTCGTCACCTCGTCGATCCCGAAAGACCTGGTGGAAGCCGCGCGCATGGACGGCTGCAGCGAGTTCGGCATCTATGCGCGCATCGTGCTGCCGCTGCTCAAGCCGGCGCTCGGCACACTCGGGCTCATCACCTTCATCGCTTCGTGGAACAACTTCATCGGGCCCTTGATCGTGATGCGTTCCCCCGAGATGTACACGCTGCCCCTGGCCCTGCGCAGCCTGCAAAGCCCGGTGAACACCGAGTGGGGTGCGCTGATGACGGGCTCGGCGATTGCCACATTGCCGTTGCTGGTGCTGTTCGTGCTGTCGTCGCGCCAGTTGATCTCCGGCCTGACGGCCGGTGCCGTGAAATGAAAGAACCAATGACTCCGCCCAACGCCGACGCCACGATACCGCCGTTTCCCGCCGACTTCGTCTGGGGCGTGGCCACCAGTTCGTTCCAGATCGAAGGTGCGTCGACCGAAGACGGCAAGGGGCTGTCGATCTGGGACGAGTTCTGCCGCCAGACCGGCGCGATCGCCGACGCCAGCAATGGCGACATCGCCTGCGACCACTACCACCGCTGGGAGTCCGACCTCGACATCATCGCCGGCCTGGGGGTCGATGCCAATCGCTTCTCGGTCTCGTGGCCGCGCGTGCGGCCGGGTGGCTCGGGAGCCTGGAACGAGAAGGGCCTGGCCTTCTACGAGCGCCTCGTCGATGGCTTGCTCGCGCGCGGCATCAAGCCCTACCTGACGCTGAACCACTGGGATCTGCCGGCCGAGCTGCAGGCCCGGGGGGGCTGGGCACACCGCGACACCGTGCACCGCTTCGTCGAATACGCGCTCGGCATGGCGGCGCGCTTGGGGGACCGCGTCGCCACCATCACAACGCACAACGAACCCTGGGTCGTGGCGACACTGGGCCACGAGCACGGTGTGTTCGCGCCGGGCCTGAAGAGCCGCGCGCTGGCCGCGCAGGCCTCGCACCACCTGCTGCTCAGCCACGGCCTGGCGCTGCAGGCGCTGCGCGCGCAGGGCTGCAAGAGCCGCCTGGGCATCGTGCTCAACTTGTCGCCGATGCAAGCCGCCACGGATTCCGCGGCGGACCGCGCGAAAACCCGTCTCGAAGACGGCCTGCTGGTGCGTTGGTACACCGACCCGCTGTTCAAGGGCGCGTACCCCGCCGATGTGCTCGAGCACCTGGGCGCCGATGTGCCCCTCATCGAGCCGGGCGACATGCAGCACATCGCCACGCGCATGGACTTCCTGGGCATCAACTACTACACGCGCTCGATGGTCAGCGCCACCGAGCCGTGGGACGTGCACAGCGGCGGGCATGAAGTGACCGACATGGGCTGGGAGGTCTATCCCGAGGGCCTCACCGACCTGCTGCTGCGCCTGCACCGCGACTACCCGGTGCCGCCGATGTACGTGAAGGAAAACGGCGCGGCATTCAAGGACACGCTGGTGAATGGCCAAGTGCACGACCCGCAGCGCACCGACTACATCGCGCGCCACATTGCCGCCGTTGGCGCGGCGCTCGCCCACGGCGTGCCCATGGAGGGCTACATGGTCTGGAGCCTGCTCGACAACTTCGAGTGGGCGTCGGGCTACGAGAAGCGCTTTGGCATCGTGCACGTCGACTACGCCACCCAACGCCGCACGCTCAAAGACAGCGCGCTGTGGTACCGCGGTTTCCTGCAGGGTCAGAAGGCCGTGCGCGCGCAGCGCCCAGCGACCATCACCGGAGCTTGAGATGGGACAGGTCACATTGCGCGGCATTCGCAAGAGCTACGGCAAGACAGACGTCATCAAGGGCGTCGACCTCGACGTCGCCGACGGCGAATTCATCGTCTTCGTCGGCCCTTCGGGCTGCGGCAAACCGACCATGCTGCGCATGATCGCGGGCCTGGAAACCATCACCGGCGGCGAGTTGCTGATCGACGGCGTGCGCGCCAACGACCTGCGCCCAGCCGACCGCGGTGCGGCGATGGTGTTCCAGAGCTATGCCTTGTACCCACACATGACGGTGGCCGAGAACATGGGCTTCGCGCTCAAGATGTCCGGCGTGGCCAAGGCCGAGCGCCAGCAGCAGGTGGGTCGCGTCGCCGAAATCCTGCACATCACCGAATTGCTCGGGCGCTTTCCGAAAGAGCTTTCGGGCGGCCAGCGCCAACGCGTGGCGATCGGCCGCGCCATCGTGCGCAAGCCCAAGGTGTTCCTGTTCGACGAGCCGCTGTCGAACCTGGACGCCGCGCTGCGCGTGAACACGCGCATCGAACTCTCGAAGCTGCACAAGGAGCTGCGCACGACGATGATTTACGTGACGCATGATCAGGTGGAAGCGATGACGCTGGGCGACCGCATCGCCGTCTTCAACAAGGGAATCGTCGAACAGCTCGGCCCGCCGATGGCGCTTTACAACCGGCCGGCGAACGAGTTCGTGGCCGGGTTCATCGGCGCGCCGCGCATCAATCTGATCGACCGCCCGGCCGATGCCGCGCCGTCGGCGCACCGCGCGCTGTGGCAGTCGCTCGCGGCCGAAGCGCCAGCTGGCGTGCGCCGGGTCGGGCTGCGGCCAGAGCATCTGCACCTGGTCGGCGCAGGGCAGGGTGTGCCCGCCACCGTCGAACTCGCCGAGCACCTCGGCGATGTGTCGATCGTGCACCTGCGCGTGAACGGTGTGGCTGAACTCCTCAGCGCCAAGGTCGGCGCCGGGCACGAGCGCTCGATGCCGGGCAGGCCGTGGGCCTGGCGCCCGACAAGGCCTGGGCCTTGGGCTTCGGCGCCGATGCGCGCCTGGCGGCCTGATCCGGCCGTTCAAGACAGAGAAAGGAAGCGGGCGATGGCGACACGCGCAAGAAAGGGCTGGAAACTGATCTGGGCCGACGAATTCGAGGGCCATGAAGTCGACCGCACGAAATGGGACTTCGACATCGGCAACGGTTTCTACGACTACAAGAACCACGCCTGGGTCGAGGGCTGGGGCAACGAGGAGTTGCAGTACTACACGCACGAGCCGGAGAACGTCTCGGTCAAGGACAGCCTGTTGACGATCCGCGCCGTCAAGGAATCGCTGCACGGCTGCGGCTACACCTCGGCACGCCTGAAGACGCGCAAACGCGACGGCACGGCGCTTTTCACCAAGCTCTATGGCCGCGTCGAAATGCGCGCCAAGGTGCCCTGGGGCAAGGGCCTGTGGCCGGCGCTGTGGATGCTGCCGCAAGACGACACCTACGGCGGCTGGGCGGCATCAGGCGAGATCGACCTGATGGAGATCGCCGGCGAGAAGCCGCATGAGGTGCTGAACAGCATCCACTTCGGCTCGGTAGCTCCCAAGCGCTCACTGATTACCACGGTGCACATGCTGCCCGACGGCAGCACGGTGTCGGACTGGCACACCTACGCGGTGGAGTGGGAGCCGGGCGAGATCCGCTTCTTCGTCGACGACATCCAGACCCGCACCTTCGACCATTGGTGGAGCTGCAGCAAGACCAAGAATGGCCTCGGCCTGCAGGCCAAGCGCGCCGCGGACATCAACGCCTGGCCGGCACCGTTCGACCAGCCGTTCTACCTGGTGATGAACGTGGCCGTCGGCGGCAACTTTCCCGGCGCGCCGAATGCCCAGACCAAACTCCCGGCTGAACTCGTCGTCGATTACGTGCGCGTGTACGACAAGGTCGGCGGCTACGGCAAGACC
>JANOLJ010000181.1:0-6627 GCA_031419715.1 Burkholderiales bacterium | reverse complement strand
CAGGTCGCGGGTCCAGGCTTCCGCCCGATCCGCGAGCGACGCATCGCCGGTCGGCGCCACCAACGGCATGACCGCGACCGACATAGCGGGTGGCGACGGGGTTGGTCCGCTTCTCCAAAGCTGCGGGTTCAGCGCCAACCCGAGGACCACAAGGCTCACGCCTGCAACCGCCGCAGTCAGGGCGCGGTGTCGTAGCACGTACTCCGTTGCTCGATGTCTCAATTGACCGGGTAACGTCGACGGCCCAGTCGCCTGCACACCCTCAGACCGCGATTCCGTTCCGAGCACCCTGTATGCCCGCACCGGATCGACAATGTTCTTGACCTGCTGTTCGCCCAGGTCTTCGAAAGTGGCGGCGACGCGGTGTCGAACCGCCCCGTGCACCGCATCCGAGATCGTCACGCCACCCGGCAGTGCCAGTCCTTCGAGCCGGGCGGCAATGTTGACGCCTTCGCCGTACACCGTGCCGTCGGGCTTCTCGATCACGTCGCCCAAGTGAACGCCGATGCGAAACCGCATCCTGCGATCGGCGGGCACACCGGCGACAAGGGCTTCGAGTTGCTCCTGCGCTGAGAGCGCTGCACTCACGGCTCCGGTTGCGGTATCGAACACCGCGAGCACCGAGTCGCCTGCCATGTCGATCACCCGGCCATGGTGCAACTCGATCTGCGACCTGAAGACCGCGCGTGCCGCATCGAGCGCGGCGAGCGTTCCCGTTTCATCGCCGCTCATCAGGCGCGAATACCCGGCAGCGTCAGCGGCCAGGATGGCGGCAAGGCGTTGGCGTCTGGTGTCGTTGGGGTTCAAGGCCGATCCCCTCCCCGCGAAAACGGGAACTCAGCAAATGGTACGCCCAGTGTGCGGCGTCCTGGAAGAGGGTGCGTCCCAGGCCACAGCCTTGTTGAACACGTTCAATCGCGAGCCGAGCGAGCAAGACGACCGGGATGGGATCCTGCATGTTGCGCTTGAATCGCCCCGAGGCCGTGGTGGGCGCCACGGCGCTGGCGGTCAGCGCGTAATGGGCGATCACTGCGCGCGCATCGCAAACGACGAATGTTCGTGAGGCGCGGCTCGCCTGGTTCAGCAGCGCGCAGCGTCGCAACCAGTCATCGAGCGAAGGAACGCGGCTGTCGAAGGCACCGAGCGTGTGGTCCGCAGTCAGCAGCCGCGGTGCACGAAGCACCGCTTGATGCTCAGGATTTCGATCCGCCTTTCGACCAGGGTGGCGTTGCGTGCATCGTGCGACGCAGCCGCTCATTCGGCTTCAGCGGCGCATCGAGCATCGCCAGGAATTTCCCGTAGGTGACGGGGTTGACGACGAATATCGTCCTCTCGAGAAGTTACTCTTCAGCGGCGCGACGCGCGGCACCGAGGATGAAGTCGGTTCGCGTCTTGCCGCTCGACCCTAAAGCGCGGTCGATCAGGCCACGCTCTGCTGCCGGGATGCGCAGGTTCAGGGTTTCTCGCGGTGCGGGCAGTGGTCTCATCGACATCTTTGGAAGCTACGGCGCCAGCATCGCGACCGAGCCTCCCTCCCCGCCCTGCACCACCTGAAACCGCGTACTCGTATCGTCGCGCTGCGCCACGCTGCCATTCACATACAGCGTGCGCCGCAGCGTGTAGACGCCTTGCGACCAGCCGTCGCGGATGGGAATGGTGAACGAGGTCTGGAATTCGCCGGCCTCCTTGCCGCCGTTGGCGGTCTTGCGCACCGGGTTGCCCCAGGCTTCGTTCTGGGCATCGAATATGCCGACCTCTTCTTCGACGACCACGTTGCGTTCGACGCGGCCGGGCACGGCGACGATGGTCGAGACCAGCTTCACTTCCTGACCGCGCGACACGGCGGCGCCCGGGTTGACCTGGGAGCGATAGGTCGTCACAGTGGCGCGCTCGGGCAATTGCGCGTTCTTGCGCAGGTACTCTTCCTCGACTTGCTTGGCGGTGCGCACCTGCTCGGCCTTGTAGCTGTTCGCGAGGTAGCAGGCGGTGACGGCCACCGCCGCGCACGCCGCGCCGGTGCGAACGCGGTTGTTGCCCCTGGCGATCGCGGCACACGCGGCGGCGGCGCCCAGGCCGACGATCAGGGGGTTGCACACGCTCGCCACGTCGGCGCCGCTCTTGTTCGCCGAGTCCGCTGAACTGGATTGTTTGGTCCCGGCACAGCCGTGCAGGGCGAGGAGCGATGCAATCGCCAGAATCGCGGTTCGAGTGGCCATGATGTTGATGGGCTGCGCGCCGTGGAGTGGGGCGGCTATTGAATCACGGCGGAGCTGCGCGCCCGGTCCTTGGCCTGGCGCGAACCGCGACCTAATTCCGCCGCGCCGGGGCAATCGGGGTAGACGGCCTGCGCTTCTTCGGCGCGCTGCATCGCGTCGTCATAGCTTCTGTTGGCGAGCGCCTTCTGCCCGGCGCGCACCAGCACCTCGCACTCGAAGCGCTTGGTGTCGATGGCGGGCTGCGCTGGCGGTGCCGGTTGTGCCGCGGCCGCGGCCGTGGGTGCGGGCTGCGCCGCGGGTGCGGCGATCAGGGGCTGCGCCGGCGCTGTGCGCGGCGGCGCTGCCGCCGATGCCCGTGGCGCGGCGGGGCGAGCACTCAGCGTCGGGCTCGGAGCGACCTTGGCAGGGCTTGCCACCGGCGGCGCCGTCGTGACGGCCGGTGCGGACACGGGCGGGGTGACCGGTGCCGCCACTGCCGGCGGCGCCTCGCCCACTGGGGCGACGGTGGAAGCGGGCGTGACGGCGGGAGCCGGCAGGTTGGGCACCGCGAGCTGCGGTGAGGTCTGCGGCGAAGTCGCACCGCGGCGCTCCAGCCACCAGCCGAAGGCGGCAACGCCGATGGCGAACACCACCAAGCCGGCCACCATGAGCGGCCAGCGGCGCGCGCCGCGGTGGCCTGCTGCATCGCGAGCCGCACCCGGGGGGCTGGCCGGGCCCGAAGGCGGCGGAGCTGCCGGCGCGGCGTTGAACGCGGCCTCGGCCTCGGCTGCGCTGCCACCGCGCACTGCCGGCACGGCGCGCCTGCTTGGCTCATCGGGCGTGCCGCCGCGCGGCGCGGCAGCGTGTTCCATGGTGTAGGCACGGCCCGGATCGAAGCGTTCGCGCAGCGCGGCCATCGATTGCGGCCGCGCGTCGGGCCGCAGTGCCAGACCGGCGTCGATGGCGCCGAGGAAAGCTGGCGTATAGCGCCCCGCGGCCGCTTGCGACGCGCTCACCATCTCGTCGCTCAGGACACGGCTCACCGAGGGCACCGGGGGCCGGCCGGTGACGGCGCGGTAAAGCACCGCGCACAAGGCGTAGACGTCGGTCCAGGGCCCTTGTTTCATCGCCGTGGAATCGGCGTACTGCTCCACGGGTGCGTAGCCGGGCTTGAGGATGACGGTGAGGCTCTGCGTCACGTCGCCAATGATGCGCCGCGCCGCGCCGAAGTCGAGCAGCAGGGGCCGCAGGTGCGGGCCGGGCCCTGTCTGCGTTTTGAGCGGAGTGAGCAGCAGGATGTTGTCGGGCGCGATGTCACGGTGCCAGCAATGGTCGTTGTGGATCAGTTCCAGGGCGTCGATCAGCGGCATCAGCAGCGCGCGCAGCCAGGGCTCGGGGGGCGGTTCGCCGAGCGCGGCGAGTTGTTGCTTCAGCGTCGGGCCCTCGTAGAACGGCATCACCATGTAGGCAGTACCGTTCTCTTCCCAGAATTGATAGACCTTCACGAGTGACGGGTGGTCGAACGAGGCGAGCAGCCTGGCCTCGTTGACGAAACTGCGCAGTCCGAGCGCAAAGGTCTCACGGTGCTGCTCGGAACGCACCGAGACGCTGCGATCGCTGCCACGCTGCGCCAGGCTCGTCGGCATGTATTCCTTGAGCGCGACCTTGCGGCCCAGGCGGGTGTCGAGCGCGAGGTAGACGATGCCGAAGCCGCCTTCGCCCACCACCCCCTCGATGACGAACTCCTGCAAGGCCTGGCCAACGGACAGTGCGGCGCCGATGCCGATGCCGGTGCGCGCCTCGGCCACGGTACGTTGCTCGGCCACCGTGCGCTGCTCGACCACCGTGCGCTGCTCGTCTGCCGGCGCGGCCCCGGGATCGGGTGGAGGGGGTTGGGTCACGTCACCGAGCCCGGAGAGCCCGGTGGCGACCTGGCGGTACGAGTGGTGTGCAAGGGCTCGGTCATGAACTGGATTTTGCCCGCATTGGGCTGCGCCCGGTGTGTCACCCGGCAGCGTTCAGTTGCAGCTCAAGTTGGTGCAGGGTTCGATAGCAAGGCAGCACGCTGGCGACACTCGCATTCGGCTCGCGCCGCTCGCGAATCGCGGCGAAGAACTCGCGGTCCTGCAACTCAATGCCGTTCATCGACACATCAACCTTGGAGACGTCGATCTTTTGCTCCTTGCCGTCGAACAAGTCGTCATACCGTGCGAGGTAGGTGCCGGTGTCGCCGATGTAGCGAAAGAAGGTGCCCAGCGGCCCGTCGTTGTTGAAGCTCAGGCTCAGCGTGCAGATCGCACCCGTGCTGCTCTTGAGCTGAATGCTCATGTCCATCGCGATTCGCAGTGTGGGATGCATCGGCCCTTGCACGGCGTGGGCTTGAACAACGTCGCCGCCGCACTGGTAGGCGAACAGGTCCACCGTGTGCGCCGCGTGGTGCCACAGCAGGTGGTCGGTCCACGATCGCGCCTGGCCCAGTGCGTTCATGTTGGTGCGGCGGAAAAAGTAGGTCTGCACGTCCATCTGCTGGAGCTTGAACTCGCGCGCATGGATGCGCTTGTGCAGCCATTGGTGGCTCGGGTTGAAGCGCCGCGTATGGCCGCACATCGCCACCAGGCCGGTCTTCTTTTGCAGCGCCACCACCGCTTCGGCGCCCGCCAGGCTGTCGGCCAGCGGAATCTCGACCTGCACATGCTTGCCCGCATGCAGACACGCGAGCGCTTGCTCGGCGTGCATCTGCGTGGGCGTGCACAGGATGACGGCGTCGACTTCCTTCAGCGCCAAACTGTCGGCAAGGTTCGTCGTGACGTGTGCGATGCCGTACTTCGCGGCGGTATCGCGCGTTTTGTCCAGCTCGCGGCTCACCAGCGATACCACTTCCACGCCATCGATGAGCTTGATCGCATCGAGGTGCTTGATGCCGAACGCGCCGGCACCGGCCAGCGCGACCTTGATCGTCTTGCTCATGGGTTCTCCAGGATCAAATGGCCGACCGCGGTGTTCGACGCGGGCACATGGTAGAAGCGGTGCAGCACCTTCGGCTTGCCGCCGCCCGCCACGTCGGCCATCGCGCCGCGCGCGATGAACCACATCACGAGTTCGATGCCCTCCGAGCCCGCTTCGCGCACATAGTCGATGTGCGGCGTTTCCGCCAGGCGCGCCGGCTCGGCGATGAGTCGGTCGAGGAAAATGTTGTCCCACTCGCGGTTGATGAGCCCGGCGCGCGGCCCCTGCAACTGGTGGCTCATGCCGCCGGTGCCCCAGATCTGCACCTTCAGCGGTTCGTCATACGACTCGATGGCGCGGCGCACCGCCTGCCCGAGCATGAAACAGCGCCGCCCCGAGGGCACGGGGTACTGCACCACGTTCACGGCGAACGGGATCACCGGGCAGGGCCAGGCGAAGTTCGAAGCCGGTGGCTGCCCGCACATCAACGACAGCGGCACCGTCAGGCCATGGTCCACATCCATCTTGTTCACGATCGTCAGGTCGAAGTCGTCCTGTATCACCGACTGCGCGATGTGCGCCGCAAGCTCCGGGTGGCCAATCACCTTGGGCACCGGCCGCGGGCCCCAGCCTTCGTCGGCCACCGCGAACTCAGCCGCGCAGCCGATCGCGAAGGTGGGGATCATCTCCAGACTGAACGCCGTGGCGTGGTCGTTGAACACCAGGAAGATGACGTCAGGCTTGTTCTGCGCCAGCCACTGCTTGGAGTAGTCATAGCCCTTGAACACCGGCTGCCAATAGGGTTCCGCCGTCTTGCCGAGATCCAGCGCCGCGCCGATGGCGGGGACGTGTGAGGTGTAGACGGATGCGGTGATGTGGGCCATCGGATGTGCGCTGCGTCTAGAAGGCCACCACCGATACGGAGCGCTTCACGGCCAAGGACTTGCGAAGCGCCTTGATGCGCTCGATCTCGTGCATTGTTCGCGCGGTGAAGTACGACTCACCACAACTCGGGCACGACCACAAAGGTACGCGCTCGATGACCAGCAGGTCGGCACCCTGGCCGAAACTTCGGGTGACGTGCTTGAGCGCAATCGCAGCGCTGTCGCAGTGCGCGCACCGGTGTTCAAGCGACGTAGACAGTGACGACGACGAGCTTGCCGCCGAGGCCGACTTTGACGACGCCGTGGGCTGCCGTGCCGTCAATCGTGGCCCCGGCGATGACGCACTTGACTTCACGAGTGCGCGGGTCGCGCTGGCGCTCGACGATTTGGCCCGTGAGGACGATGTTTTCGAAGTCAAGGATGTTGAGTGCGTCATCTTCGAGCGCTTCGGCTGCGTGGGTTGAAACGACATAGTCCAGTGTGCGAATCAGGTGCCGGAAATGGCTGATGGTAGCTCGGGCCATGCGATGGTGTGACGGGTGTCAACGACCCACGCCCTTCACGGTAGCCGCGCCCTGCGGTTGGCGAAACGCCTGCGCATC
>JANOLJ010000180.1:0-26160 GCA_031419715.1 Burkholderiales bacterium | reverse complement strand
ACCACCGCCGCCCTGCTGCAACCTTCGGTGGCAAGTCACGCCGTGCCATGCCGCCCGGGTGTCGGGGCTGGCGGTTTGGGGTATGGGCGCAGGAACCATTCGCGGTGTCCTCGACCTGCGCACGAGAACACCGTGTTGATGGCGCCACTGACGCAGGCCGAATCCGGTGCCCCGCGAGCGTGGGCCGGAGAACGTACCCCAGGCCGCCTGCCACGCTGCTCGACCTCTGCACGCGGCGAGCGACGAAGGTCAGCAACGGGCCGCAAGCAGCCCCTCCCACCGCATTGGAGTTTCATGCGTGGCGGGCCGTGCGAAGCGCGGTGGAGTCAATGACATGAGCTTTCGCCACACTACCGAATTCTTGCTCTACCAGTGGCTCGACGTCGAGTCGCTGAACCGTCGCGAGCGTTTCGCCGAGCATTCGCGAGAAACGTTCACGGCTGTGCTCGACATGTGCGAGAAGCTCGCTGCCGAGAAGTTCGCGCCTTTCAATCGCCTTATCGATACGCAAGAGCCGCGCTTGGACGGCGACAAAGTCCATCTGCCGCAGGCCAGCCACGCCGCGGCGCAGGCGTATGCGGCCACCGGCATGCTCGCCGCCGCGCAGGACTATGCGCTCGGCGGCATGCAGTTGCCCTGCGTTCTGGAGATGGCGGCGAACAGCTTCTTCTCTAAAGCGGGCATCGGCATCGGCGGTGCGGGCATGTTGACCAGCGGCAACGCGAATTTGTTGATGGCGCATGGCACCTCGGCGCAGAAAGAAGCCTTTGCGAAGCACGAGTTTGCCGGCCGCTTTGCCGGCACGATGTGCCTGAGCGAGCCGCAGGCAGGTTCGAGCTTGTCTGACATCACGACGCGCGCGCTTCCCGATGGCGCTGACTTCGAGGCAGAGCTTTTGGGCCCGCGCTACCGCCTGCGCGGCAACAAGATGTGGATCTCCAATGGCGAACACGAGCTTGCCGAGAACATCATTCACCTGGTGCTGGCCAAGATTCCGGGTCAGGACGGCAAGCTCGTCGCGGGCACGCGCGGCATCTCGTTGTTCATCGTGCCGAAAAAGCTTGTCGATGCGCACGGCCAGCTCACCGGTGAGCGCAATGACGTGGCGCTGGCCGGCTTGAACCACAAGCTCGGCTACCGCGGCATCCCGAACACCTTGCTCAACTTTGGCGAAGGCAAGTACGCAGTGCGCGGCGCTTCGGGCGGGGGACTGGACGGTGCCGGGGCCGGCGCCGTGGGCTACCTCGTGGGCCAACCCGGCGAAGGCCTGCGCTGCATGTTCCACATGATGAACGAAGCGCGCATCGCCGTCGGCCTGGGCGCGACGATGCTCGGCTACGCGGGTTACGAGGCGAGCCTGGACTACGCGAAGACCCGGTTGCAGGGCCGGCCCATCGGCGTGGGCGGCAAAGACGTGGCGCAGCCGCAGGTGCCGATCATCGAACACGCCGACGTGAAGCGCATGTTGCTCGCGCAGAAGAGCTACTGCGAGGGCGCGCTGGCGCTTGAGCTGTACTGCGCGCGGCTGGTCGATGAATTGCACTCCGGCGCGCCCGAGGCGGCGGCCGAAGCGGGTTTGTTGTTGGAGATGCTCACGCCGATCGCGAAGAGCTGGCCCAGCGAGTGGTGCCTGGAGGCGAACAGCCTGGCGATCCAGGTGCATGGTGGCTACGGCTACACGCGGGATTTTCCAGTCGAACAGTATTGGCGCGACAACCGGCTGAACATGATCCACGAAGGCACGCACGGCATTCAGGCGCTGGACCTGCTCGGGCGCAAGGTGGTGATGCAAGACGGGCGCGGCCTGAAGCTGCTGACGCAGCGCATCGAGGCCACGGCGGCGCACGCCGCTGACGATGCGCTCCTGGCCGAGTACGCCCGCGGGCTGTCGGCGGCCATCGGGCGCGTGGCGGCCGTCACACGCGCGGCCTGGGCCACTAACGACCCACAGGCCGCTCTGGCCAACGCGACACCCTATATGCAAGCCTTTGGCCATGTGGTGTTGGCGTGGGTCTGGCTCGACGTTGCGCTGTGCGCGCGGCGGCTGCTGGCCAGTGACCGGCCCGACCGCGCCGAGTTGCAAGGCAGGCTTGCCGCATGCCGCTATTTCTTTCGCTATGAATTGCCGCGCATCAATGCCTGGCTGGGTGTGGTCGAAACTCGCGACGACACCTGCCGCATGATGCAAGTGAACGAGTTCTGAACCATGTCTGCCTCTGGATTTTCCGCATGGACATGGAGCTTGATCTTCGGTGGCATGCTCTTCATGGCGCTGGGCCTGACCGTGCACGACACCGAGCCGGGCCTGGGCTGGGTGCTGATCGCCGGCAGTGGGTTGGCAATCGCCGCGGGCGTGGTCCTGATCTGGATACGCTCGACAATCAAGGACAAATCATAGGAGAGCCGACATGAGCACCGACGTGAAGAAACTGTTCGACTTGACGGGCAAGACGGCCCTGGTCACCGGCGGCTCGCGCGGCCTGGGACTGCAAGTTGCTGAAGCGCTGGGCCAGGCCGGCGCCAAGATCATGCTCACCTCACGCAAGGCGGGGGACCTCGAAGAAGCCTCGGCGCATTTGCAGGCGCAGGGCATTGACACGCGCTGGATCGCGGCCGACCTGATCCAGCCCGCCGAGGTAGAGCGCGTGGCGAGCGAGACGCTGCAGCGCATGGGCGATGTCGACATCCTCGTCAACAACGCCGGTGCCACCTGGGGCGCGCCGTGCGAAGACCATCCGCTCGAAGCCTGGGACAAGGTGATGGACCTGAACATCCGCAGCATCTTCCTGATGAGCCAGCAAATCGGCAAGCGCAGCATGATTGCGCGGCGCAGCGGCCGCATCATCAACATCGCGTCGATCGCCGGGTTGTCGGGCTCCACGGAGATGGCGTTCATTGCCTACGGCACGAGCAAGGGCGCGGTTGTCAACTTCACCCGCACGCTGGCGGGGGAGTGGGGCAAGTATGGAATCACGGTGAACGCGCTCGCGCCGGGCATGTTCCCGAGCAAGATGACGCGCAGCACGTTCCAGGCGGTGGGCGAAGCGGCACTGGCAAAGAGCGCGCCGCTGAACCGGGTGGGCGACGACGACGACCTCAAAGGCGCGGCGCTGCTCTTCGCCAGCGCCGCAGGCAAGCACATCACCGGGCAGATACTCGCGGTGGATGGTGGCGTGAGCGCGGTGCACGGCGGGGCATGAACGGCGCACGATGAGCCTCGAATTCAGAATCAAGATTCCCTTCGTCGAAGCGCTCGGCCTGGAACTGCTGCGCTTTGAAAATGGCGAGGCCGAACTCGCGTTGAGCCCGCGCGAAGAGCACATGAACGGTCTGAAGATGGCGCACGGCGGCGTGGTGATGACGCTGCTTGACGTGGCGATGGCGCACGCCGCGCGCAGCCCGCGCGCTGGGGTTGTGACACAGGCGCGCGGCGTTGTGACCGTGGAGATGAAAACCAGCTTCATGCGCCCCGGCGTCGGGCGCCTGCACGCCCACGGCAAGGTGCTGACCCAAACGCAGACGCTCTCGTTTTGCGAGGCGTCGCTGTTCGACGCCGACAAGAGGCTCGTGGCCCACGCCACGGGAACATTCAAACTCCTGCGGGCAGCACTCGCCGGGAGCCGAACTGCCGAGCCGATCGACGGCTCAGACTGACACCGAGGAAAACACACCATGACCACCATGAACAAACAAATCGTGTTGATCTCGCGCCCGGATGGCGCCGCGTCAACATCGAACTTCAAGCTGCGCGAAATGCCGGTGCCGGAGCTGCAAGACGGCCAGGTGCTGGTGCGCCACCATTTCCTGTCGCTCGACCCTTACATGCGCGGTCGCATGAACGACGCAAAAAACTATGCGCAACCGCAGGCACTGAACGAAGTCATGGTGGGTGGCACGGTGGGCGAAGTCACCGCGTCGCGCAACCCGAAATTCAAGAGCGGCGACAGCGTCGTCGGCATGGGCGGCTGGCAGCAATACAGTGTGGTTGATGCGGCCGCGGCCGGGATGCTGCGCAAAGTGGATGCGCAGCGCATTCCCCTGTCGGCCTACCTCGGCGCCGTCGGCATGCCCGGTGTCACGGCGTGGTACGGATTGACGCGAATTTGCGCACCCAAAGCCGGCTCGACGGTTGCGGTCAGCGCCGCCAGCGGCGCCGTGGGCAGCGCCGTGGGGCAGCTCGCCAAGTCGCGTGGCTGTCGCGCGGTGGGCATTGCGGGCGGGGCAGACAAGTGCGCTTACGTCGTCAATGAACTCGGCTTCGACGCCTGCATCGACTACAAGGCGCACGCCGATTCGAAGTCGCTCTATCAGGCATTGAAGGAAGTCACTCCCGAAGGCGTGGACGGCTATTTCGAGAACGTCGGCGGGCGCGTGCTCGACGCCGTGCTACCGCGCATGAATGCCTTCGGCCGCGTCGCCGTGTGCGGCATGATCAGCGGCTACAACGGCGCGCCGATTCCACTGGCGCAGCCGCAGTTGATTCTGCAGTCGCGCCTGCGCGTCGAAGGTTTCATCGTCAGCGAGCACATGGAAGACTGGCCCGAGGCGCTGAAGGATCTCGGCGAAATGGTGGCGAGCCGCAAGCTGAAGTACCGCGAGACCATCGCGCAAGGAATTGAAGCCGCGCCACAGGCGTTTCTCGGCTTGCTTGAAGGGCGCAACTTCGGTAAGCAGTTGGTCAAGCTGATTTGACGCACACGCTCAGTGTGTGAGGGGGCACGATGTCCAGCACCCATGAAGTGACGAACCAGGCCCTGCCGCTGGCGGGCCACAACTTGTTTGCCGGCAATCACGCAATGCGCGATGCACTGGCCTTCAATGCGCCGGGGCTGGACACCGCGGCGATGAGCCATCTTGGCGAAACGTTGGGCCGCGCCAACATGCAGGAGCATGCGCGGCTCGCCAACCAACACAAGCCGCAGCTGCACAGCCACGACCGTTTTGGCCACCGCCTCGATGAAGTCGAGTTTCATCCCAGCTATCACCTGCTGATGGGGCAGGCCACGGCGGCGGGCCTGCACGGCACGCCGTGGGTGGGAGGGGCGCAGGCGCACATCGAGCGTGCCGCGGCGTTCATGCTGTTTACCGAGCTTGAGCCTTCCGTGCTCTGCCCGATCTCGATGACCTACGCCGTGACGCCGGCGTTGCGTGCCAACGCAGCGATCCACGCCACGTGGCTGCCCAAGCTCGCGAGCACTTCGTACGACCCGCGCCTGATCCCGTTTGACCAGAAGACCGGTGTGACGATGGGCATGGGCATGACAGAGAAGCAAGGTGGCTCCGACGTGCGCATGAACACGACGCAGGCGACGTTCGAGGAACACACGCCCTGGGGCGCGCGATATGGAATCGTCGGTCACAAGTGGTTCATGTCGGCGCCGATGTGCGACGCCTTTCTGGTGCTTGCGCAAACCAAAGCGGGCCTGAGCTGCTTTTTCTTGCCGCGCGTCTTACCGGACGGCACGCGCAACGGTGTGTTCATCCAGCGCCTGAAAGACAAACTCGGCAACCAGGCGAACGCGAGTTCCGAAGTCGAGTTCGACGGCGCCTCGGCCTGGCTGGTGGGCGAAGAGGGCCGAGGCGTGCCGCAAATCCTGGAGATGGGAACGCGCACGCGGCTGGACTGCGCGCTGGGCACGAGCGGGTTGATGCGCCAGGCCTTGTCGCTCGCGCTGCACCACACGGCGCAACGCAAGGCTTTCGGCCGAATCCTGATCGACCAGCCGTCGATGCGCAACGTGCTCGCCGATCTGGCGCTGGAAAGCGAAGCTGCAACCGCGCTCAGCCTGCGCTTGGCGCGCGCCTTCCAAAACGAGGGCGAGCACGAACAAGCGATGCGCCGCGTGCTCACGCCGATTGCCAAGTATTGGATCTGCAAACGCGGCAGCCATTTTGCGCAAGAGGCGATGGAATGCCTGGGCGGAAACGGCTATGTCGAAGAGGCTGGCGCCGGGCTGATGGCACGCGTGTACCGCGAAATGCCGCTCAACTCCATCTGGGAAGGCGCGGGCAACATCATGGCGCTGGACCTGCTGCGCGCCCTGCGTGTGGTGGGCAAGAGCAGCAGCAAGGAAGGCGACTGCGTGAGCGCGTTGCACGCCGAGCTGGCGCCGGCACGCCGGGCTCACGCTGGCCTGGACGCCTTTGCCGCGCAACTCTTCGTGCGCATCGAAGAAGCAAGCAATGAAATCGAAGCGCGGCGCCTGGCGCAAGACATCGCGTTAGCGGTGCAGGCCGCGCTGCTCGCGCAGCATGCGCCAGACTTCGTGCTCGACGCCTTCTGCCGCTCACGCCTGGCCGGCGATTGGGGGCATGCCTTCGGAACCTTGCCCGCGAATATTGAGTTCGACGCCCTGATCGCCCGTGCCATGCCTCATTGAAAGAACACGATGACTGAACTGATCCTGCACCACTACGACACCTCACCGTTCTCGGAAAAATTCCGCCTCGTGCTGGGCTACAAAGGCTTGGCGTGGGCTTGCGTGAAAGTGCCGCGCATCATGCCCAAGCCCGATGTGATCGCGCTCACCGGCGGCTACCGGCGCACGCCGTTCATGCAGATTGGCGCCGACATTTATTGCGACACCGCGCTGATGTGCCGCGTTGTTGATGCGCTGCACCCCAGCCCACCGCTCTATCCGGCCGATGCCACGCCGGTGCAGCATGTGCTCGCGCAATGGGCCGACTCGGCGCTGTTCTGGACAGCGGTGCCGTATACGATGCAACCGGCGGGCCTGGCAGCAATGTTCGCGGGCGCCCCGCCCGAGGCGATCAAGGCCTTCGGTGTGGACCGCGCGGCGATGACGCAAGGCATGCGCCGCCCCACGCCGGTGGATGCGCAGGCTCAGTTGATCACCTACCTGGGCTGGCTTGAAGGCATGCTGGGCGACGGCCGCGCCTACCTGCTCGGCGCGCAGCCGTGCATCGCGGACTTTTCCGTTGTGCAATCGCTGTGGTTCGTGTTGCGTGCGCCGCCGGTCGCGATGGTGCTGGAGCCCTATGCGCGCCTGGACGCATGGCGCAAACGCATGGCCGCGCTCGGCCATGGGCGCCCGGAAAAGATGACGAGCCTTGAGGCAATCGAGCGTGCCGCATCGACATCGAAGTTCGCACCTTGCACGGTGGCGCCCCACGCCGGCCTGGCCGAGGGCAGCGCCGTCACGGTGGCCGCGACCGACTACGCCGCCGACCTGATCGCCGGGCGCCTGGTGGGCTTGAATGACAACGAGGTCGTGATCGAACGCAAAGACGATCGCGCTGGCACGCTGCATGTGCACTTCCCGCGCATCGGGTTCCAGGTGAAACAGGATCAACAGCTTCAACAGATTCAACAGGAAAAGGCCACATGAAGAGCTTCAAGGGCCGCACCGCGGTCATCACCGGCGCGGCGTCGGGCTTCGGCCTGGAGGCCTCGCGCATTGCCGCGCGCGAGGGAATGAACGTCGTGATGGTCGACGTACAGCAAGACGCACTGGGCCGGGCCGTCGCGGAAATTGAAGAGCTGGGCGCCAGCGTGCTCCCCTTCAGGCTCGACGTCTCCAAGGGCGATGAAGTTCAGGCGCTTGCCACGGCGACCCGAGCCCACTTCGGAGCGCCGCACATCGTGCTCAACAACGCCGGCGTCGGTGCGGGTGGCTTGATCTGGGAGAACACGCTGAAAGACTGGGAGTGGGTGCTCGGCGTGAACGTGATGGGCGTGGTGCACGGTGTTCGCTGCTTCACGCCGATGATGCTGGAAGCGGCCCGGGCCCACTCCGACTACGAGGGTCACATCGTCAACACAGCGTCGATGGCGGGGCTGCTGAATCCACCCAATATGGGCATCTACAACGTCTCTAAACACGCCGTCGTGTCGTTGACGGAAACGCTGTACCAGGATCTGAGTCTTGTGACCGACCAGGTGAGCGCCTCGGTGCTGTGCCCGTATTTCGTGCCCACTGGCATCAACCAGAGCCATCGCAACCGACCTGCCGAAATGAAGGACGCGGGCACGAAGCCCACGCGCAGCCAGTTGATCGGCCAGGCGATGAGCGACAAGGCGGTGGGCAGCGGCAAGGTCAGCGCGGCGATGGTCGCGCAGTTTGTGTTCGACGCGGTGCGTGACAAGCGCTTCTACATCTACAGCCACCCGAAGGCGCTGGGCAATGTGCAGACGCGGTTGGAAGACGTGGTCCAGGCGCGCAACCCGAGCGACCCGTTCGCGGGGCGGCCGGAGATCGGCGTCGAATTGCGCGCCGCGCTGCGCTCGCTCGGTTGAGCGCGAGGTGAGAGATCCTCAATGAGAGACGCGCAATGAACACCGCGCAATGAACACCGCGCAATGAGCACCGCGCAATGAACGCCGCGCAATGAACGCCGCGCAATGAACACCGCGCAATGAGAGACGCGCCCGCACCCGGCCGTGCCGCCGACATCGAGCCGTTCTGGCTCGAGTATCAACGCGCCTGCAACGTCAAGGTTCCAGGGTTCGCGGCCGCCGCGCTGGGCGACACGCGAGTGCTCGCCGATGAGTTGGCCGACCTGGTGGTGCGCGGCGTGAAGCGCGCCCACGTGACGCTGAAGCGCGACTTCGAGAAAGAGCTCGACCCTCTGCCACAGATCGGCGATCACCTCGTCGTGCTCGATGGCGCGGGCGCACCGCGTGCCATTGTGCGCACGACCCATGTGGAGTTGCGTCACTTCAACGAGATCGACGATGAATTCGCCTTCGATGCGGGCGAAGGCGACTTGACGCTGCGCTGGTGGCTCACCGCGCACCGGCAAGACTTCGCCGAGCGCGGCGAGCGTGAGGGCTTCGAGGTGCATGAACAGATCGAGCTCGTCCTGGAGTGGTTCGAACTGGCCTGGCCGCCCGCGAGCGCCGAGCAGAAAGCGCCGATTTCGACACAGTGACGCGCGAGGAGTAGCGCCGTCACGGGCGTGATCTTCGTCGCGTCAACAGGCGCAGGCTGTCCAAGTGTTGCCGATCGAACCAGTTCGCATCCATCACCGCGCCGGCGATGAAGGCGCCCACAATGAAGTGCAACCCCGCCCATTCGGCGCCCAGGCCGCACGCCGCCAGCCAGATGAGCCCGACATACCAACGCTGGCGTTCGGCGATTCGCGCCACCTGGGCGCGCATGGCCATGCGCGCCAACGCGAAGACGAGCAGGAAGGCGAATTGTTTGCCCACGCGCTGCCAGTCCAACAAGATCAGCGCGAGCACGCCCCAGATCGCAATGTCGTCGACGCTCGCGTAGCGAAGAATGCGCTGAAACGGCACCATGAAGATGATCAGCATTGCGATCAGAAACGGTTCCGAGGTGTACATGAGGGGCTGAACTCCGGGTTTCGTTGGATGAGTCACGCAGCGCGGCGGGAGGTTCGCCATTCGGTGTGGATGTTTCGGCTCTCCAGGCTCGGCGCGACGACGTGTCACACTGCAAACCCATCGTCATGCCGCCCATGCCCAACCCGATGCCAGTGTTGCAAGCCAGGCATGTTGCCATCGTCGGCGGCGGGCCTGCCGGCCTGATGGCCGCGCAAACGCTGGCGCAGGCCGGGGTGCAGGTAGACCTGTTCGATGCCATGCCATCGGTCGGCCGCAAGTTCCTGCTCGCGGGCAAGGGTGGCTTGAACCTCACTCACAACGAACCATTCGAGCGCTTCGTTTCTCGATTCGGCGCGCGACGCGATGCAGTCGAACCGCTGCTGAAGAGTTTCCCACCCGAGGCGCTGCGCGACTGGGCGTGCGGGCTGGGCATCGAAACCTTTGTCGGCAGTTCGGGTCGCGTGTTTCCGCGCGACATGAAAGCCGCGCCACTGCTGCGCGCCTGGCTGCACCGCCTGCGTTCCATGGGTGTACGCCTGCACATGCGGCATCGCTGCCAAGGCGTGCTGCGCGGGCCTGCCGGCGAACTGCTGCTGTCGATGGACTGCCCGGCAGGCCCCACCGAAGTTCGCGCGGACGCAGTGCTGCTGGCTCTGGGCGGTGCGAGCTGGCCGCAGCTGGGTTCCGACGGTGCGTGGGTGGGCTGGCTGGCGGGCCTGGGCGCCGAGGTGGCGCCGCTTGAACCTTCGAACTGCGGCTTCGATGTCGCGCGGCAGGGCGTGGGGGGCGCGCTGAGCCCGGGCTGGAGCGAACACTTCCGCAGCCACTTTGCCGGCGCCCCGCTGAAAACGGTGGCGTTGTCGGTGCTCAACGTTGACGGATCGCGCTTCGTGCAGCGCGGCGAGTTCGTCATCACGCAAGGTGGCGTCGAGGGCAGCCTGGTGTATGCCGCATCGTCGGCGCTGCGCTCATTGATCGCCGCGCAGGGCAGGGCCGTTGCTCACCTGGACTTGCTTGCCGACCGCGACGCCGAAGCTGTGCTCGCTGAAGTGGCGCGCCCGCGCGGTTCGCGATCGATGGCGACACACTTGAAGAGCCGGCTGCGGCTGGATGGCGTGAAGGCAGCGCTCTTGCATGAACTGTTGCCGCGTGAAACTTTCAGCGATGCGGCGGCGCTGGTGGCCGCCATCAAGTCCTTGCCGTTGCCGCTGGTCGCGCCGCGCCCTGTGGCCGAGGCCATCAGCACCGCGGGCGGCGTGCGCTTCGAGTCGCTTGACGCGCAACTGATGTTGCGCGCGCTGCCGGGCGTGTTTTGCGCGGGCGAAATGCTCGACTGGGAGGCGCCTACCGGGGGCTATTTGCTCAGCGCGTGTTTCGCGACCGGTCTGGCCGCGGCGCGTGGCGCGCTGGCCTACCTGGAGTCGCTGGGCTCGAAGTCGGCCGACGTCAGTTCAATCGGCGCGCCATGCGGGGTGCGGTCGGCGGCGTGATCCCACGCCGCTCGATAGCGCTCCAGCTCGTCAGTGGAACTTGCGCCCTTTGCGGCGACGAGGGATTCAAGCGCCGCGACCCAGTGGCGGTAGTAGGTGTCGCCCAGGTCGGCGTCGCCGCTCGCCTGGGCTTTGGCGATTTGCCCCGCCAGCGCCAGCGCCCACTCGTTCCAGGTGAACAAGCCGCGCTGGTGCAGCGCCAGCACGAGGGCAAAGCCCTTGGCCTGCCACGGTTCGCTGAACACGGGCGGATCGCCGTCCAGCGGCTGGGCGGGCAGGGGCGGGCTGTGCAAGGGCGGGCCAGACAGCGGCTCACCAGACCCGGGCGTAGCAGCGCTCATTTCGCGTCCTCGTAGGCTTCGAGGTAGGGCTCCCAGGCGTCGACCGACACCCGGTGTTTTGAGCCCGCGCACTCGGCCCACAATTGCGCCGCGTCAAAGACGACGGTGTAGAGCCACTGGGCTTGTTCGCCCAGACCTTGCGCGTTCGTGTCCGCGTAGACATGCGCGCCGTGAATCCGTTCGATCGTGCCGACCTTGCCGCGCGCGTAAGCCGGCAGGCGCGTGTGGTGATCGGGCTTGCGGCGCGGCGTCTGAACCCGTTGACCCAGTGCGAACTTCGCTGGCGTAGCCGCCGTTCGCAGCGTGGACGAGCCTCGCGCCATCCGCTGCGGCACATCGCCCGCGTGCAGCACATTGGGCATCGGCAGCGGCGCATCGATGCTCGCGCCGCCTTGCAGCTCGGCGCGCCGCAGCAAGCGCCGCTCGAGCAGCAGCTTGCGCAGTGCAGTGAACCAGATTTCGTAGTAGCTCAGTGCGGCGTAGTTGGGCAGGGTCTCGCGCGCGCAGCGGCTCATGTCGATGTTCCATGATCCCGTGGCGCCCATCGCAACGGTGAGCGCCATCACGCGGGGCTCCCATGACGCGTGCCACAGCTCACCTTCCGCTTCCGGTATCACCGCGCCGTGGCCGCGCTGGCCACCGAGATCGGCGTAACTCTTGTAGCTCATGGCGATGGCCTGCGCGGCAGGCCGGTGCCGATCATCGAATCGCGCGTCACGAGTTCGGCAAGCTCGACTTCGCTCAATCTTTCAGTACCCGGCGGGCGCTGCGGAATCACGAGGTAGCGCACTTCGGCGGTCGAGTCCCAGATCCTGATTTCGGTGGACTCCGGCAGCGTGACGCCGAACTCGGCGAGCACGGAACGCGGCTCGCGCACCGCGCGCGAGCGGTAGGGCGCGCTCTTGTACCAGGTGGGCGGCAGGCCGAGCACCGGCCAGGGGTAGCAACTGCACAGCGTGCACACGACCATGTGGTGGCACTGCGCCGTGTTCTGCACGGCGATCATGTGTTCGCCCTGGCGGCCGCTGTAGCCCATCGAGGCGATCGCGGCGCTGGCGTCGCGCATCAGCCAGGCGTGGAATTCGGCATCGACCCAGGCGCGTGCGACAACCCGCGCGCCATTGCGCGGTCCGATGCGCGTTTGGTAGGTGTCGATCAGCGCGTCGAGCGCGGCGGGATCGATGTAGCCCTTTGCGCCGAGCACGGTTTCCAGTGCGCGCACGCGCAGCTCCATCTCGCCGAGGTCGCTGTGCTCGTGGTCGTGACCGTGATGCGGTGCGTGAGAGTCGCTCATGTCGCAATGCTACTGGCGTGCCGGCTGCGCGGAGGCGCTTCGTGCAGGGAATTCATGCTGCGGCGCGGCATCAGCATTTGACTCACTGTGTCACAAAAGCAAGTTCCAACCGCTTCAGGCCATCACACTCTGCGCGCGGGTTGTCCCTTACGTGTAAATCTTCTCGTGGGAGATTCTTCAGCTGAACGTCCAGCGGCGTGAGCCTTCGAGTCGAGATTGAGCGATGCGGTCCCGGAATGAAACTTGCGGTTACGTTTTGCGCAATCGCGCCGACATGAGGGCGGGATGCGGTGCGGGCGATGCCCGCTCTATCACCAACCAAAGGAGACTTCAGATGACGATGCTGTTGGCACTTACCGTATCGATCGGCCTGTTGGCCGTCGTGGCGACGTGGCTGTTTCTCGGACCACTTGCGGCGTTGAACTTCCAGATCTGGCAGGCGTTCATCGCCTGGGCAAGTTTCTATCACTGCGGGGGCAAGGTCGACGGCGCGAAGAAGACCGCGATATGCATGAGCTTTGGCGCTGTGGTTGGCATGCTGTCGGTGATGCTCGCCGGTCAGTTGGGTGCCTTGGGAGCGTTCGCTGCACCGGTGGCGGTAGGCATAGGAGCGGCGGCCATCGTGCTGGCGGCACACCTGCCAATCCTGTCGACGATTCCGTCGAGCGTTTATGGTTTCGCCTCCGTTGCCGGGCTGATTTTGCTGGGCAAGGACATGACGCCGATGAATGCCATCGTGCCCACGATCGGCTCCATCATCATCGGCACCGCCTTCGGCTGGCTGTCCGAAACGATAGCCGGCAAGCTGGCGAAAGCCTGACCTGAGCTGACTCCCGAGCGCGAACGCGCCGGCCGCAGGGGCGGCCCGGGACGCTGTGGCACACTGCGCCGCTTCGTCTTTCCGCCCCTCATCCGGCCGTCGCTTTGGAAAAAATCTTTCTGCAAATCGCCACCGAGCTCGGCGCTCGGCCGGCCCAAGTGGCCGCCGCCGTCGAGCTGCTCGATTCGGGCGCCACCGTGCCCTTCATCGCACGCTACCGCAAGGAAGTGACGCAAGGTCTGGACGACGCGCAACTGCGTGAGTTGGAGACGCGCCTGGCCTACCTGCGCGAGCTTGAAGAGCGCCGTGGCGCGGTGCTGAAGAGCATCGACGAACAAGGCAAGCTCACGCCGCAATTGCGCCTGTCTATCGAGGCCGCGGCGAGCAAGCAGGAACTCGAAGACCTCTATCTGCCGTTCAAGCCGCGCCGCCGCACGAAGGCGATGATCGCGCGCGAAGCCGGTATTGAGCCGCTGGCCGACGCGCTGTTTACCGACCCGACGCTGCACCCGCCGCAAGAGGCGGCGAGCTACATCAATGCGGAAGCGGGTTTTGCCGATGCCGCTGCCGTGCTCGACGGCGTGCGCGACATCCTGGCCGAGCGCTGGGCCGAAGACGCGGGCCTGGTGGGCAAGTTGCGTGATTGGCTGTGGGGCGAGGCGCTGTTTCAATGCAAGCTCGTCGCCGGCAAGGATGAGAACAACGCGGACGTCGCCAAGTTTCGCGACTACTTCGACTACGCCGAGCCGATCCGCAAAGTCCCCTCGCACCGTGCGTTAGCGGTGTTTCGTGGCCGCAGCCTGGAGTTTCTGGACGCGAAGCTTGTGCTCGACGAAGCCGGCGGTCTGGGCCTGTCGGTCCCTGTGGCGCGGGCAGCGGCCGCACCGGCGGTTTCGCTCGCCGAAGGCCGCATCGCCCTGCACCTGGGCTGGAGCCACAGGCAGCGCGCGGCGGACGACCTGCTCCGCAAATGCATAGGCTGGGCCTGGAAAGTCAAACTCAGCCTGAGCCTGGAGCGCGACCTCTTCGCGAGGCTGCGCGAAGACGCCGAGCGCGTCGCGATCAAAGTGTTTGCCGACAACCTGCGCGACCTGCTGCTCGCCGCGCCCGCCGGGCCGCGCACCGTGCTCGGCCTGGACCCCGGCATCCGCAGTGGCTGCAAGGCGGCGGTGGTTGACGCCACAGGCAAGGTGCTCGCCACCGAAACGATCTACCCGCACGAGCCTCGGCGCGATTGGGAAGGGTCGCTCCACACCCTGGCGCGCCTGTGCTCGCAGCACGGCGTGAACCTGATCGCGGTGGGCAACGGCACGGCGAGCCGCGAGACGGACAAGCTCGCGGGCGAGCTGATCGCGCGCCTCGCGAAGATCGCGCCTGACACGCCCTTGCAAAGGCTCGTCGTCAGCGAAGCCGGCGCATCGGTGTATTCGGCGAGCGAACTGGCAAGCCAGGAGTTGCCCGATCTGGACGTGACGTTGCGCGGCGCGGTGAGCATCGCCAGGCGCGTCCAGGACCCCTTGGCCGAACTCGTGAAGATCGACCCGAAGAGCATCGGCGTCGGCCAGTACCAGCACGACGTGAACCAGGCGGCGATGGCGTGCAACCTGAACGCCGTGGTGGAAGACTGCGTCAATGCCGTCGGCGTCGATCTGAATACCGCGTCGCCGCCGCTGCTGGCGCGCGTGTCGGGCCTGTCGGCCACGGTGGCGGCGAACATCGTGCGCTGGCGCGACGCGAATGGCGCCTTCACGAACCGCAAGCAACTGCTGGGGGTGAACGGCCTGGGCGCCAAGACGTATGAGCAGAGTGCCGGTTTCCTGCGCATACGCGGTGGTGACAATCCGCTCGACAGTTGCGGCGTGCACCCCGAAACCTACCCGCTCGTGGAGCGCCTGCTCGCGATACTGGACAAGCCCGCAGCCGAGGTGATGGGCCGCAGTGACGTGATTCGCAGCCTCAAGCCCGAATCCTTTGTCGACGCGAAGTTTGGCGCGATTACGGTGAAAGACGTGCTCGCCGAGCTGGAGAAACCGGGCCGCGACCCGCGACCGGACTTCAAGGTGGCGCGCTTCAATGACAACCTGGAAGACATCACCGACCTGAAGCCGGGCATGCTGTTAGAGGGCACAGTGAGCAACGTCGCGCAGTTCGGCGCCTTCGTCGATCTCGGCGTCCATCAAGACGGGTTGGTGCATGTCAGCCAGCTCGCAGCGAAGTTCGTGAACGACGCGCGCGAGGTTGTGAAGACGGGTGACATCGTCAAGGTGAAAGTGCTTGAAATCGATTTGCAACGCAAGCGCATTGCGTTGACGATGAAGCTCGATGCTGCAGTGCCGCCCAGCGGCGCGCGCGAAGGCAATGCGTATCGCGCGCCGCAGCGTGGCGAACGCGCAGCTGCGACGAAACCGGCTGCTGCGCAAGAGGCTTCGGCGATGGCACAGGCGTTTGCGAAGTTGAGACCACCTCCCTGATACGGTGCGCCGGGGTGCTCGCAACGAAGGGCACGTCCTTCGAGGTCGATACAGTCCAACCATGAAAGCCCTCGCCATCCACGCCGGCCCGCGCGCGCTGCTTGCGCTGCGCCAGCAAGGTCTGCGACCACAAGACATTCGCATCATCCCTGCCGCGGCGGGCGGGCCCAAGGGCCTGATCCTGAACACGCTGGACCGTTTCATCTTCGGCGACTGGCTCGCGCGCAGCCGCCAGACGGTGCACTTGGTGGGCGGCTCGATCGGCGCGTGGCGCATGGCCACGGCGTGCCTGCCGGACGCCGACGCGGGCTTTGCCGCGCTGGCGCGGGACTATATTGCGCAGGACTACTCGCATGCGCCGGGCAAGTTCGCGCCGCCGTCGGTGGTGAGCGAGCTGTTCAGCCGGCAAATCGAACGCAGCTTCGGTGGCCGTGAGGGCCAGGTGCTGGGCCATGCGCGGTTTCGCTTGCACATCTTCACGAGCCGGGGCCAGCATCTGCTGCGCCGCGAGGGACGGTGGCGCACGCCACTGGGCTATCTCGGTGCCTTCGCCGCGAACGCGCTGAGCCGGCGCGCGATGGGCGCGTGGCTTGAGCGCGTGATGTTCTCCGACCCGCGCGATGCCTTGCCGCTGCACTTGCCGCGCTATCGCACGCGGCGCGTGGCGCTGACAGTGGGCAATCTTCAGCAAAGCATGCTCGCGAGCTGCTCGATACCGTTCGCCTTGAAAGCCGTACATGACATCCCCGGCGCGCCGCGCGGCGCCTACTGGGACGGTGGCATCACCGACTATCACCTGCACCTCGACTACGCAACGCTGAATGACGGCGCCGACCCCGCCCTCGTGCTGTACCCGCACTTCCAGGACACTGTCGTTCCGGGCTGGCTCGACAAGCCGCTCAAACGGCGCCACCTTGCCACCGCGGACCTGGACAACGTGATCCTGCTGTCCCCGACCCCCGAGTTCGTGCGCTCGATGCCGAACGGCAAGCTGCCGGATCGCACCGATTTCAAGCGCTATGTGGACGACCCGGTCGCGCGCATGGCGGCATGGCAGCGCGCGGTGGACGAGAGCGAACGGCTGCGCGATGATTTCGCGAGCTGGGTGGAGCGCGGCGACGCCAGCGAGGTGCTGCCCCTGCGCTGAGCCTGGGCGGTGAGTTCGGGGGCAGTAGAATCGTTTTTCAGGTTCCCAACAAGGCGCGGCACGTTCCGCGCCTTTTTGCTTTCCGTGGAGTCACGCATGATCACGATTGCCTTGCCCGACGGTTCACGCCGGGAGTTTGCCGAGCCACCCACGGTGGCTGATGTCGCTGCTGCCATCGGGCCCGGCTTGGCCAAGGCCGCGCTTGCCGGGCGCATCGGCACGGGCGAGCAAGCACGCGTCGTCGACACCGGTTATCGCATCGAGGCCGATACGCCACTGTCCATCGTCACCGACAAAGACGCCGACGGCCTGGAGGTGATACGCCATTCGACGGCGCACCTGCTCGCCTACGCGGTGAAGGAGCTGTTCCCCGATGCGCAGGTGACGATCGGCCCAGTCATCGAGAACGGCTTCTTCTACGACTTCTCCTACAAGCGCCCGTTCACGCTGGAAGACCTGGTGGCGATCGAAGCCAAGATGACGGAGCTGGCGCGCAAGGACGAAAAGGTGGAGCGCCGCGTCTTGCCGCGCGACGAAGCGGTGGCGTATTTCAAGAGCCTGGGCGAGGCGTACAAGGCCGAGATCATCGCCAGCATTCCGGCGGGCGAAGACGTGTCGCTGTACCGCGAAGGCAAGTTCGAAGACCTGTGCCGCGGGCCCCATGTGCCCAGCACCGGGCGGCTGAAGCATTTCAAGCTGATGAAAGTGGCCGGCGCCTATTGGCGCGGTGACCACCGCAATGAGATGCTGCAACGCATCTATGGCACGGCGTGGGCGACAAAAGAGGCGCTGGCGCAACACCTGCTGATGATCGAGGAGGCGGAGAAGCGCGACCACCGCAAGCTCGGCCGTGAACTCGACCTGTTCCATGTGGATGAGCACGCGCCGGGCCTGGTGTTCTGGCACCCCAAAGGCTGGACGGTGTGGCAAAACGTCGAGCAGTACATGCGTGCGGTCTATCGCGACAACGGCTACCAGGAGGTGAAGGGCCCGCAGATCCTCGACCGGGGCCTGTGGGAGAAGACCGGCCACTGGGGCAACTACCGCGACAACATGTTCGTCACGGAGTCGGAGAAACGCGACTACGCGCTGAAACCGATGAACTGCCCGGGGCATGTGCTGATCTTCAAATCGCAGATGCGCAGCTACCGCGACTTGCCACTGCGCTACGGCGAATTCGGCCAATGCCATCGCAATGAGCCGAGCGGCGCGTTGCACGGCATCATGCGCGTGCGTGGTTTCACGCAGGACGACGGGCACATTTTCTGCACCGAGGACCACATCCTCGACGAATGCGTGGCCTACACGGCGCTGTTGCAGAAGGTCTACGCCGATTTCGGGTTCAACGAGATCATCTACAAGGTCGCGACGCGCCCGGCGAGCCGCGTCGGCACCGACGCGCAATGGGACAAGGCTGAATTTGCGCTGATGGAGTCGCTGCGCCGCTCGGGCTGCGAATTCATCGTCTCGCCCGGCGACGGCGCCTTCTACGGCCCGAAGATCGAGTACACGCTGAAAGACGCGCTTCGGCGCCAATGGCAATGCGGCACGATGCAGGTCGACTTCAACACCGCCGAGCGCCTGGGCGGCGAGTACGTGACGGAAACGAGTGGCAGGGCCAACCCGGTGATGCTGCACCGGGCCATCATCGGCAGTTTCGAGCGCTTCATCGGCATCCTGCTGGAGCAGCACGCTGGCGCTCTGCCGGCGTGGCTGGCGCCGGTGCAGGTGAGTGTGCTGACGATCACCGAGGCGCAAGCTGATTACGCTGCGAGCGTGGTCCAGGCACTTCAAAAACAAGGACTTAGGGCTGAATCAGACTTACGAAACGAGAAAATTGCCTATAAAATCCGCCAGCATTCATTGCAAAAGGTTCCGTACATCCTCGTCGTAGGCGACAAGGAGAAGGCAGATGGAACCGTTGCCGTGCGCGCCCGGGGCAACAAAGACCTCGGGGTTTTGCCTCTGGCCGACTTCACGTCGATGCTCGCCAAAGACATCCTCCAGCGGACTTGACTCAAGTATCCGGGCGCGTTTTGTTTGGTATTGGATTGCCCTCTGCCTGGCGGTCCGCTGAAAGGGCTTGAACATCGCTACATCTTTTGCTGACCGCCGTACTCCGAACGCAGAGCGCAAACACCGCCTGAACCGCGAGATCATGGCACCGGAAGTCCGCCTCAACGGGCCTGAGAACGAACCCCTGGGAATCGTGAGCATCACCGAGGCGCTGCGCCTGGCGGGTGAGAAAGACGTCGATCTGGTGGAGATCGTCGCCCAGGCCGACCCCCCGGTGTGCCGCCTGATGGACTACGGCAAGTTCAAGTACCAGGAGCAGAAGAAGGCTGCGGAAGCCAAGTCGAAGCAAAAGATTGTCGAGGTCAAGGAAGTCAAATTTCGCCCGGGCACCGACGAAGGCGACTATGTGATCAAGATGCGGAACCTGCGCCGCTTCATCGACGAAGACGGCGACAAAGGCAAGGTGACGTTGCGCTACCGGGGCCGTGAAATCGCCCACCAAGACATCGGCATGCGCCTGCTGGAGCGGATTCGCGATGAGTTGGCCGATGTGTCGGTGGTGGAGCACATGCCCAAGCTGGAAGGGCGGCAGATGATCATGGTGCTGGCGCCGAAACGCAAGCAGTAAGAGGCGGCGGCGCTGGGGAGACAGCGAATTAGACAGCCAAGTAGTCAGTGAAGTAGTCAGTGAAGTAGCCAGCGTTCCGAAGCCGCGGTTTGGTCGCCACGGCTTCGATACAAGCGACCTCAGGCCTACAAGACGGCAAAGAGTTTGCCGGCGCCTGCTGGAGCAACATAGAAGGAGGCTTTCATGCCCAAGATGAAGACCAAGAAGAGCGCGGCCAAGCGGTTTCGCGTTCGCCCGGGAGGCACCGTCAAGCGCGGTCAGGCGTTCAAGCGCCACATCCTCACCAAGAAAACCACGAAGAACAAGCGCCATCTGCGTGGCGCTGTGAACGTGCATCCCACGAATATGGGCCACATGGCGCAAATGCTGCCATACGCCGGCCTCTGACCCACCATTTGACTCAAAGGAGAAAACCCTGCCTCGCGTCAAACGTGGTGTCACAGCCCGCGCCCGCCACAAGAAAGTTCTCGCCCTCGCCAAAGGCTATCGCGGCCGGCGCAAGAATGTATTTCGCATCGCCAAAGAAGCGGTCATGCGCGCCGGGCAATACGCCTACCGCGACCGCCGCACGAAGAAGCGCGTGTTCCGCAATTTGTGGATCGCCCGCATCAACGCCGCCAGCCGCGGCCTGGGTGTCACCTACAGCAAGCTGATGGCCGGGCTGAAGAAGGCCTCGATCGACATCGATCGCAAGATGCTCGCTGATCTCGCCGTGCGCGACCCGGCAGCGTTTGGCAGCATCGTGGAGAAAGCCAAGGCGCATCTGGCTTGATTTCACCGCGGCGCCCGGGCGGTTGAATGCCCGGGTGCACTTGAAGTTACGGGCCGCCCTTTTGGACGGCCTTTTTTCTGACTCTGTACGCAGCCAAATTCCATGGACGACCTCGAACCCTTGGTGCAGCAAGCGCGAGACGCATTCGCGCAGGCGCAGGCGAGCGCCGAGCTCGAAGATGCGAAGGCGCGGTTCCTCGGCAAGGCGGGGTTGGTGACGCAGCAGCTCAAGGCCCTGGCGGCGTTGACTCCCGAGCAGAAGAAGGCGCGCGGCGCCCAAATCAACAGCGCGAAAGAGAGCATTGAGTCGGCGTTGACGGCACGCCGCGAGGCCCTGGCCAGCGCCCAACTCGACGCCCAGCTTCGCGCCGAAGCGCTCGACGTCACACTGCCCGGGCGCAAACGCGGCGGCGGCGGCGTGCACCCGGTGTCAAGAGCGTTGGAGCGCATCGAGGCGATCTTCGGTTCGATGGGATTCGACATCGCCGACGGCCCGGAGATCGAAACCGACTGGTACAGCTTCACCGCGTTGAACAACCCGGAGAACCACCCGGCGCGTTCGATGCAAGACACGTTCTACGTCGACATGAAAGATGCGCAGGGGAGCTGGCTGAATCTGCGGCCGCACACCTCGCCGATGCAGATCCGCTACGCCCAGGCGCACGCGCGCAAATACGCCGGTTCGGCGCACATGCCCGACATCCGCGTCATCGCGCCGGGGCGCACCTACCGCGTCGACAGCGACGCCACGCATTCGCCGATGTTCCATCAGGTCGAGGGGCTGTGGGTCGGAAGGGACGTGAGCTTTCGCGACCTGAAGGCGCTGTACCTGGGCTTCATGCAGGCGTTCTTCGAGACGACGCATTTGAAGCTGCGCTTTCGCCCGAGCTACTTTCCGTTCACTGAACCAAGCGCCGAAATCGACCTGATGTTCGAGTCCGGCCCATTGAAGGGCAAGTGGCTTGAAGTGTCAGGCTCGGGTCAAGTGCATCCGCAGGTGATCCGCAATATGGGCCTGGACCCGGAGCAATACATCGGCTTTGCCTTCGGCTCGGGCATCGACCGACTCGCGATGCTGCGCTACGGCATCAGCGATTTGCGGCTGTTCTTCGACGGCGACATGCGCTTCCTGTCGCAGTTCCGTTGACGCGCCACGGCTGACGTAGACGAGACCCAAGATGCAATTCCCGGAATCCTGGCTGCGCGAGTTCTGCAACCCAGAGCTCAGCAGCGCCAAACTCGCCGAGCTGCTCACCATGTCGGGCATGGAGGTGGAAGAGTCACGTCCGGCGGCGCCGCCATTCACCGGTGTCGTGGTCGCGAAGGTGGTCGAGGTGGCGCGCCACCCGAACGCAGATCGCCTCAGTGTGTGCCAGGTCGATGCGGGAACGGGCGCGCTACTCAACATCGTGTGTGGTGCGCCCAATGTGCGGCCTGGCATCTTGGTGCCGTGCGCCGTCGTCGGCGCCTCGCTGCCCCCGCAGCAGGATGGCGAGCGCTTCGAGATCAAACTCGGCAAGCTGCGCGGCGTGGAAAGCCAGGGCATGCTGTGCTCGGCGCGCGAACTCAAGCTCTCCGAAGACCATGGCGGTTTGTTGATCCTGTCGGAAGACGCACGGGTGGGGCAGGACATACGCTCGCACCTCAAGCTCGACGACAACATCCTCACGCTGAAACTCACGCCCAATCTGGCGCATTGCCTGAGCGTGTACGGCATCGCGCGCGAGGTCGCGGCGCTGACCGGAGCCGAGCTGAATACGCCCAAGTTCGCGCCGGTTCAAGCCCGTCACAACGACAGGGTGCCCGTCAAGATTGAAGCGCCCGATCTCTGCGGGCGTTTCTCCGGACGCATCATTCGAAACGTGAATCCACAGGCGGCCACGCCCCCGTGGATGCTCGACCGGCTGGCGCGTTGCGGCCAGCGCCCGGTGAGCGCGCTCGTCGACATCTCGAACTATGTGATGTTCGAGTACGGCCGGCCGACGCACATCTTCGATCTGGACAAGATCCACGGTGGTTTGAACGTGCGCTGGGGTCGCACGGGCGAAACGCTTGAGCTGCTCAACGGCAACACCATCGAGATCGACGTCCAAGTTGGTGTGATCGCCGACGACAGGTGCGTCGAATCGTTGGCCGGCATCATGGGGGGCAATGCCACCGCCGTGACTGACGCCACGCGCAACGTCTACGTCGAGGCGGCGTTCTGGTGGCCGGAAGCGGTGGCCGGGCGTTCGCGGCGCTTCAACTTCAACACCGACGCTGGCCACAGGTTCGAGCGCGGCGTCGACCCGGCCTTGACGGTGCAGCACATCGAGCGCATCACGCGCCTGATCCTCGATGTCTGCGGCGGGGAGCCCGGTCCTGTAGACGACCAGATCACGAGTCTGCCCAAAGCGCAGCCCGTGACGCTGCGCGTTGCCAGGGCGGCCAAAGTCATCGGCATGCCCATTACCCAGGCCCAGTGCGAAGGCGTGATGCAGCGCCTGGGTTTGCAGTTCACGAGGCAAACGGGTCTGCTGACGGTGGTGCCCCCCAGTTGGCGCTTCGACTTGAAGATCGAAGAAGACCTGATCGAAGAAGTGATCCGCGTTCTGGGCTATGACACGCTGGACAGCGCGCCGCCGCGCGCCGCGCTTGCGCCGCTCGACATCAGCGAAAGCCGACGCAGCGCCTCGCGCTTGCGCCGCGACGTGGCGGCGCTGGGCTACCAGGAGACGATCAACTTCAGCTTCGTCGAGGAACGCTGGGAGCATGAACTCGCCGGCAATGCCAATCCGGTGCGGGTGCTGAACCCGATCGCCAGCCCTTTGTCGGTGATGCGCTCCAGCCTCATCGGCAGCCTGGTGAATGTGCTGCGCTACAACCTGGCACGCAAGTGCGATCGCTTGAGAATCTTCGAGCTGGGCCGGGCCTATTTGCGCGACTCGGCGATCGTCGATGACGATACCCATGTCGCCGGGCTCAAGCAGCCGCTGCGCCTGGCGGGGCTGGTCTATGGTGCGGACCAGGAGTTGCAGTGGGGCAGCAAAGAGCGGGCGGCCGACTTCTTTGATGTGAAGGGCGACATCGAGGCACTTTTCGGCCCGCTGCAGTTGCGCTTCACGCCCGGTTCACACCCGGCATTGCACCCAGGTCGCAGCGCGGCCATCGTGTTGGACGGGCGTGAAATCGGCCATGCGGGAGAGCTACACCCCAAATGGCGCCAGGCCTACGAACTGCCTGGCGCGCCCCTGGTGTTCGAGCTGGATGCCGCGGCGCTGATGGACGTCGTGATTCCTGTGCTCGCGCCTGTGGCGCGCCAGCAGCCGGTGTCTCGCGACTTGTCTGTCGTCATCGCCGAGTCCGTGACCCACGACCAACTGGTGCAAAGCATCGTCGCCACGGGTGCCCCCCTGGTACGCTCAGTGCGCCTGTGGGACATCTACAAGCCCGCCAATGCCGCGGCCGGGACCGATGTGGTGGCCGGCACCCGCAGCCTGACGCTTCGGCTGGAGTTGCTGGACGACACAGTGACATTGACTGATGAACGGATCGATGCTGTGATGGCCGGGGTGCTCGCGGCGCTCATGCAACACTTTGGCGCGCGACTGCGGGCTTGAAGGGGGAAAAGGCAGCACATGACAGCACCTGACAAAGGCCGCTCCGACGGCGCAGCAGCCATACCGGAGACGCCCACGCTGACCAAGGCCGACCTGGCTGAGTTGCTTTTCGAGCGGCTTGGCCTGAACAAGCGCGAGTCCAAAGACATGGTCGAGGGCTTCTTCGACATCATTCATGCCACGCTGGCGGCGGGAAAAGACGTGAAGCTGTCGAGCTTCGGCAACTTCATGATCCGCAGCAAAGCCCCACGCCCCGGCCGCAACCCGCGCACCGGCGAGTCCATCCCGATCGCGGCGCGGCAGGTTGTTACATTTCACGCCAGCTCCAAACTGAAGGCAGTCGTGCAAGGTGACATACCTTTGGGAGGAGAGTTCGAGTAAAGTCTAGCTTTCTATCCGGAACTTATTGATTCTTATGGAGAAAGCGCTTCCTGAAATCCCCGAGAAACGCTACTTCACGATCGGTGAAGTGAGCGAGCTGTGTGGCGTGAAACCCTATGTTTTGCGCTACTGGGAGCAGGAGTTCAGCCAACTCAAGCCGATGAAGCGGCGCGGCAATCGCCGCTATTACCAGCACCATGAAGTGCTGTTGATCCGGCGCATCCGCGATCTCCTGTACGACCAGGGTTTCACGATCAGCGGTGCGCGCAACCGCCTGACCGAACTTCCGATCCGCGAGTCCGCGCCATTGCCGGCGTTGCCGAAAATGCCACCGGCGCTGATTGATCGGCCCAGTGAAGCTTCGGTCGCATTGGCCCTCAACCAAACGGGCGCCAGCACCCTGTCAATTCCGGCCCGGCCGGCGGCAAGAGCGAGCGAGATGACGCTTGAGCAGTTCAGAAGCGAGCTGCAATCGATTCGCGGAATGCTCGCACCGTGACGCCGACATCACGAGTCGTGCCTCTATAATCACGCAGGTTTTCGGGGCGTAGCGCAGCCTGGTAGCGCACTTGCATGGGGTGCAAGGGGTCGCGAGTTCGAATCCCGCCGTCCCGACCATAGAAATCAACGGGTTAGCTCTCAGAAGGGGCTAACCCGTTTCCCGTTTCTGGGGCTTGGCAACAGAGTTCCCGTGCGTCAGCGGCGCAGCCCGAGCATCATGGTCAGCTCTTGCGTCGGCGATTCGACGAAGCCATGTCTTGCGTAGAACGCCTTGGCGTCGGCGTCGATCGCATGACACATCAAGGCGCAGGCGCCAATGAGCTCCGCTGCCTGTAGCGAGCGCAGCACGGCATCCTTGAGCAGCCCGCCGCCGACGCCGCAGCCCGACCAAGTGTCATCCACTGCCAGCCGCCCGAGTACAACCACAGGCAGCGGATTGGGCATGTTGCGCCGTAAGCGTGTGGGTGCCGATTCGACATCCAGCGAGCCGGCGGCAAGCGCGTAGTAGCCCACCACGCGACGATTCTCGGCGCAGACAACGTAGGTGCGTGTGGCTCCGCTCGATGCGTTGGCCAGCGCGCGCCGCTGCAGCCACTGGTTCAGCGAGTCGTGCCGGCAGTTGAACAACAATGTGTCGTGCTCGGCGGTGATCGGCACCGGTGGCCCGAGCGCGGCGAGGGTCATTTCTCCCAAGGCGAACGCTTGGCCAGCAACCGTTGCAGCGCGACATTCTTGGCCAGCGGCGCATCCATCAGGGCGACGAATGCCTTGTACTGTTTGGGTGTCACGGTGAACAGGGTCTGGTCGAGCAACACCTGCTCCGCTTTCTCGCGTGAAGCCTCGAGCATGAACTCCGTGCGGCTCTTGCCCTGCAACCGGGCTGCGCGGTCAATCAGCTCACGCTGCGAGGCCGGCGTGCGCAGGTTGATGACGGTGGAGGCAGGCGAGTTCATGCGCTGACTTTAACAGGCGTGTGGACATTGTGCATACGCCACACGCCCCACACTCAACGGAAGCTCACGACCATTTGCGTGAACAGCACCGAAGGCGTTGCTTCACTGCTGCCGAGCCGCGGGACGTAGATGAAGTTGAAGCCGATGCTGTGGTCGATTGAATTGATCGACGCCGAAGGCAGAACCGCCGGTACGAGGCTCCTTTCGCCGCGCCAATTCTTCGAGCGGTAGATCGCATAGGCGCCTACGCCCAGGCCTGTGTCAGCAACGCCTGCCCAGCGCCAGCGCTTCATGTACGCGGCACCCGCATAGCCACCCCAGAAGCTGCGCGAGTCTTGCATCACGCCACCGGTCCAGCGCGTTTCCATGCCATCGCCGTCATCCGTGCGGCGCTCCAGGCCCAGGCCGGCGTGCTGATCCCGCCACTTGCGGTCCGGC
>JANOLJ010000179.1:0-6598 GCA_031419715.1 Burkholderiales bacterium | reverse complement strand
TTGAGCGTGTTCTGGAAGTCCGCGCCGGGACGTGCCTCCTTGTACAGGCGGGGCACGGTCTCGATGTTGTGGTTGAGCACGTCGGGCGGCACAGCGCACAGGATGTCCAGCGCCAGGTCCAGCCGGCCACCGAAGTCGGGCGTCAGGATCTCGACGGTGGTGGCGGGGTATCAACCGCTTCAACCGCCTCACCCGCCTCGCCCGGCGCCATCCACTGCGCCTTGCGCGGCACCAACACCTGCTGCAGCCAGGCATCTATCTCGGCCGCGGGCTTGGCGCCGCTGAACAGGTAGCCCTGCATGACGCCGCAGCCCAAATCGCGCAGCACCTGCATCTGGCGCAGGTTCTCCACGCCTTCGGCGACGACGCGCAGGTTCAGGGACCGTGCCAGCGCGATGATCGCCGTCACGACGGCTGTACTCTTGGGCGTCACGCCGAGTTCGCGAACGAAGCTGCGGTCGATCTTCAACTCGCTGATGGGCAGGGTGGTCAGGTAGGCAAGCGACGAATATCCGGTGCCGAAGTCGTCGATCGCGATCTGCACACCGATCTGATTCAAGCGGTGCAGCGTCGGGATGACGTTGTGCAGCTCCTTCATCAGCCCGGTTTCCGTGATCTCGAGTTCGATGACGGAGGGTGCCACGCCGCATGACGTGACCGCGCTCTGGATCAACTCCACCAGATCGGTGCGCTCGAAAATTCGCGGCGGCAGGTTCACGGCAATCGACAGCCCCACGCCGAAGCGGTCTTGCCACGCGCGCGCCTGACGCGAGGCCTCGCGCACGACCCATTCGCTCAACGAGACGATGAGTCCGGACTCCTCGGCCAACGGAATGAATTCCGCGGGGGAAATCAGCTCGCCCCCGCGGTTCCAGCGTATCAACGCTTCGGCGCCCACCATGCGCGCGCTGTGCACGTCGATTTTGGGTTGGTAGTGCAACACAAGTTCGTCGCGCTCGATCGCCTTGTGCAAGGCGCTTTCCAGCTCCAGCATCTCGCGGCCGCGGCCTGCCAGCGCCGGGCTGTACAGCGTGGCGTCATTGCGCCCTGCCGCTTTTACGGCGTGCATCGCCATGTCGGCGTTTTTCATCAGGTCGGCGGCGTTCGTGCCGTCGCGCGGGTACAGCGCGATGCCGATGCTCGCCGTGACGAAGCACTCTTGCCCACCCACCAGGATGGGCTCACGCATCAGCTCGAGCATGCGCGAGGCGACGCGCTGCGCGTCGCTCGCCTGCGCCACCTCGGGCAGCAAGGCCATGAACTCGTCGCCCGTCAGGCGCGCTACGGCCTCAAGCGCATGCGCCAAGGCCGGCGCGCCACCGGCCTCAAGTACATCATCCGAATGGCGCACGCATTTCTTCAGGCGCCGCGACACTTCGAGCAGCAGCTCGTCGCCCGCCGAGTGCCCGAGCGTGTCGTTGATGATCTTGAAGCGGTCCAGGTCGACGAGCAGCAGCGCCACTTGGTGCTCGCCGCGGCGCGCCACGTCGATCGCGCGCTCGATGCGCCGGATCAACTGGCGCCGGTTCGGCAGCGCGGTGAGAGCGTCGAAATTGTCCAGGCGCCGGATCTTGTCTTCGGCGACTCGCCGGTCGGTCAGGTCTTGAACGATGCCGCTGTAGCCGACCAGGCGCCCGCTCTCGACGAACTCGGGTTCGGCTTCGATGCGCACGATGCGCCGCCGGCCGCTGCGCTGCGTCACGGCGATGTCGGTGGTGAGCACTGACAGGTGTTCGATGGCCTCGCGCAGCAACGCCGTCAGGCTCGCGCGGTCATCGGCCGACAGGGCGTGCATGAGACGCAGCAACGACGGCGGCGTGCTCGCGCCAAAACCCAGGACGCGCAGCGCTTCGACGGAGAAACTCGGCGCGTGCGCACCGCGCTTCCACTCGAAGCTGCCCATACGCGCCAGGTCTTGCGCGCGCGCCAGCTTGGCCTTGCTGCGCTCCAACTCCAGGCGCGTGCGCGACGCTCGCAGCAGGTAGCGCAGCCGCCCGGCGAGCAGGTTCCACTGCGTCGACTTGACGAAGAAGTCGCTCGCTCCGGCATCAAACGCGCGGCTGATCGACACATCGTCGTCCAGCCCGGTGAGCATCAGCACGGGCAAGCCTTGAAGCCCCGTGCGGCGCCGCACGGCCCGGCAGGTCTCGAAGCCGTCAAGGCCAGGCATCATGGCATCGAGCACCAGCACATCGGGCGCGGCCTGAGCGATATGGCGCAACGCTTCTTCGCCGGAGCACACCTGCGACACGCTGAATCCGCGTTCGCGCAACGCCGCGGCAACGATCATCAGGTTGACCTCGTCGTCGTCAACGAGCAGCACCTGGGGCAGGGCTGTTTTCTCGTCGTCGGACGGCAAAGGCCTGGCGTTCATCACGCTTTCGGCGTCAACTGTTCAAGGGCAGGTTTCACGTTCTCGATTTCGGCGCAGACGCCGTTGACGCGCGATTGCAAGCCGTCGAGCGTGTTGCCGCGCACCGCCGCTTCGAGTTCGGCGCACAGCGCGGACAGGCGCAGCGCGCCGATGCTCGCGGCCGAGGACTTCAGCGTATGCGCGACGTGCCGAACGACCTTGGTGTCACCCGCGGCCATCGCACTGAGCAACTGCGGAGCCAGGCGGGCCAGCGATTCTTGAAACGCCTTCACCACGCGTTCCAGCAGGCCGCTGCGACCCTGGGGATCGAGTTCGCGCAGGCCTGCCAATGCACTGGCGTCCAGCGCCGTCGGATCGCAAACTTCGGGCGCGGCTGCGACGTCTTGTCGTGTCTGGCGGGATGTTTCCTGGGGGGCCTGCAGGGACGATGTGGACATGGGTTCGGGTTCGGAATGAAGGAGGCGCCGGATTCACCGTGACACCGAGCGCGGTGCCCGATCTCGCAAGGCACGAAACGATTCTCGGCCACAACCTTCGCGGGCGAGGCTCGCCGAGTTGAATCAAAACGTAGATTTCGCACACTTGAGATCGCACCCCGTGGGCGCGCGTCGGCAGCTGTGCCAACGGTACTTCAGTCGGCTTAATTTCCTGCTGAACTGGCCTGGCCGGCCTCGCGGTCTTGCAGCAGGCGCCACATCACTTTGCCCGAGCCCGACTTGGGCAAGGCCTCGATGAATTCGACGATGCGCGGCGCTTTGTACGCCGCCATCTGTTCGCGCGACCAGTCGATGATGTCTTGCGGCGTCGTGTTGCCCTGCGCCTGGGCCCGCAGCACGACAAAGGCCTTCACGGTTTCACCGCGATACGCGTCGTGTGCGGCGATGATGCAGGCCTCCTGCACCGCCGGATGCCGGTACAGCAGCGCCTCCACCTCGGCCGGCCAGACCTTGAAGCCGCTTGCGTTGATCATGCGCTTGAGCCGGTCGGTGATGAAAAAATAACCCTCTTCGTCCATCCGACCCAGGTCGCCGGTGCGGAAGAATTGTTTTCCCTCGATCTCGATGAACGCGGCAGCGGTCGCTTCCGCATGGCGCCAATACCCCTTGAACACCATTGGCCCGTGGGTCACGATCTCGCCCGCTTCGCCGATCGGCAGTTCCTTGCGCGTGGTCGGGTCGATGATGCGCGAGTCCACGCCGAAGATCGGGATGCCCAGGCATTGCAACTTGGCGCGCTCGGGTGGGTTCGCGTGGCTCGGCGCGGCGGTTTCGGTGAGGCCGTAACCTTCGGCGAACGTGAGGCCGAATTCGTCTTGCAGGCGCTGCGCCACGGCCTGCGGCATCGCCGCGCCACCGCCGCTGAGGTTGCGCAAGCTCGACAGGTCGAAGCTGCGGTAGTTCGGGCTGGCGAACAGGTCGATCACCATCGTCGGGATGCACGTCCAGTGGGTGACGTGGCAGTGCGAAATCAGGCGCCCGGCCAATTCGCGGTCCCAGCGCGGCATGATGACGCAGGTGCTGCCCACATAGACGTTGCCGAGCACCGAATACATCATGCCCGTGATGTGGAACATCGGCACCACGCCCAAGCTCACGGTCTCGGGCCCGGCGTGGCTCCACTGTCCGCCCACGGCATTGGGCATCAGGGTCGCGTGGGTGTGCATGCAGCCCTTGGGCAGGCCGGTGGTGCCCGAGGTGTAGGGCAGCATCGCCAGGTCGTCGGGCTGCGCGGTGTGGGGGCCCGGGTGCAGGCGCGCATTCAACGCATCCGCCCACATGATCGACCGCGCATGCGCGGCAGATGGCAACGCGGGCGCGCCGCGCAACCATTGCTCGATGGCTGGCGACGGCGCCTGGCCGGCGTCGATAGCGCCCGCGGGCAGGGCGTCGGCGTAGCGTGCGATCAACACATGGCGCACGCGCTCGGCCTCGGGCAAGGCGTCATTTGCCGCGTGCACGATGGGCGCGAGGTCGGCGCTGCAGATCACGACGCGCGTGCCGGGATCGCTGATGTAGTGCTTGAACTCCTCGGCGCGGTTCATCGGGTTCACCGGCACGAGCACCGCATTCGCGCGCCAGACCGCATAACACGCCGTCGAGAACTGCGGGCAGTTCTGCATGAACAGCGCCACCCGGTCGCCGGCAGCCACGCCCGCGCTTTGCAGCCAGCCGGCAAGCTGCGAGGCCTGATCGTGCAGTTGCGCGAAGCTCAACGCCTGGCCGAAAAACAGATAGGCCGGCTTGTCGGGGTAGCGCCGCGCTGCGACTTCGAGGTTGAACCACAGCGTGGTGCGCGGCACGACCAGCTCGCGCGGCAGGCGCTTGGGCCAGATCTCGAGGTGCGGGGCTGCGGCGATGGATTCAGACACAAGGAGCCTGTCGGGCTGCGGGTCGGGCTGCGGGTCGGGCCCGGGTGGGTTCTGGAAACGGGGCTCAGTCTAGGCGCAAAGCGCGGCGATACCGGGCGCCTGGTCACGATAGGATGGCCGACAGTGATTGTGGGCCCGCCACTCGCGGCAACTGAGCAGGGGAAACGATGAACCGGCCGCGCTTCACCCCAACGATTCAATGGCTGCTCAGCGCCGCGCTCGTGGCGGCGTGTGGCGGGGACAGCAACCCAGGCAGCGCTGACACCGTGGCGCCAACCGTCACCCTCATCACGCCTGCCGCGTTTGCCGACGTGCTCGGCACGCTGAGTCTCAGTGCCACGGCGAGCGACAACGTCGGCGTATCGAGTGTCGAATATCAGGTGGACGGCCGCAGTGTCGTGAGCACGTCGACTGGCCCGAACTACGCGGCGAGCGTGCCGACCGTCGACTTTGCATCGGGCCAGCATGTGGTGCGGGCGCGGGCGCGTGACGTGGCGGGCAATGTGTCGGCGTGGTCGAGTGCGACGGTGCGGTTGGGTGGCAATGTGGCGCTGGGTCAGCGTTTCACCAAGGCCGACGCTTGGGCGACCAACATCACCAACGCTACGGCGTTCGCACAGGCGCCAGATGGGCGCTTCTTCGTTGCCGAACAAGCTGGCACGCTGCGCGTCGTGCTGGCGGACGGCACGTTACTGCTGACGCCGTTCGTCAGCCTCGTGGTCGATCCGAACCACGCCGGAACGGAGCGCGGCCTGCTCGGCGTGGCGTTGCACCCCAACTTCACAACGACCGATCCGTATGTTTACCTGTACTACACGACTGGTGTGGCGCCAATCCACAACCGGGTAAGCCGTTTCACGGCCAATCCTTCCAACCCGAACATCGCATCAGCAAACAGCGAAGTGTTCATCGTGGACGCCTTGCCGACGCTGATCGCCACCAACCACAACGGCGGCGCGTTGCACTTCGGCATCGACGGAAAACTCTACGTCGGCGTCGGTGACAACGCGAACAGCGCGAACGCACCGAGCCTCGCCACGCCGCTGGGGAAACTGCTGCGCTTCAATGACGATGGCACGATTCCCAACGACAACCCGTTCTTCGTCGGGCGCACCGGCTTGGCGCAGGCGATCTGGGCGTATGGCTTGCGCAACCCCTTCACCTTCGCCGTGCAGCCAGTCACCGGGCGCATCCACATCAACGACGTCGGCGAAGGCACCTGGGAAGAGATCATCCTCGGCGCCGCTGGCGCGAACTACGGTTGGCCAGCAAGCGAAGGGCCGACCGCGTTGCTCGGAATCGCTTCTCCGCTGTTCGCGTACCGGCACAACCTCGGGCAACAAGCCGGCGTCGAGCCGCGAGGCTTTTTCACCGGCAGCGCGATCGCGGGTGGCGCTTTCTACCCGACGGCCGGAACGTTCCCTATCGAGCTGCGCGGCAGCTACTTCTTTGGCGACGTTGGCAGCCGAGTGATCGGCGTCATCGACATGGCCAACGGCAACGCCGCCTACACCTTCGCCAACCTCGTCGGCCAACCCGTGGACCTGCGCGTGGGCCTGGATGGCGCGCTCTATGTGTTGACGCGCAACGCGATCACGCGCATCGGCGTCGGCCCTTAGTCGCATACCCTTTGGAGTTCAATCGCATGAGGCAGTCGAATTGGGAGTGTTCGCTTTCGGCTCGTTGCTGACTTTCGTTGCTCGCTGCGTGCAGATGTCGAGCAGCGTGGCAGGCGGCCTGGGGTACGTTCTCCGGCCCACGCTCGCGGGGCACCGGATTTGGCCTGCGGCAGTGGCGCCATCAACACCGTGTTCTCGTGCGCAGGTCGAGGACACCGCGAATCGGTCCTGCGCCCG
>JANOLJ010000178.1:0-3791 GCA_031419715.1 Burkholderiales bacterium | reverse complement strand
TGGCGCGCAGCCCGCTCAATGTCGGTAGGTCGGGCTGACTCATACCCCTTGGCATTCCAGTGCGTTGTAATCGCGGTCTGCATTCGGCCCGTTGCTGACCTTCGTTGCTCGCTGCGTGCAGATGTCGTGCAGCGTGGCAGGCGGCCTGGGGTACGTTCTCCGGTCCACGCTCGCGGGGCACCGGATTCGACCCACAGCCGTAGCGCCATCAATGACCATGTTCTCTCGCTCAGGTCGAGGACACCGCGAATGGGACCTGCGCCCCTACCCCAAACCGCCTGCCCCGACACCCGGGCGGCATGGCACGGCGTGGCATACCATCGGGGGTTGAAACAGGGCGGCGGTGGTGCCCCCGGGCGCAGGCACCATTCGCGGCGTCCTCAACTTACCCAGGGCGTAACGGTGTCGACGCGGCTGAGCGCCGTAGGCATAGCCCGTGCCCCACGAGCGTGGGCCGGAGAACGGGGGCGCCGCCGTCGCTCTGCAGCCACGACGCCAGCAGGCTGGGAGTCAGCAACAGGCCGACAGCGGGCATTCCCAATTTCTCTGACCAGTGCGACGGAACGCCAAGCCGCATCAGGCGACCGAATCGATCACCGCCTACAGCGCAGGCGCAGTGGGGGCCCGACTCATCAACACATCGCCTTCGTCAACCTCATGCGCACGCCAAAGCGCCGGCGGCGCGAGCGTGAAACCCAGGCGCGACAGCAGGCGAATCGAACGCTCATTGCGACGGTCCGCGGTCGCGAGCCACAGCTTCACGCCTTCGTTGGCCGTCAGGTCGTCGAGCATCGCGCGCGTGGCGAGGTGGCCGATGCCGCGCCCCCAGAAGGCGCGGCCGACGACGAACGCCGCCCAGCCCAGTTCGCCCTCGCGGACAGTGGCCTGCACAAAGCCGGCCAGCTCACCCGTGCCGAGCCGGATCGCCCAGTTCAGCCACAACTCGCGGCCGTCGGTGGACACGCGCAATTCGAGCAGCTTGAAGTACTCGCGCAAGGCCGCAGCCGACTTCGGCGGCTCGCCGTCGAGGTAGGTGTAGACCTCGGTGTCGTTGAGCAGCGAGAACATCGCGTCGGCGTGGGACGCGAGTTGCGGTTCGAGCACGAGGCCCGGGGCTCTCAGCGCGCGCATGGCGATCATGTTCCGCGGGGCTTTGAGGGCGGGCGTGCTGACCGAGACGACGCCGGTGCGCGCTGCTGCAACCAAGCCGCGAGCATCGGATCGACGATTTGGTAGACCCCGCGCTCGGGGTTGGACAGGATGTCGGCGGGCAAGCTGACCAGCGCCTTGCGAATCCCGCCCGGCGCGACCGACGTGCCGAGTTCTTCGGCCACGGCTTGCAGCGTTGTCTGTCCCGTCAGCTCGGTCGCACCCGCCGCGATTGCGCTCAACAGGATGCGCCGCAGCGGCGTGAACGTGTTGAACCGCTGCTCCAGCAAATCCGGCGGGTAGCGCTGCCGCAGGAACGCCGGTACCGCGCCCACGATGTCGGTGATGTTGTAGGTGGCCACAGGGCCGACAAAGGCCTCCAGGTCGGCGGGCCGGTGGCCCAAAAGGCCAAAGACTTCGATGAAAACCTCCGCCTTGAGCTTGTGCGCGCGCGAGCGTGCCTCGTTCGCGCGTGCGACCACATGTTCCACGTAGTCGCGCCCGAGCGCCGGAAAGTCCTGGCGCTCGGCCAGGCCGAAACTCGGTTGGCCGTGCGCGGCGAAGAGCTGCGTGAGGCCCTCGCGCGACGAGCCCGTCATCAGCAGCAGCACGCGGCCGTCGGCCTTGTGCTTGTTCGCCACGGCGCGCACCGCCTTCATCGCGAGTTCACCCTGCTTGGCTCGGGCCAGTTCCTGCACTTCGTCGAGCAGCAGCAGGATGCGTTTCACCCCGGGCTGGCGCAACACGTCGGCGACCAGGTGCTGGAGTTGCTGGCCAGCGTCGGCGCTGGTGGGCGGCGCGGGCGCGGCGTCAAAGTCGATGCCCAGGCCGCTGGCGCGGCCTGAACAGGCTGAGGGCGGTTTGCGGACGGTCCAGCAGCATGCCGAGGTAGGCATGCGCAAGGGCGGGCCTCGGGTACAGGCTGGCGGTGTCCATGCCGTTGAAATCTACCGATTTATACCTAACCGGTTCAATTGTCCTGAACTAGACAATTCAGTCAAAAGGCAGGCGAGGCGTCGGCGGCGCGCACCGCGGGTGGTCTCACCCGAGCACGCGCAGCGCCGCCGGAACCTGGCGCCGCTGCAAGGCGTTTTGCGCGGCCCATTGCTCCGCCGGCGGCAGCTCCACCAGAAACTTGACCTCGCCCGCGACGAGTTGCGCCACCGCGATGCCGTCGCGGTACAGCACGCGGTTGCCGGTGAGCGCGGGCAGCTTTGGCCCCGGCGTCACCACCCCCACCAGGTTCAGCGGGTCGGCGCCGGACAGGCTGATCCATGCGCCGTCGGGCGAGCGACGGCGGGTTTCGCGCAGCAACCCAATCGCCTCGGGCAGCGCGAACTGTTCGCCCGAGATGCCCGCGACGAAGCGGCCGCCGCGGATTTCACCGCGCGCCTCCAGGCGACGCAGGCAGCGCAGCAGCTCGCGCCACGGCGGCAGCCACGAAGCTTCGCGCGCGACGAGGCGCCAGCACACGACGCCATAGCGCTTGAGCAGGGTGCGCGCGACATGCTCGATCTCCTGCGCATCGTCGCCCGCCGCCGCGCCGCCGGTTCCGGCCGGCACACGCACATCGCGCAGCGCACGCCGCGCCAGTGCCCAGCGGCCCGCGTCTTCAATGCCGAACAAGGCGGTGCGGCGCACGCGCTTGCGCGAGTCGGCGCCGCGCCGCTGCGGCGAGGGCACGAGCAGCGCGCGCAGTCCGGCGAAGCTGTCGCAATTGACGAGGCCCTGTGCCACGAGCTCACCCAGGGCGTCTTCCACCTGCGTGCCGAGCAGACCGCAGGCGTGCGCAATCTCGTCGAAGAACGACGCGCCGTGCACGGTGATGGCGTCGAGCACGCGCTGCGCGCCCGAACTCAGCTTCGCCTCGCCGCGGTCTTGCGCGAGCGAGGCCCACACGCCCAGGTTGCGCCTTGAGGCGAGCGTGATTGGCGTCGCGCGCACGGGGCTCGCGGCGCGCGTTCCCGTGGAATTCAAGGCCGCGATGCGCGTCCACACCACGCGTCCGGCGCGGCTCAGCTCGTCCAGCCACACGGGGTCGTATTCGTTGACGCGCGAGGGCAGGATCTCCGTTTCCCACGCCGCGGTCGGTGCCTCGAAGCCCTCCATTTGCGACACGATGCCGGCCACCGCGTCCGGCCCCTCGACGCGCGCGCTCGGTGCGACGCGCTGCCACTCGAACAGGAAGCGCATGAAGTCGCGCGGCTCAACCGGCTCGATCTCCTGGCGCAGCCGGTTCACGGTGTAGCGGTGAATGCGCGCGAGCAGGCGGCGCTCGCACCATTCGAGTTCCGTGCCGCCGGGCGTGAACTGGCCGCGCATCACCGTGCCTTCGGCTTCGAGCTTCAGCAGCGCCATGTCGGAATCGGCGGCGACCAAGCCGAGCGGCGCGGCGAGCGCGCGCGCCGTCACCGGGCCGAGGCTTTGCAAGCGGTCGCGCAGAATCTCCACGAGCGCCGCGTCGCGCTCCCAGGTCTTGCGGAACTCCGCCGGCGCGTCGATCGGCGGCGTGCGAGCCGCTCCAGGCCAGACTGCGTCGAACTCAGGCAGGCGCTCGGCGGCGAGGAACAAGGTTGATGTGGCCGTGCCAGTGTCTGTGCCAACGCCAACGCCAACGCCAACGCCAACGCCAACGCCAACGC
>JANOLJ010000177.1:0-1689 GCA_031419715.1 Burkholderiales bacterium | reverse complement strand
AGCAGGCGCACGATGCTGCGCGGCGTGAAGAACTCGCCGCCGAGCTTGCCCTCGGCCTGGGCGAACTTGCCGAGGAAGTATTCGTAGACGCGGCCGAGCGTGTCGCGCGCCTTGGATCGGTCGCCCTTAAAGCCGATGTCGGCGATCAGGTCGATCAGCCCCTTCAACTTCTCCGGTGCGATGCCGCGGCGGGCGTAGTCGCGTGGCAACTTGCCCTTCAGGTTGGAGTTGTCGCGCTCGACGGCGAGGATGGCGTCGTCGATGAGCGTGGCGATTTCTGGACGTGTGGCCTGGTTCTGCAGGTTGGCCCAGCGCGACTCGGGCGGAACCCAGAAGACGCGCTCGGCGGTGTACTCGTCGCGATTTTCCAGTAGGCTTTCGAGCTGCGGTCCAGTGATCTTGTCAGCTTTGAGTTCGGTCTTGAGTTCCGCGCGGCGGGCCTCGAACGAGTCGGAGATGTACTTCAGGAAGAGAAGGCCAAGGACGACGTGCTTGTACTCGGCGGCGTCGATTTGGCCGCGCAGCGTGTCGGCGGATTTCCAGAGGATTTCCGCGCTCGCGAGGTCGGTGTTGTTTGATTCGTTGGTCGGCATCAGGGCTCCTAACAGCCAAGGGTAGTGTCTCATCGAGCCGATCGCAGCAGCGACCACACGAGCCTCCACACCGATGCCGCATCGGGCTTCCCTGGCGCGGCGCAATGCACAGGCCGCACCTACTGCCGCGAACCACCACTCCTGGCCTGCTCAGCCTGGCGCCGGTATTCGTCGAACGAAGTAGCCGTGCTTTGCATGCAGCGCTGCCGCTCCTGCGTCTCCTGAAGCCGATTGCACTCTTGGCGTTGCCACGCCTGGCCAGCGGCATAGAGCTGCTGCGAGGAGCAACCCATGCCGGCCAGTGCGATGAGCGCGGATGTCAGGCAGCGCGACACATGCATCGGAGTCCTCTTCAAAAACAAATTGCGCTGAGCGCCCTGACGCGGGTGCGGATTGGCACCGCGGCAACTTGTCCTACCAAGCAAGCTCCAGTATCTCGCGAACATGGGCCACGCTCTTGATCGCCCGCGGATTGGCCAGCACCGGCGGGTACACCAGCGCGCGCTGCGCCAACTCATCAAGCTGCTCGCGGCGTATTCCCACGGCGCGCAGGTTGCCAGGTTGCCCAAGCTGCGCGATCAGCTCGGCCACCAACTCATGCGCCGGCCGATCCGGTGCGCCCATCGCTTCCGACAAGGCGCGCTGGCGTTCGCCGTTCACCGCGGCGTTCCAGCGCAGCACCGCCGGCAGCATCACGCACGAGGTGTGGCCGTGGCCGACGTTGAAGCCCGCGCCGAGCGCGTAGCCGATGCCGTGGCTGGCGCCGGTCTGCACGCCGGCCGCCAGCGGCGTGCACGCCTGCCACATGCCGAACTGCGCGTCCATGCGCGGCCCCAACTCATTCGGGTTGCGTGCGATCGCCGGCAGTGCTCGCGCGAGCAGGCGCAAGCCTTGCAACGACGCCGCCTCGGTGGCCGGTGTGGCCTGCGGTGAGCACCAAGTTTCGATCGCGTGGTCGACGGAGCGGATCGCGGTGGAGAACAGCAGGTCGTGCGGTGTGGGCAGCGTCGCGGCCGGGTCGAGCACGGCGCTGCGCGGCACCATCAGGCGGTGCGAAAAGCGTTGTTTGGCGTGGGTTGCGCTGTCGGTGATGCCG
>JANOLJ010000176.1:0-5827 GCA_031419715.1 Burkholderiales bacterium | reverse complement strand
GCCCGCTTTGCAAGTGTTTTTCCAGGTCGGCTTCGCGCACGCGCAGCGAGGCGAACAAATTGCCTTCCGAGGTTTCGTCGAGCATCACGTCGGGCACGATGCCCTTGGCCTGGATCGACGCACCGCTGGGGGTGAAGTAACGTGCCGTCGTGATCTTCAGCGCCGTTTCCGGCGAGAGCTGACGCACCGTCTGCACCGAGCCCTTGCCGAAAGTCTGCGCACCCATGATCGTGGCGCGCTTGTGGTCTTGCAGCGCACCGGCGACGATTTCGCTGGCCGACGCCGAGCCTTCGTTGACGAGCACGATCAGCGGAACCTTCTTCACAGCCTCGGGCAGCTTGCGCAACGGGTCGCCGCCGCCGCGCCGCACGTAGAACTCCGGCGCTGCCTTGAAGGTGGCTTTCGAATCGGCGATCTGGCCGTTCGTCGAGACGACCACCGCATCGCTCGGCAAGAACGCTGCGGAGATCGCCACCGACGCCTCGAGCAGGCCACCGGGATCGTTGCGCAGGTCGAGCACCAGACCCTTGAGGTTGGGTTCCTGCTTGTAGATTTCGTCGAGCTTGCGCACGAAGTCGTCCACCGTGCGGTCCTGGAACTGGCTCACGCGCAGCCAGGCGTAACCTGGCTCGATGACCTTGGCGCGAACGCTCTGGGTGCGGATTTCCTCGCGCACGATCGTCACCGGGAAGCTGCGGCTCTCGGCGCGGCGAAACACGGTGAGCACGACCTTGGTATTCGGTTCACCGCGCATGCGCTTGACCGCCTGGTCCATCGTCAGGCCCTTGACGACGGTGTCGTCAATCTTCGTGATCAGGTCGCCGCTCTTCAGGCCGGCACGAAACGCGGGTGAACCTTCGATCGGCGAGACCACCTTGACCAGCCCGTCTTCCATGCCGATCTCGATGCCCACGCCGACGAACTTGCCGGTCGTGCCTTCGCGAAATTCCTTGAACGTCTTCTTGTCGAAATACTGTGAATGCGGGTCCAGGCCGGAGACCATGCCGGAGATGGCGTCGGTGATCAGTTTCTTTTCATCGACCGCTTCGACGTAGTCGCTCTTGACCATGCCGAACACCGCCGCGAGCTGCTGCAATTCCTCGAGCGGAAGCTGTGCCACGGAACTGCGGGCGATCGCCTGCAACTGCATGGTGGCGAGAGCGCCGGCCACCGCGCCCAGCGCAATCCATCCCGCCACCTTGATTTTCATGCCCATCGAATGCCCCTTGTTCGCCCGCTCAGTCAGAAGAATCGTATGAAAAACTGCGCAGCCAGTATATTCCCGCGCCCTGTTTTCGACAGGTTTCTCCTCGGGAAAGTTGCACGGCGTTGCATCCTTTGGTCCGCCGCCCCCGAGACCCGGGGTTGCGAGGCGGCGCTGCCCGTTCAAGGCTGCGGCTGGCGCGCGAAGGTCACCACATGGTCGACCTGCGCGCGTATCCCGATCCATTCGCCCACGTGGTGGTCGTGGTGAGAGGGCACATGCGCCATCACCTGCTCGCCGCTGTCCAGGCGCAGTGTGTAAAGAAACTCGGAGCCGCGAAAGGCCTTGCGTTCGATGCGTGCTTTGACCGGGGCGGCGTCGTCATGCACGATGTCGTCGGCGCGCAGCAGCACGTCGCACAGGCCGCCATCGAAAGCGTCGGGCAGCGGACATTCGAGCACATCGCTCAAGTCGCCCAGCGGTGTGCGCACCATCGTGCCGCCGGGCGTGGCAATGATCTGCGCCGGCGTGAACACGCCGTGGCCGATGAAGTTTGCGACAAAACGTGTTGCCGGGCGGTGGTACAGGGTGTAGGCGTCATCCCACTGTTCGAGCACGCCCTTGTGCATGACGCCGATCAAGTCGCCGATCGCAAAGGCCTCGAACTGGTCGTGGGTCACGAACAGCGCGGTGATCTCCAAGCCCTTCAAAATGGCGCGGAGTTCCTGGGCGAGGCGCTCGCGCAAGTCAACGTCCAGGCTGGAAAAGGGCTCATCGAGCAGCAACAGGCGCGGCCGTGGCGCCAGAGCCCGCGCCAGTGCCACGCGCTGCTGCTGACCCCCCGAAAGTTCGTGCGGCGCGCGTTTTCCGGCATGCCCCAGGCCCACCAGGTCCAGCACTTCCTGGGTGCGCGCGCGCCGCGCCTGCGCCCCGAGGTGGGCGATGCCGAACGCGACGTTCTGCGCCACGTTCAGGTGCGGGAACAAGGCGTAGTCCTGGAACACCATGCCGATTTGGCGTTCTTCCGGCGCGATGTGCAGGTCGGCGGCCGCGTCGCCCAGCGCATCGGTTTCGATCGAGATGCGCCCAGCGTGCAGGCGTTCCAAGCCGGCCACGGCGCGCAGCAGCGAGGTCTTGCCACAACCCGAGGGCCCTATCAGCACGCCGACTTCGCCGCGCCTCAACCCCAGCGAGACCGCGTCGACGGCAGCGCGTGGCGCGCCCGACCCGTAGCGAACTTCAACGCGTTCGAGCTGCAGAAACATGCGCCTATGATAGCGACGCCATTACAAATCAGAATCGTTCGCATTTGGGTGCGGCGCCATTAAATCGCTCCTTGATCGCGCAGAACTTCGCCAGCTGTCCCTGGACACGATGACCCGCCTGTTGACCCTTGCTGCGATCGCGCTCGCGCTGCCGGTGCTGGCGATCTTGGGCGCATGGTTCGCGCTGGACGCCGCCGGGCTTGAGGTGTTGCGTCACCAATGGCGCACCGTGCTGCCGCAATATGCCGTCAATTCGGCGCTTCTGGCCGTGCTGGTGGGCGCCGGCGTGGCGGCTGTCGGCGGCGGCACGGCGGTGCTCGTCACCTTGTTCGACTTTCCTCTGCGCCGCAGCTTCGAATGGGCCTTATTGCTGCCGTTGGCGATGCCGGCGTATGTGCTGGCCTACGCCACCACTGACGCGCTCCAGTTCAGCGGCCCCGTGCAAACCGCCCTGCGTGCCGTGACCGGCGCGACCGGTGCCCTGTGGCCCGACGTGCGCAGCCTCTGGGGCGCGGCGTTCCTGTTCATTTTCTGTCTGTACCCCTATGTGTACCTGTTGACCCGCGCGGCCCTTGTCGAGCGCGGCGTGCCCTTGATGGAAGCGGCGCGACTGCTCGGGGCTGGCACGGCGCGGCGCATCCGCGAGATCGCCTTGCCGCTGGCGCGACCCGCCATCGTCGCGGGCGTGGCGCTGGCCCTGATGGAAACGCTGGCGGACTACGGTGTGGGCTCCTACTTCGGCCTGGAGACGTTCACGACCGGCATCTACAAGGCCTGGCTGGTGATGAACGACGCCGACGCAGCGGCGCAGCTGGCGTCGATGCTGCTCGGTGTCGTCGCGTTGCTCCTGTGGCTGGAGCGCCGTGCCCGGCACCGAATGCGCTTCTCCAACTCCAGCGTCGTGGCGGTGGCGAGCAACGAGGCCCGGCCGATGCGCCTGCAGGGCGCCCGCGCCGCAGTGGCCGTCGCCGCCTGTGCGGCACCGGTGCTGCTGGGCTTTGTGCTGCCGGTGCTCGCATTGCTGCGGTTACTGCTGCAGGAGATGGATTCGGCGCAGGCAGTCTTTCCGCTGGCGCGCTTTGCCCAGGCCGCGGCGATCAGCCTGAAGCTCGCGTCGGTCGCTGCATTGCTGGCGGCATTGCTCGCGGCGGCGCTCGCCTTCGCGCAGCGCACCCGGCCCAGCCGACCTTTGAACTGGGCGGTGCGCACGGTGTCGCTCGGTTATGCGGTGCCCGGTGCGGTGGTGGCGGTCGGCGTCTTGATTCCTCTGGCGTGGCTGCAACAGCGCTTTCCACAGGCGGGCGCGAGTGCAATCGTCACGGGCACGCTGTTCGGCGTGCTTTACGCCTACCAGGTGCGCTTTTCGTCGGTGGCGCTGCAGTCGCTTGAGGCGGGCTATGCGCGCGTTCCAGCCTCGGTGGATGAAACGGCGCGCATGCTCGGCGTCTCGCGCTGGCGGCTGCTTGTTCAGTTGCACGCCCCGCTGCTGCGCCGCGCCACTCTGGCCGCGCTGTTGCTCGTGTTCGTCGACGTCATGAAGGAGTTGCCGGCAACTCTGGTGCTGCGCCCGTTCAACAGCGACACCTTGGCGGTCATTGCCTACCAGTTGGCGCGTGACGAGCGCCTGGGCGAGGCCGCATTGCCCTCGCTGGCCATCGTGCTCGTCGGCCTGGTGCCGGTGTTGCTGCTGTCGCGGGCGATGCGCCGCTGAAGGGCGCTGCCATCGGCCTCAAGTCTCGCCCACGAGTGCCGATACATTCCAAGAGTTCACCCGACAACCACCGAAAAAATATGGAGACTCCGATCCCTGGCAGCAGCCAGTTGACCGTGCTCATCGTCGACGATCAACGATCGGTGCGCATGGTGGCGGCCGCCGAGTTGACCGCCGCCGGATACCTCGTGCTCGAAGCCGACAACGCGGGCCAGGCGATGGACATGTTTCGCCGTCAGCGCCCCGACCTTGTATTGCTCGACGTCGAGATGCCCCAGTACGACGGCTACGCCGTGGCGCGCCAGATGCGACTGGACGAGCCCGATGGCTGGACGCCCATTGTTTTTCTGTCCGGCCGCGGCGACGACGAGGCCCTGTGGAAGGGCATCGAGGCGGGCGGTGACGACTACCTGATCAAGCCACTGCGCCCCGTCGTGCTGCGCGCCAAACTGCACGCCATGCAGCGCCTCCAGGGCATGCGGCGCCGCCTGCTGTCGATCACCGAAGAACTTGGCAAGGCCAATGACGCCCTGCGCACTTTGTCCCATGTGGATGCGCTGACGGGCTTGTTGAATCGCCGAGCCTTCGACGAAAAGCTGCGCGTCGAAATGGAAGCGGCGCGGCGCGAGAACTCGCCAATGACGCTGATTCTGTGTGACGTCGACCACTTTAAGCTGTACAACGACAAGCTCGGTCACGTCGAGGGCGACGCCTGCCTGCAAAAAGTGGCGGCGCTGCTGCGCGGCACATGCCGGCGCCCGCGCGACGCCGCGGCACGCTATGGCGGAGAAGAATTCACGCTCATCCTGCCGGGGACACCCAAGTCAGGCGCTTTCACTTTCGGCAGAGCCATCGTGAAGGCCTTCCAAAGCGCGGCCATACCGCACCCGGGTTCCGCATCAGCGCCACACGTCACGGTCAGCGGCGGCATTTTGACGCTCGAGGCCGGCTTCGATGCGAGCACCAAGCCCGAGGAAGTTACGGCACGCGCGGACGCGGCGCTTTACGTCGCCAAACAACGCGGCCGGAACCGCTTTTTCAGCAGCAATCTCGAAACTGACACAGCGACGCAATAGATCCGGCGGCTGAGGGGCTGGCCCCCGGCGGGAATCGAATGAGTTCGGCACCTTACCTATGAAAACGGCGGCATCGCCCTCGGCAACCGTCTTGCTGTTGCCCCCAAAATTGCCCCCAGGTCGTCGTCTCGATGGACTTTCTTCCACGGCAGGGCAACAGGAGAACTCTCCCTGGGACCCCGTCCTTCTGGGGCCTATCAAACAGGCAGTGCCTTGAGTATGGCTAGGCTTGTGCCGGGGGCACTGCATTGATTGGGATTGAGTAGCTGGCCACCTTCTTGCTGCTAACGCTCACTTTGAATTCCAGTGCGCCGGGGCCGGGAATAACCATTGCGTTGAGGCCGACAATCGATCTGTGAATCTTTGAAGTGGCAAAACTAACCGCCAGCGGGAAGCTCGCTATCTCCTGCTTGTTGTGGCGAATGCTCAGTAGAGCATCGAACTTTTCTTCGTCGCCCTTCGTTTGACTTTTCACCCACACAACGAATAGCTGTGGAATCACAAGCGGGAAGCCTGGCGAATTGATCTCCTCACGAACGTCAATCAGGCTCAACGTGTTGCTGTGCTTGTC
>JANOLJ010000175.1:0-6502 GCA_031419715.1 Burkholderiales bacterium | reverse complement strand
GCGCGTCATGCCGCGCGCCATCAGGGCACCCGGTATCACCGCCGTGGCCGTGCCATACAGCGCCGACCACACCACCTCGACGGTGCCGCTGAGCCACCACGCCAACAGCGCCACCGCCGCACCCGCCGCAGCCTGCGTGGCAACCACGCGCCATGGCGACACCCCTGGATTTTTTGCCCGCAGAACCCTCGCCTCTTGGCGCGTCAGGGCCCTCACGGGTCTATCGTCTTCCTCGTCTTCGAATCCGTTTCGTGCCACGCGATCGGCGTTGCGGTCGGGCATGGCACGGAACACAATTTATTTCAGTACAGCCAAAAATTATACGTGGAAACCCGCGCGATCTAGAGCCGCGATTCGGGCCGCGATTCAGACCATGGCCATGTCGAGTTGCATCCAGGCCTGCAGCGTTTCACCCGGAGCCACGCTCTCCAAGCCCTGCGCCATCGGGTCGGCCATGTGAATCGCATTGCTGACGTGGCTCACCGGCTCGACGCAAAAATAGTCTTTCTCGCGTGGCGTGTAGACGACAAGTCGCTGCATCGACGACGTCAAGTGCAGCGACATTTTTTCGTCGCGGATGTGCGCCGGGCCGCGCCAGCCTTCGAAGCAATTGTCGAAGTCGAGGTGTGCGATGTCGCTGTCGATGCCGGGCTGCGCCACCTTGCGCACCGGGAGCTCTGCCGCGTCGCTGTCCCATCGGTGCGACAACTCCACGTGCAGCCGGCTGCGCGCACGTTTCGGAAAGTAGGGGTGCCAACCCAGCCCGACCGGCTGCGCGATGTCGGCCAGATTCGTGAACTGCAGCTGCACGCGCAGGCTGCTCGGGGCGAGCGTGAAATGCTGGCTGACTTCAAATTCGAAAGGCCAATGCGCATCGGCCTCGTGGCGATAGCGCAACCCGACGTCTACCGCGCTTGACGCCACGATGCTCCAGGCGCGCAACCAGCCCACACCATGCACGGAGTGCGGGCTCGCGTCGAAATTGGGTGCTGTCGTGTAGTCATGGCCCTTCCAGCGAAAGCGCCGGTACGCCAGGCGGTTCGAGTACGGCACGAGCGGATAACACGCCGCGAGCCTGGCCGAACTCAGATGCGCCGGGTCGCCACAACGCAACACGGCCACGTCACGGTGCCACAAGCCGGCGATGCAGCCGCCCAAGTCCGGGCGAAGCGCCAGGCGCAATGCGCCGGCATGCAACTCGAACACCGCTTCACTGTGTTGTGTCATTGGATCCCTTCATGTGTTTCATGGCGTTGCGGTTCGAGTGCCGCTCGCCAAAGTATGCACGTGGTCGTCGGCAGCGGTGCGCAGTGCCGCGAGCACGCCTTGCGCGCCGCTCATCATCAGACCGAGGTCGGAGGCCACGGCGATGAAGTCGAACCCCGCCGCACGGTACTGCGCCGCCACTTGCGGTGTCGCGGCAGCAGTGCCGATCGGCTTGCCCAGGGCTTTGCAGCGCTGCACGGCACGCGTCATCTGTTCCACCACCGCAGGGTGGTTCGTGCGCCCGGCCTGGCCGAGCGCCGCTGACAAATCGGACATGCCGAGAAAAAACGCGTCGACGCCGTCCACCTGGGCCATGGCGTCGAGTTGTTCGATCGCCTGCACCGACTCGACTTCGACAATCACCGCGACATCGTGGTTCGCCGTGCGGAAGTAGTTCGGCGCGGTGCCGAAACGCGACGCGCGGCTCATGCTGGCGACGCCACGCACGCCGTCCGGCGCGAAGCGCGTCGCGGCCACGGCATGGCGCGCGGCCTCAGCGCTTTGCACGAACGGAAACATCACCGTGCCCGCGCCGGCATCCAGGACTCGCTTCACGACCACCGCATCGTTGCTCGGCACACGCACGATCGCAAGTGTCTTGGTTCCACCCAGTGCCTGCAGCATGTGCATCACGTCTATCACTTCGCTCGGGCCATGCTCCATGTCGATGACGGCCCAGTCAAACCCGGCGCAGCCCACGGCCTCGGCGACGAGGCTGCTTGCCGAGACGAGCCAGGTGCCGACCGGCGGATGGCCACCGCTGGCGCGCAGCATTTGCGTGAAGGGACTGCTCATCGCTGGTCCACGTTCAAGCAGCCCGCGTTCAAGTAATCCACGTTCAAGACAGGTCCGCCTTCAAGTAATGTGCGCCAGCAATGGGGTTGAAGTAGTAAGGCGCGATCTCCTCGAAGCCGAGCGTTCCGTACAGGCCCCGCGCGGCTTCCATGTCGTCCAGCGTATCGAGCAGCATCACCGAGTATCCGCTGCGCCGGGCCTCATCCATCAAGCGTTGCGCAAGCAAGCGCCCCAAGCCGAAACGGCGAAACGCCGGCCGCACGTAGAGCCGCTTCATTTCGCAGGCGTTCGCATAGTCGGCCTCGGCGGCCGCACGAAACGCCCCGCAGCCGGCCAGCGCGGTGTCAACAAAGGCGAGCAGCAAGTGCCCGCCGGGCGCCGCATACTCGCCCGGCAGCGCCGCCAATTCGGCGTCGAAATTCTGGAAGCACAGGTCGACCTCGAGGCTGCGGGCGTATTCGCGGAACAACTCGCGCGCCGCATCGATCAGCTCCGGCGTGTCCGGATACTTCAGTTCGATGTCTGGGACTGGCATGCCTGGGCGGCGGGGCGGCGGGTGGCAGCGCAGTCTACCCGCCCAGGCTCACCATCCACCCGACCACGGCGGCGCAAAGGGCGATCAACATCAGCGCGATGCCGCGGTGACCGGCTCCATCCGCCGAGGCCGGAACCTTGCCAGCGAGCGTCTTGTCGCCGGTCAGCATGGGGCGCACCAGGTCGCGGCCTCGCCGGAACCGGTAGAACGCGATGGCCGCGAGGTGCAACGCCACCAGGCCGATGATCAGCCACTGTCCGTAGTTCTTGTGCCAGCCGCTGGCCAGGCTGCTCGTGGCCGACGAAACAAACCTGACCAAGGGCCCCGCATTGGCGATCTCGTCGTCAGCAATGAGGCCCGTGCCGACTTGAATCGCCAGGATGGCGAGCAGGGCGAACACCGAGCCCGCCCCCAGGGGGCTGTGGCCGACGTCGAGATGTTCTTCGGGTCGCGTGCGGCCACGCAGGTAGCGCAGCAGGGTCGCGGGCGAGTAGATGAAACTGGCGAAGCGCGACCAGTGCCCGCCCACCAGGCCCCAGAAAAATCGGAAGGCAAGCAAGGTCAGGATCAGGTAGCCGAAGCGAAAGTGCCACTCCATCGCATTGCCGCCGATCTTGGCGCTGACCACCGAGCCGATCACACACGCGGCGAGCGCCCAATGGAAGACGCGCGTCGGGAGATCCCAGATGCGAATCTTGCGCATGGTGTCTGTCATGTCGTCCCTGCTTCGGCTGCGTTCTCGGCGCACAGATTACCGCAAGATGACGCGGCCGCCCTTGCGCCGACCTGTGGTTTTCCCGCAGTTCAAGGCGTTGCGCGGAATAGATGGCCGCACCGTTTCGTACACTGCCCGTGCCTTTGCATTTGAACGTCGAGTCAATCGTGATTCGGCCTCGCATCGGCCCCAACCCGCAGCCCGACCAACCCTAGGAGAGACCCGATGAGAAAGATGTTCCGTACCACGATGTCGCTGGCCGCCGCCGTGCTGGCCTTGGCAACCGCCCTGCCCGCGGCAGCGCAGTTCGCCAAGCCTGAAGATGCCATCAAGTATCGCAAGGCCGTGTTCACCGTGATGGGAACGCACTTCGGTCGCGTTGCGGCCATGGCCAACGGCCGAATTCCGTTTGATGCCAAGGTGGCCGCCGACAGCGCCGAGATCGCCACGTCGATGTCGAAACTCCCGTTCGTTGCTTTCGGCCCCGGCACCGACAAGGGTGAGACCCGCGCGAAGCCCGAAATCTGGACCGACGGCGACAAAGTGAAGCGCCTGGCCGAGAAGATGCAAGAGGAGATCGTCAAGTTCAATGCAGCCGCCAAGACCGGCAACATCGACACGATCAAGGCTGCAGCCGGTGAAACCGGGAAGGCCTGCAAGGCCTGTCACGACGACTATCGCAAGGAGTAGGCGGAAGCGCGTCGCGGGCTCCAAGTGCCCGACGCGCCGTTGCCGTGCTCGCAGCGCCCATGGCCGCATTCAGCGGTCGTGGGCGTTTTTTCATGGGTTGTCAGTAGGCGGTGCCAACAGGCCATCCGCTAATATCGCGCCCTGGTCGGATTCCTGGCTGGTCACCTGATCTGTGCCGCAGGAGCCTGTGGGTTCAGGCGCCGCCCGTCCTGTCCACCACGATTCCACATTCACCGTTTCCCGGCCGCGCCCCGCATGACATTTCTTCGTTTTACGTCGCTTGCTCCGCTTGCTTTGCTCGCGGCGCTCTGGCTGGGTGGCAATGCAAGGGCACAGTCTGCCGACGAACCGATGTCGGGTGGCACCTTCAACGTTCCAGGCTACACGCAGACGCCTGGCCCACGCAATCGCGACGCAGCAGGCAACAACCCTCGCCCGAATAGCGCAAGCGTTGAAGGCGCGGCACCGCAAAGCTTCGGCTTGCCTGCGACATCCAGTCCGCCAGCGCCAGGGCCATCGACTCCGACCGAGGCACAGCGGCGCAGCAGCGCCATCGCGCTCAAGCCCAGCGAGTTCCAGAAGTTCGTAGACGCAGCCACCGGGCGCCTGCTGCCAATCTTCGGTGCAAGCTTTTTCGCGGATTCGGCAGATGGGTTCGTGGCGCCCGACCGCATTCCGGTGCCCGCCAGCTACAGCCTCGGCCCTGGTGACGAAGTGATCCTGCGCGCCTGGGGTTCGATCGATGTCGACTACCGCACCACGGTCGACCGCAATGGCATGCTCAACCTGCCCAAGGTCGGCAGCTTCAGCGTGATGGGCGTCAAGGCGTCGGACATCGAAGGGCTGCTGCGCGCGCAGTTCGCCCGGCTCTATACGAACTTCAACCTCAGTGTCGCGCTCGGTCGGCTGCGCGCGGTCAGGTTCTACGTTGTCGGGCCCGCGCTGCGGCCCGGGGTGCACACCTTGCCGGGGCAGGCGACGTTGCTGTCGGCCATCGCCCTCACGGGCGGGCCGGCGCCCTACGGCTCGATGCGCAAAGTGGTACTGAGACGCGACGGCAGGGACGTGACTGAAATCGACCTCTACGACTTCCTGGTGCTCGGCGACAAGTCCAAGGACACGCAACTCGCCGCGGGTGACGTGGTGCTGTTTCAACCGGTCGGGCCGCGCGTGGCCTTGACCGGAGCGCTCGACTTGGCCGCGATCTACGAACTCAAAGGCACCACCGAGTCGGTGCGGGATTTGCTTCGCTACGCGGGTGGCGCACCCGTGCTCGCCGACCGCAACCGGGCCCAGCTTGAGAGAGTCGACGGCGCTCAATCTCAGGCCGTGCGCTTTGTCGAAGAATTCCGGCTCGACGACGTCGGCATGCTCAAGCCACTGCGCGATGGCGATCTGCTGACGCTGCTGCCGATCTCGCCACGTTTCGCGAATGCCGTGACGCTCAAGGGCCATGTGGCCCAACCCTTGCGCTACGCACACCGCCCCGGCATGCGCATCCGCGACCTCATCCCCGACCGCGAGGCGCTGGTCACTCCCGATTTCTACAAACGCAAAAACCTGCTCGTGAAAGTGTTGGAGTTCGACGATGGCGAGCGCATCGACTCCACGGGCCGGCCGGCCGCTCCATCCAGCCCCGACAGGACGCGCCGGACCGGCGAGCAGGGCACCGACCCAACATCGGCCAGCCGGGCGTCGGCGCAGCGCGCGAGGAGAACCACAGCACCACTGTTCGACGAGCTGAATTGGGACTACGCCGTCATCGAGCGCCTGATCGATCGCGATCTGAGCACCCAGGTCATTCCATTCAATCTGGGCAAAGCCGTTCTCGACAGCGACCCGGCGCACAACCTGGAGCTTCTGTCGGGGGATGTCGTCACGGTGTACAGCCAGAAAGACGTTCGAGTTCCGGTCGCACGCCAGACGCGCCTGGTGACGGTCGAGGGCGAGGTGTACTCTCCGGGCGTCTACCAACTGCGTCCGGGCGAGACCTTGAAGGGCCTGATCGACCGCGTCGGCGGCTTCACGCCGCATGCCTACGTGTACGGGCTTGATTTCAGCCGTGAAGAAACGCGCCAGCGCCAGCGCGAAAACCTCGCCGCGGCCATCGTCCGGCTCGAAGCGCTGTCAGCAACCCAGACCGCGCGCGACGCCGCGAACCGGCGCGACGAAGTGTCTGCGGCCAACACCGCCGCAGTGAGCAATGCCGCAACGCAGGCCCAGCTTGCGCGCTTGTCACGGGTCGAACCGAATGGCCGAATCGCCCTTGAGCTGCCTCCCGAGGTGAAAAACCTCGACGCGCTGCCCGACGTGCCCCTGGACCACGGCGACCGGATCAGCGTGCCCACGCGCCCGGCCTTTGTGACAGTGGCTGGCGCCGTGGTGAACAGCAATGCCTTCCTGTGGAAAGGCGGCCGCACCGCGGGCGACTACCTCAAGCTCGCCGGTGTGGACGAATCCGCCGACCCGTCGAACATGTTCATCCTGCGCGCGGATGGCAC
>JANOLJ010000174.1:0-22529 GCA_031419715.1 Burkholderiales bacterium | reverse complement strand
GAAGTGATTGAGCTTGCCATCCGGCACATAGACGTTGGCAACGGTGCTGTTGCCATCATCACGAACACTCAACACCTCAATTTGTTGGCCGGGGTCGCGATTGCGTTCGTTGCCCAAGCTTTCGAAGGCAAGCGCCACGTTTGGGACGCCGATGAATTGGATCTGTAGACCGAGGCCGTTCTGAAGACCTTGCTGTCTTTGCAATTCGACGGCCCGCTGGGCAATTGGCCTGAGCGCCAGCAGTTCTGCCCGAAGCGCCGCGCCATGCATCGCCCGGTTGAGCGTGGGCACTACAGGCGAATCCCCGTGACCCTGAGGGGCGGTGAACGGCTGTGCCTTGGAGGTATTGCTCAGTACAAGGTGCGGGCGCTTATCGCTGGTTTGATCCGGCATGGTCTGACATGTGCTTGCTATTCTGGGCCAGCTTCGAGGCGATGAGGCGGCGCGCCTCTAACGCACGCCCCAGTTCGGCCCGTTGCACTTTGGTTTGATCATGCATGATCGCGTCCTTGACGGCCTCGTCCACGGCACGGCAAATCTCAGCGTAGCTCAAGCCCTCCGCTTGCTCGGCCAACCCGTCCTTCTTGAACGGCTTGGGAGCGAACGACCCCAAACGCGACCGGATCAAAGCGACCGCCTGCGCTGGTGTGGGTAAGTGGTACTCCACCACGTCATCAAAGCGCCGGAACAAGGCGTTGTCTAGAACGCCCGGGTGGTTCGTCGCAGCGATGATGAGACTGTTGGACTGGTCATGCTCGATCATCTGCAAGAAGCTATTCAGCACGCGCCGAATCTCGCCCACGTCGTTTGCTGCGCCGCGCTGCGATCCGATGGCATCGAACTCATCGAAGAAGTAGACACCCCGAAGGTCGGCGATGGCATCGAAGACCTGCCGCAGCTTGGACGCTGTCTCGCCCATGAACTTCGTGATCAACGAATCGAGGCGCACCAGGAAGAGCGGGATGCCCAACTCACCCGCCAACGCGGAAGCCGTCATCGTCTTTCCAGTTCCAGGCGGGCCGACCAGCAATAGCTTCCGGCGCGGCGAGAGCCCATGCTCCCTGATTCGGGCCAGCAGGCGCTGCTCCTTGATGATGCGCGCGAGTTGGCTGGCCGCCAGATCGTCGAGAACCATGTCACTCAGCCGGCTGGCCGGGTAGGTCACCGTTAGCAGATTGGCAAGCTCACCGCGCGGCTTGGCTAGGCTGCTCAGCGCTCCCGCGATGGGCACCAGCTTGCCCGAGGAATCTTGACCCAGGCGCGTCTTGGCAGCATCGATCATGTCGCGCAGTTCTACCGCGAGCTTTCCATGGCCCAGCTTTGCTTCGTGCGCAGCCACTTGCATCGCGACGGAAAAGAACTGGCCGTCGTCGCGACTGATGTGCGACTTGATGAGCGCCTTGAGTTGTTCCGAGCTGGCCAAGGTGAGAACCTACAGAGTGATCCGCCTGCGTGAGGGACGGTCTGATTGTGCCTCTACACGCGTCAAGCTTCTCCGCGTCGCGTCCGCTTCGATTCGGCCGCAATTGCCCCACTGAGCGAGCCCGTCGCAAGTCGTCGCTCACAGGCTGGCCCTGTCATCGGCGCTCACGAATCACCACCCCCGCTGGGATAGCTTGAGCCCGCGCTCGGGCCCCTCGGTGCGCTGGCTACCGCTTGACGAACCTGAGCGTGAAGCGATCGCTTTCGCCGATCGCCTGGTACTTCGCGCGATCCTGGTCTTTCATTCGATAGATGGGCGGCAGGGTCCAGATGCCTTCGGGATGGTCTTTGGTGTCTTTCGGGTTCGCGTTGACCTCGGACGCACCGGCCAGCGTGAAGCCGGCTTTTTCGATGATCGCGATCGCGTAGTCTTCGCGCACATAGCCCGATTTCATCTGCGCTTCTTGCGAAGCGTCGGTGCGCCCGCGGTGATCGACCACGCCGAGGATGCCGCCCGGCTTGAGGGTCTTGTGAAACGCCGCGAGCGCGCCTTCGACTTCTCCGCGCTCGATCCAGTTGTGCAGGTTGCGAAACGTCAGCACGAAGTCGGCGCTGCCGGGCGGTGCGATCTCGTGCTTGCCGCCGCTGCCCGGCAGGATCTCGACGACGCCGCTGTCGTCACGCAGGCCGAAGAACGTGAGCGATTCGATCGGGTGCCGAAACCCGTCGCGCGCGACGTTGCTCGCGCTGCGGTGCGCCGCGCCCAGCCACTTCGCCAGGCCAGCCGAGTCCTGCGCGAACGCGGAGGTCGGCGCGATCGCCGCGATGCACAGCAACGCCGCCATGAATGAACAGATCGCACCGCGAGCCATGCGACCGAGCCTCATCAAGTACGGCATGGGAATTCCTCTGAACAAGAGTGGCGGTGATGATGGTGCTCGGTCGGCGAGACTCGTGCCCTGCGCCGGGGCCGGTTGATGAACTCGACGCCGCTCGCACGGCGCGTTGGCGCGCGGCGCAAGCTCACCGCAAGCCGCCCGCCAACTGGCGGGTCAACTCGGCGGCGGGTATTGCCCTGCACCCGCTCGCATTCTGGCCTGACCAGAGCGGCGAAAAATCTCCCGACCCGTTGGCTTCAGCGTGCGCGCGCAGCGGCGTGATGCCCGCACTGGCCAACGGGAACGCGGGCGCGAGGTTGGAGATCGGCCCGAGCTCGCGCATCAGCCGGTTCACGATGCCGCGCGCCGGCCTGCCGCTGAACAGATTCGTCAACGCGGTGTGGTGCGCCGATTTGCTTTGCAGGGCCGCGCGATGCACGGCGCTCGTCGTCGCTTCGGGGCACAAGAGGTAGGCGGTGCCGAGCTGCACGCCCGCGGCACCGAGCGCGAGCGCCGCGGCCACACCGGCGGCGTCGGCAATGCCGCCCGCGGCGATCACCGGCCGGCTCACGGCACGCACCACTTGGGGCAGCAGCGCGAACGTGCCTACCTGCGTGGTCACGTCATCGCTGAGGAACATGCCGCGGTGGCCGCCGGCTTCGACACCCTGCGCAATGATGGCGTCCACGCCTCGCGCCTCCAGCCAGCGCGCCTCCTCCAGCGTCGTCGCGCTGGCCAATACTTTGGCGCCCCAACTGCGCACATGCTCCAGCAGATCAGGCGCCGGCAGGCCGAAATGGAAGCTCAGGATCGGCGGCCGAAATTGCGCGAGGAGTTGCGCCGCTTCCAGGCTGAACGGCGCCCGACTCGGCGCGCTCGTCGGGGTCAGCGGCGTCAGCAGGGTTCGCGGGTCCAGGCCGAATTCGCGGTAGTACGGCGCGAGCGCATCGCGCCACTGTGCTTCGCGTTGCGCATCGGGCGTCGGTGGGGCGTGGCAAAAGAAGTTGACGTTGAACGGCCGTGCGGTCGCCGCGGTCGCCGCGGTCGCCACAGTCAAGGCGCTGAGCTCATCGCGCATCGCGGCCAAGCCGAGCAGGGCGCAGGGCAGCGAGCCCAGGGCCCCGGCGTTGCTCACGGCAGCGGCCAGCGCATGGCCTTGCGAGCCCGCCATCGGTGCCTGCACGATGGGCAGATCGACGCCGAGTAAGGCCTGCAAGCTCATGCGTGACCCGCCTGCGTGGCCTGCGCCGCCAAGCCCGGTTCGGGCTCGATGCCCAGCGCTTCGAGAAAGCGCGACACCATGTTGTACGCCGCGATCGTCGCCGTGAGCTCGACGATTTCGCGATGATTGAACCAGGGGCGCAGCGCATCGAAGACCGGCGTGGGCACTTGCACGTCGATCGTCATCGCCTGCGTGTAGGCAAGCACGGCGCGCTCGCGTGGCGCGAAGAGCGCGGATTCGGCCCAGACATCGATCGCGTCGATCTGCGGCTGCGACACACCTGCCGCTCGCGCCACCGGTGCGTGCTGCATGAACTCATAAGGCGCGCGGTTCAGCCGCGCGACGAGCAGGATCGCCAGTTCGCGCGCAGCCGCGTCGAGAGCGCAGCCGCTGCGGATCGCGCCCATGTAGGCATTCCAGCCGCGCGCCACCGGCGTGCTGTGCAGCAGCAGGCGGTCCAGGTTCAGCAACTCGCCGCCTCGGCGCAGTTGCACGGCGCGCACGAGTTCGGCGTCGACGCCGGGGGTGTCGGCGTTCACGAGGGGCAGTCGGGTCATGGTCGGTACTTCAGGTGGATGGGTGGCGCGCCGGAGGCTTTGATTCTCGCCCGCGCCGGGCCGGTACAGTGCGGTGTGAACCGGGCCGACGACAACACAATGAACCCACCAGCACGCTACACCCGAACCGCGATTGCCCTGCACTGGCTGCTCGCGCTGGCGATCGTCGCCACCTTCAGCCTGGGCCTGTACATGCACGAGCTGCCGGAAACACCGCAGCGCGACCAACTCTACGGCTGGCACAAGTCGGCAGGGGTGTGCATCTTGGCGCTGTCGGCACTGCGCCTGCTGTGGCGCCTGACGCATCGCCCGCCCGCCGAAGTGGCGATGCCGCGCTGGCAGGCGCGCGCCGCGCGCGGCGTGCACTGGTTGATGTACGCGCTGTTCTTCGGCGTGCCGCTGTCGGGCTGGGCCTACAGCTCGGCGGCCGGGCATCCCGTTGTGCTCTTCGGCGCGCTGCCACTGCCGGACTTCGTGCCGGTGGGCCAGGCGCTGGCCGACGCCACGAAAGTCTTGCACCAGGTGTTCGGCACAGCGCTCGGACTGCTCGTGATCGGCCACGTCGCCGCGGCGTTGAAGCATCACTGGGTGGATCGCGACGGCCTGCTCTCGCGCATGTCACCGCGGCGTGGTGGTTGACAATTCTCTGCCGCAGCGCCAAGGACGATCGTATGCCCGCCATCGAACCCTCACTCACGCCTTCGCGGGGCCGCGCGCCTCGGGTATCGCTTCAGGAAGTCACGGCGCAAACCGTGCGCGCCATCACCGACCTGCGCGTGTCGGGGCTACAGCAGCCCTATGTCGCGAGCAACGCCATCTCGATCGCCCAAGCCTATTTCCACCCCGAGGCCTGGTCTCGCGCGGTCTATGCGGGCGAGAACGCCGTGGGCTTTGTGATGCTCGAAGACCCCACGCTGCTGCCCGACTGGATAGGCCCGGCACGGTTGAGCCTGTGGCGTTTCATGATCGACGAGCGCCACCAGGGCCGCGGCCACGGCCGCGCCGCACTGCGCCTGGTGATCGAACACGCACGCACGCGGCCCGGGCAATCGCTGCTGCGCACGTCATGCGTGCCCGGCCCGCACAGCCCGATCGGGTTTTACGAGCGCTGCGGATTTCGCCTCACGGGTGAGTTCGACGACGACGAAGAGATCCTGGAGATTTCGCTGCTCACGCGCTGAGGTCAGCCATGTCGGCCGGCCATCGTCGTGGCTGCAAGGCGACGGCGGCGCCCTGTTTCAACCTCCGATGGCATGCCACGCCGTGCCCTGCCGCCCGGGTGTCGGGGCTGGCGGTTTGGGGTACGGGCGCAGGTCCCATTCGCGGTGTCCTCGACCTGAGCAAGAGAACACCGTGTTGATGGCACGACCCAACTGGGCGCAATCCGGTGCCCCGCGAGTGTGGGCCGGAGAATGTACCCCAGGCCGACTGCCACGCTGCTCGACTTCTGCACGCAGCGAGCAACGAAGGCCAGCAACGGGCCGAATGCCGCCCCAAACCCCTTATCCAACGAAGCTCAGTCGTCGGCCTTCTGCAAAGACTGCCACAGGTCGACCAACATCATCACGATGCCGATGAGTGCGACGACACCGAGCGCGACTTCCTTGAGCTTGAACACGATGGCGCCGAGGAAACTCAGCATCAGCGCGATGGCAACCACCGCGGAAAACAGTTTGACCGGCATGTTTGAACTCCTGAAGGGCTGAGTGTCTGGGGCTCACCCGTGTTGAACATGGCGCGCAAGCCAGCGCGCGGTGCGCAGCAGCCGGGCATCGCCCTCGCGCCTGCCGACGAGCTGCACGCCCAGCGGCAGCCCGGCCGGGCCCGACATCAAGGGCAGGTTCAGCGCCGGCATGCCGCACATCGACCACAGCGAGCAGAACACCGGGTCGCCCGTGGTCGCGGCCGGCGGTGCCTCGCCGGGCGCGGAGGGCGTGACGATGGCGTCGAAGTTCTCGAACAACTCGTCGAAACCCGCGATCATCGGGGCGATGCGCGCCACGGCTTTCTGATGGTCGAGCGCGAGGATGGCGCGCCCGCGCGCGAGCTGCTCGCGCAATGGCGTCGATAAAGACTCCCGGCCGCGTTCCCATTCAAGATCGAGGTAGGGCGCCATTTCGGCTTCCTGGATGGTGCGCATCCAGTCCCAGGCATCGTTCAGCGCCGTCGGCAGTTCGCGCGCTTCGCATTGCGCACCGAGCGACTGCGTCAACTCGGTGAAGGCCTCACCGGTGGACGCCTCGGCGCGGCTCCACATCGGCGTCTTGATGAACGCCAGGCGTGGCGCGAACGGTGGCTCCTCGTTGAGGGTGCGCTGCAACGCCGGCTTGGCGCGTGGGCGGGTGTCCGGGTCGCGCTCGTCGTAGCCGATGATCTGCTCAGCGATCAGCGCGATGTCTTCCAAAGTGCGCGCGAACACGCCCACCGTGTCGAGCGTGCGCGAGAGTTTCAGGATGCCGTGGCGCGGCACCAGGCCGTGCGTCGGCTTGAACCCATAGACACCGCAAAACGACGCAGGGCGGATCACGGAGCCGTTCGTCTGCGTGCCGATCGCCAAGGGCACCATGCCCGACGCGACCGCCGCCGCCGAGCCGGACGACGAGCCGCCGGGCGTGCGTTCAAGATTGTGGGGATTGCGCGTCTTGCCGGGCGAAAGCGTCGCGCACTCCGTGGTCACCGTCTTGCCCATGATCACCGCGCCGGCCGCGCGCAGCATTGCCACCACCGTCGCGTCGCGATCCGGAGTGCGCCCGGCGTGCAGCACCGTGCCGTCTTCGGTGGGCATGTCCGCCGTGTCGATGATGTCTTTGATGCCCACCGGAACGCCGTGCAGCGCGCCGGTCGCGCGGCCTTCGGCGCGGTCGGCGTCGCGCATGCGCGCCTGCGCCAGCGCATGCGCTTCGTCGAGAAACTGCCACGCTTGAACCTTGGGCTCCATGTCGCGGATGCGCGCCAGGCAGGCCTCGACCAGCTGCACCGAGCTGATGGAGCCTGCCTGTATGGCCTGCGCAGCCTCAGTTGCCGACAGCGTGTCGAGTCGGTTCACGTCCATGCCGCGGCGCTGACTTCAACGACCGTAGAGGGCATTGGGCAGCCACAGCGCAATGCCTGGGAACACGTAGATGATCGCCATCGTCAGGATCACGACGTAAACGAAGGGCATGCAGCCGCTGAAGATTTGCGTCAGCAATACCGAGGGCGGACTGACCCCCTTCAAGTAGTACGCTGACATCGCCATCGGTGGAGACAGGAACGCCGTTTGCAGGTTCAACGCGACGAGCACGCCGAAGAGGATGGGGTCGATGCCGAAGTGCGGCAGCATCGGCAGGAAGATGGGGATGAAGATGATGATGATCTCGGTCCATTCCAGCGGCCAGCCGAGCACGAAGATGATGGCCTGCGACAGCAGCAGGAAAGTGATCGAGTTCAGGTTCATGCCGAGCACGAACTCCTTGATGATCAGGTTGCCGCCCAGATACGCGAAGATCGACGCGAACGTCGCCGAGCCGACGAACAGCCAGCACACCATCGCCGAGGTGCGCGCGGTGAGGAACACCGATTCGCGCAGCGCCTTCCAGGTCAGTGACCGGTAGCCGGCGGCGAGCAAGGCCGCGCCGAACGCACCGACCGCCGCCGCCTCGGTGGGCGTGGCGATGCCGAACATGATGGCACCCAGCACCGACAAGATCAACATCGACAGCGGAAAGAACGACTTCATCAACATCAGGATGATGGCGCCGACGGGATAGTTGCCCTGGTCCTTCGGCAAGCGCGGCGCGCGTTCGGGTTTCAGAATCGCGAGCACGACCACATAGACGATGTACATGCCCGCGAGAAAGAAGCCCGGCACGAAGGCGGCGGCATACAGCTTCACGACCGACAAGCCCGCCATTGCGCCGTAGACGATGAGCATGATCGACGGCGGGATCAGAATGCCGAGGCACCCGCCGGCGCAGATCACGCCTGCGGCCAGGCGCACGTCATAGCCGGCCTTGATCATTTGCGGGAAGGCGAGCATGCCCATCAGCGTGACGACGGCGCCGACGATGCCGGTGGCGGTAGCGAATAGCGCGCAGGTGGCGAGCGTGGCCACGGCCAGCGAGCCCGGCACGCCCTTCAGCGCAATCTGCAGGCTCTTGAACAGGTTGTCGAGGATGTTCGCGCGTTCGACCAGGTAGCCCATCAGCAGGAACAGCGGGATGGATACGAGCGCGTCGTTGTTCAATACCGTGAATGTGTTCTGCGTCAACAGGTAGAAGACGCGGCTGTCGAAAAACGCCTGGCCGGCCTGGAAGTAGGCGTAATAGCCGAAGCCCACGCCCAGCGCCATCAGCGTGAAGGCGACTGGGAAACCGATGCAGATTGTGAACACCAGGATGCCCAGCATCACCAGTGCGACGCCTGGATCACTCATGACCGGGCTCCTTGTTGTGCGGCCAGGGCGGCGGCCTTGGCGGCGTGCTCTTTCAGGATCTGCGTTTCGAGTTCTTCCACGTCGTGCAGGCGCTCCGGCCACTGGCCCTCGCGCAGGCACACGATGCAGCGCAGCACCTCGGCAAACCCCTGTATCGCGATCATCAGGGCGCCCACGCAAATCATCATCTTCAGCGGCCAGATCGGCATGCCCGCGGGGCTGTTGACGCTCACCTCACGTATCCGCATCGACTCGATGCCGTAGGCCGAACCGGCCACCACGAGGGCCAGGATGCCGGGGAAGAAGAAGATGAGGTAGAGGAACAGTTCGACTTTCGCCTGCGTCGGCTCGGACCATTTGCGATAGAACATGTCGGCGCGCACATGGCCGCCGCGCGACAAGGTGTAGGCGCCGGCCATGTAGAACACCGCGCCGTACATCATGTAGCTCAGGTCGAAGGCCCAGCTCGTGGGGTCGTTCATCGCATAGCGCACGAACACTTCCCAACAGGTGCCGAGCGTCAGGATCACGATGCACCAGGCGAAGGCGTGGCCCACGGTCTTGCTGAGCTGGTCGATGGAATAGATGAGGCGGTTCACCATGGTTGGTCTTTACCGGGGAGTGAAAGAAAAAGGGGCGGGGTTCTCCACCCGCCCCATGCTCACGCGCCTGGTGCGCGCTTACACCACAGGCAACTTGGTCTTGAACACATGTTCGTAGCCGAGCGCGTAATCCGCTTCGTTGAGGAACATGTAGTACGCGACCCGCTTCGCCCAGGCGAGCTGCGATTCGACGACCCTCTTGAAGAAGGGATCCTCGTCCGACAGCTTCTTGTTCAACACGTCCCACGCCTTGAGCTGCTCGACGAACACCGCCTTGGGCGTGCGCTGCACGTTGACCTTGTGCTTGTCTTTCAGCTCCTGCAGGTCGCGCGAATAGTTGTCCATCGCCGTCCACCAGTTCGACGAGCTGGCGGCTTCGACGGAATAGTGAAGGATGGCCTGAAGGTCCTTGGGCAAAGAGTTCCACTTGGTCTTGTTGAACGAGATCTCGAAGAACTCCATCGCCTGATGGAAGCTGCCCATCATGTAGTTCTTGATCACGTCCTGCGCGCCGAAGCGCATGTCGGAGGTCGGGTTGTTGAATTCGAATGCGTCGATCACGCCTTTTTCCAGCGCGGGGATGATTTCGCCGCCCGGCAATTGCGTGACTTTCGCGCCCATCGTCTGGAACAGATCGGCGGCCAGGCCGACGGTGCGGTACTTCAGACCGACCAGTTCCTTGGCATCGGTGATCGGCTTCTTGAACCAGCCCAGGGGTTGCGTGGGCATCGGCATCGCGAAGTAGCCGACGACGTTCAAGTTCAACTTGGTCAGCAACTCGTTGTACAGCGCCAGACCGCCGCCACGGTAGATCCAGGCCAGCGTTTGCGGTGCATCGCAGCCGTTGATCGGGCCCGAGCCGAACAGCGACGCGACCTTGCTCTTGCCATACCAGTACACCGGCACGGTGTGGCCGGCGTCGAGCACGCCCTTGCTCACCGCGTCCATCACCTCGAAGGGCTTGACGACGGCGCCAGCCACCAGATAGTCGATGCGCATGCGCCCACCGGCCATTTCGTTGACACGGCTCACGTACTCCTCAGCCATCTCGTTGAAGATGTCTTTCGCGCCCCACGAGCCCTGCATTTTCAGGACGATGGGCGATTGCGCCACCGAGATCATCGGCGCAGCCATCGCGGCCACACCCGCTGCCCCCGCCGCGGCGGAGCCTAGAAATTTTCGACGCGCGGGCAACGCCCCGGCGTTTGACGTTACTTGGTCGGTCATTTGCATCACTCCTGAGCCTTCAGCTGCGGTTGGGCCGACGCCTATCCATGGGCGGGTGAAGCGTCGGCAAATATGGCGCGCAAACCCACAACGTGGAATCGCCCGCCTCCATCAGGCAAGGACCATAACAAAACCGACTCGTCTCGACCCCAGGGGTAACCCGCGCTTGTTGCACTGCGCGAGGCGGGCGGCACGACAGCCATGCCGGTGCCGTACAGTGCGGCCGCATGTCTTTACCTGTATCCGCGAGCCTTCAAGGCGTGAGCGTGTTCGAGCGCGGCTGGTTGTCGTCGAACAATATCTTTCTTCACGGCAGTGGCGGCGACGCCACGCTGGTGGACAGCGGCCACAGCGTACACGCTGAACAAACCGTCGCCCTGGTCCGCCAAGCCCTGCGCGCGGCCGACCCCCCGCAGCGCCTGACGCGCGTGCTGAACACACATCTGCACTCCGACCATTGCGGCGGCAACGCCGCGCTGCGGCGCGAGTTTGGCGCCGCAGTGCTCATTCCGCCGGGCCTGTGGGCCGCAGCGCGCCACTGGGACGAGCAGGCCCTCGGCTACGCCGCCATCGGCCAGCGCTGCGACCGGTTTGAGCCACAGGCAGTGATCTCGCCCGGCGAGTCGCTGGAGATTGGGGCGCGCCGCTGGGAGGTGCTGGCCTCGCCCGGCCACGACCCCGATTCCGTGATGCTGTTCGATGCGCATGACGGCGTGCTGATTTCCGCCGACGCGCTGTGGGAAAACGGCTATGGCATCGTGTTTCCCGAGCTGGCGGGCGAACCGGGATTTGACGATGTGCAGCGCGTGCTCGACCTGATGGCAACGCTGCCGGTGCGCTGCGTGATTCCGGGTCACGGTGCACCGTTTGCGGATTGCGCTGGCGCCCTAAAGCGCGCGCGCGCGCTGCTCGCCAAGCAGCGCGCGAATCCGCGCCACCACGCGCGCCACGCCACCAAAGTGCTGATCAAGTACCACCTGATGGAGGAACGACAACGAAGCTGGGCCGAGCTCAAGGCCTGGGCCTGCGCCCGGCCGATGTTCAACCGCGTCTTCGAGGACCAGGAGGCCGGCGCCGGCCGCACGCTCCAGCAGTGGTGCGAAACGCTGGTGGGCGAGCTGGTCGAACGCGGTGCGCTGTCGGTTCGCGACGGGGTCGTGCATGACGTGGCCTGAACTTTTTCCGACGCAGGCACCTGGGCGCCACCCTGTGCGTGAGACGCGACAATTCGCGGCATGCCCGAACCCATGACTGCGCCGCCTGATCCGCAACGCCTGCGCTCGTTGATCACCACGCTCGAGTCCGGGCTGCTGGAGCGCGGCGCTGCCGTGCGCCTGGTGCTGCTGGCGGCGCTGGCCGGCGAGCATGTGCTGCTCATCGGCCCGCCCGGCACGGCGAAGAGCGAACTGGCGCGCCGACTGCACAAGGCCTTTGATGACGCGCGCTATTTCGAGCGCCTGCTGACGCGTTTTTCGACACCCGAAGAACTGTTCGGGCCGCTGTCGCTGAAAGCGCTGGAAGACGACCGCTACGAACGCCTGACCGACGGTTACCTGCCCACCGCGAGCATCGCCTTTCTCGACGAAGTCTTCAAGGCGAATTCGGCAATCCTCAACGCCTTGCTCACGTTGCTCAACGAGCGCGAATTCGACAACGGCGCCGGGCGCACGCAAACACCCCTGATCAGTGTGATCGGCGCGAGCAATGAAGTACCGCTCGAAGAAGCCTTGATGGCGTTCTACGACCGCTTCCTGGTGCGCATTCCAGTCGGCCCGGTGAGCGACGCCGCGTTTGCCGCGTTGCTGCAACTCGGGCCGGCGTTGCAATCCGCCACGCACAGCGTGACACGCCACGAGCTGCGCGAATGGATCGCAAAGCGCGATACCGTGGCGCTACCCGCTGACGTGATGACCCACCTGCATGCCTTGCGCGAACACCTGCGCGGCGCCGAGCTCGCTGTGTCGGATCGGCGTTGGCGCCAACTGCTCGGCCTGCTGCGCACGGCGGCCTACACCGAGGGCCGGGACCGCCTCGACGCGCTCGACCTGTGGCTGATGCCCTACGCGCTGGCGCCGCAGCCGGCGCAGGTGGCGCCGTTGCGGCAGTGGTTCATCGAGCGCATCGCGCAGGCCGCACCTCAGGAAGCGCCGTGGCTCGCGCGCGCTGTCGAGGCGTTTGAGAAACAACTCGACATCGAGAGCCGCGCCGAGGAGGAAGGCAGCGAGGGCAGCGCCGGCAAGCTCGCCCTGGCGCGCTCCATCGGCGGCGCGCAAGACACCGACATGGCGCGCCTGATGTCGGCCCAGCTCGAAGCCCACCTGCGCAGGCGCTACAGCAGCGTGCATGTGGTGGCGCGTGTCGCCCAGGTCGACGCGATCGCGGCGCCGACGCGCGAACAGCACGAGCGCCTGCTCGTTCATGCGCGACAACTGCGCCAGGCCCTGGCGGCGCGGCTCTGGTTGCCGCCCGAGTTGGCCGACGAACTCAACGCGGGCCTGAACACCACGCTGGCACGGCTCGGCGCCCTGCTCACCCGCCTTGACGCGGCACGCAGCGGCTTCGCCGCGCTGCCGCTCAATGCGCAAGGTTCCACCGAAGCGCCTGAGCCGATTGCCGTATCTGCGTGAGCCCGGCCCTGCGCATTGAACCGACTGGCGCGCGCAAGCCCGGGCCGATTGCCAACCCCATGCTTGACCTCGACGCGCCCTACGACCGCTTGGAGCCGCTGCCGCGCGAGCTTTGGTTGGGCGGCCTGGTGTGTTCGGTCGGCAACACAGCGCCACGGCTGGCGGATCTGCGCGCCTGGCTGGAAGCGCTGCGCGCGGGCGGCCTGCCGGGGCAGGACTGCGACTTCGGCGACGCCGTCGCGCTGGCCGCGATGCGCCGAGCCATCGGCGAGCTCGCTTTGCCTGAACTGTGCGGCGCGGCGCCGTCGCTCGCGCTGCAAGTGCTGCGCACCTTGTTGTGGCACCTCGACGCCATCGTCGACCGACAACCCGCGATGCGCCGTGATAACGCGATCGACGCGGCGGTATTGGCGTTTCGCGCCGAGTGGTCGGAGCAGCAAGGCGACTGGGAGCAGATGCTCGCGCTGTTGCAGAACCCTGGCGATCTGGCCTGGCTCAGCCGCGACGAGTTGCGTGGCATGTTGCGCTCGCGCGAGTGGCGCGAGGCGCAGCGCATCTCGGCGTTGCTCGCAGATTTGCAACCCTTGGCGGAGCTGATTCGGCGCCTCGGCCGAACCGAGCACCACCCGAGCCGCGCGCCCTCAGCGAGCTTGCAGGTGGCGCCGCAACGCATGCAAGCCCCGCAGCGCCTGCGCGAGACGCACCTGCCCGATGCGCCCGGCGAACTCAAGGGCATACGCCACTCCGACCGCATCGAGCGATTGCTCGGCAGCGAGGCGGCGCAGATCCGCCACCCGGTGTTGCGCAAGCTGTGGCGGGCGCGCCTGGCGGAAAGCCGCCTGCTGACGTATGAGAGCGAAGCGGTGCTGCAGGAGCGCGTGCCCGACCCGGAGGCGGTGTCGCCACGCGCCGCGCAGACCGCCCCAAAAGCGCTTGAGCGCGGCCCGATGATCCTGTGCGTCGACACCTCCGGCTCGATGCGCGGTGCGCCGGAGAACATTGCGAAAGCCGCGGTGCTTGAGGCGCTGCGCACGGCGCACCGCGAACGGCGCGGCTGCAAGTTGATCGCCTTCGGCGCACTGGGCGAGGTGGTCGAACGCGATCTGACGGCGGGCCGCGCCGCGCAGGACGGCCGCGACGGCCTGAACGCCTTGTTCGAACTGATGGGCCAGGGCTTTGACGGCGGCACCGACGTGCAGACACCGATCGAGCGCGCCATCGAACTCGTGCACACCCAGGCCTGGAGCAGCGCCGACCTGCTGATCGTCAGCGACGGCGAGTTCGGCTGCACCGGGGCGACGCTGGCCCAGCTTGACGAAGCGCGCGCGAAATGGGGCCTGCGCGTGCAAGGCATCCTGGTCGGCGACCGCGAGACGATGGGCCTGCTCGAAGTGTGCGACGAAGTGTTCTGGCTGCGCGACTGGCGACGTTTCGAAGGCGACAGCCCGCAGCGCGAGGGCTTTGTGCCAGTGCACACCGCGAGCCTCACGGCGCTGTATTTTCCGAATGCATTGAGTTCGCGGGCGTCCCGACACATTCAGCGCTGAACCGGGCGGCCCCCGGATGGGCGGCGGCGCGGCGCGGGCCGATTCATCGCTCGTTCGCGCAGGCTGTGCCTGCGGGGGCGCAGAGCGTCGCAACGCGACGCCCGCGCGCACGTCGAAACATTACATTGCGCTCATTGCCTCCGCGACTCGCGCCGTTTCACCATGTCCACCCTCGCCACCACCGTTCGGCCCCGCTGGAATGCACTGATGGCCGCGCTCGGGCGGGGCTTTCGCACTTACGCGAACTGGCTCGTCGGCATCAGTTGGAAGCGCTTTTTCGTGCTGGCGATCCTGCTGTTGATCGTCAGCGCCATCCTTAGCGAGCTGCCACCGTTCACCTGGACAATCAGCCAGACAGTCACGGAGTCACCCGCACCAAGCAAGCCCGGGCCGAAAGCCGGAGCCGGGCCGGCGATTCGCATCGAAGGCGCGAAATCGAAAACCGGTGGCGATGTCGACGTCGACATCAGCATCGGCCGGGACGGCGTGCGCATCACCCAGGGCCGCGCCAAGACGGCGGGCGTGCAGGCGCCTGAGGCTGCCGCATCGGCGGCATCGGCGGCATCCGCAGCCGCGCAGCGCGTGCAGGAAGCGGCGTCAGCCGCGTCGGCGGTGCTGGCTTCCATTCAGATCAAGTTGCCGCCCGGGCCCGCCGCCGACGCGGTGCAACAGGCGATCGACGAAGCGCGCCGCGAAATCGACGCCGCGATCGAAGAAGCCCGGCAAGAAGCGCAAGATGCGGCTGAAGCGGCGCGCGCCGATGCCGAGGCGCACGCTGAAACGGGCAACGTGGCGGTGAAGCGCCCGCGCGTGCACAAGGTTCGGCTGGGGGACTTCCTGCCGAATCTGGCGATGCTGTGGATCGTCGCCTCGATCATGGTCAAGATCACTTACAAGGGCCGCATCCAGGCCGAGGTGAAAGCGGCGCAGGCCACCGAAACAGCGGAGTCGGAATCGCTGAAACGCCAAGTGGCGGAGGCACGAATGGCGGCGTTGCAAGCCCAGGTTGAGCCGCACTTCCTGTTCAATACGCTGGCGTCGATCGACCACTTGATCGAGACCGACCCGCCGCGCGCCTCGGTGATGCAGAAGAACCTGATCACCTACCTGCGCGCGACGCTGCACAAGATGCGCGAAAACACGACAACGCTCGGCCGCGAGGCAGACCTGATCACCGCCTACCTGGAGATTCTGAAAGTGCGCATGGAAGAGCGCCTGAGCGTGAAGATCGACGTTCCCGCGGGCCTGCGCTCGGCCGCGTTCCCGCCGATGATGTTGCAGTCGGTCGTGGAGAACGCCATCAAGCACGGCCTGGAGCCGAGCAGCGAGCCGGCAACCTTGCAAGTGCGCGCGGAAATCCACGACGGCATGCTGTGTGTTTCGGTCGCCGACACCGGCGTCGGCTTCGATCAGAACAATCGTACGACGAGTGGCACCGGCCTGGGCTTGACGAACATCCGCGAGCGACTCGAATTGCTCTACGGCCCCGCCGGGCGCCTGGACATCGCGGTGAACGCGCCGCGGGGCACGGTCGTGACGCTGACGATTCCGTATGCCGCGATGGCACGACCGCGCGAAGACGTTGCGCCTCAAGCGGCTACGATGCCACGATGAATACGCCGGTGCGTTGCGTGATCGCCGACGACGAGCGCCTGATGCGCGAGCAATTGCGCGCCCGGCTTGGCGAAGTCTGGCCGGAGCTGGAGATCATTGCCGAGGCGAAGAACGGTGCCGAGGCGCTGCAGCTCACCGAGACGCTGCATCCCGATCTGGTGTTCCTCGACATCCGCATGCCCGGCATGACGGGCGTCGAGGCCGCGCGCGCCATTGCGCAGTTGCCCACCGACGACGAATGCACCGACGCTTGGGTGGGCTGCGAAATCGTCTTCATCACCGCCTACGATGAGTACGCCGTGCAAGCCTTCGAGCAAGGCGTGGTCGACTATGTACTCAAGCCGGCGCAGCGCGAGCGCCTGGCGCTCACCGTGGAGCGCATCAAGACGCGCCTCGCGCGGCGTGCGCATGGCTCGGATGCCGACGCGAACAACGGTGCTTCCCCCGCCCTTGGCGTCAGCATGCAGAAGCTGCTGCAGAACCTGAGCGCGCAACTCAATCCGAACGCGGCTGCGCACCTGCGCTGGATACAGGCCACGGTCGGCTCCACGATCCAGATGATTCCAGTGCAAGACGTGCTGTTCTTCATCTCCGACGAGAAGTACACGCGCGTGCAGACCGCGACGCTTGAGGCGCTGATCCGCAAGCCGATCAAGGAGCTGGTGGACGAACTCGACGCGAACCTGTTCTGGCAAATCCACCGCTCGACACTCGTGAATACGCACGCGATTTCCGGCATCAGCCGCGACGCCCGCGGCAGGCAGTTGGTGAGCGTGAAAGGCCACCCGCAAAAGCTTGAGGTCAGCCGCAGCTTCAGCGCTTTGTTCAAGGGCATGTAGCGCGTGGCGGTTGGCCGGGCGCGACGAGCCCACCGCCTGGCGGGGCGCGTCAGGCGCGTGGCGTGCTCGCCAACAGAACAGCCGCGTCGTCAGCGCGTTGGGCCGCGGCCGCGCGCAGCGCCTTGAGCTTGTCGCGCGGGTCCACCTTGGCGCCGGCCTCGTTCAACTTCATCTCGGCGATGAAACGGCTGGGCACTGCGGCGACCGTGTTGCGGCCGCGTTTGCGCCGCCGCAACGTGCTCACCGCCAGCGTGTGGCGCGCCCGCGTGATGCCCACGTACATCAGGCGGCGCTCTTCTTCGAGGCGCTGCGCGGTCATCTCGTCGTCGTCTGACAGAAACGGCAGCAGACCCTCGTTGACACCGGCCAGCATTACATGCGGCCACTCCAGGCCCTTGGCCGCGTGCAGCGTGGACAGCGTGACGACGTTTTGTTCGTCCTTGCGTTCTGCCAGGCTGATGATCACGGAAATGCTCTGCGCCACATCGAGCACGCTGTGTTTCTCACTCGTCAGCGACGCACCGCCGTCGTTCTCGATCTCGCCGCCACAGCGTTTGGCGATCCAGTCGACGAAGTCGAGCACGTTTGCCCAGCGGCTCGTCGCCAGGGCTTCGCTCTGCGCCGTGTCACGCAGATGCTGTTCGTACGCGATGTCTTTCAGCCAGCCGAGCAGCAACGGCTTCGCCTCTTCGGCGCCTTGCGTGTGGCGGGCGCGAAACTCCAGGTCGTTCACGAAGCGCCCGAACTCATGCAGCGACGCCACGCTGCGCGCACTCAACGCGGTGCCCAGGCTCTGCACGAACAGGGCCTCGAACATGCTGCTCTTCCAGCGCGACGCGAACTCGCCCAGGCTGGTGAGCGTTTGGTGGCCGATGCCGCGCTTCGGGCTCGTGATGGCGCGCAGGAAGGCCGGGTCGTCGTCGTTGTTCACGATCAGGCGCAGCCAAGCGCACAGATCGCGAATCTCGGCTCGGTCAAAAAAACTCTGCCCACCCGAAACCTTGTAGGGAATGCTCGCGCGGCGCAGGGCTTTCTCGAACACCTTGGCGAGGTGGTTCGCGCGGTAGAGCACGGCAAAGTCTTTGAACTGCACTTCGCCGCCCTGGCCGCGCAAGGCCTGGATGCGCGCTACGGCGCGTTCGGCCTCATGCTCTTCGCTGTCGGATTCGAGCACCAGGACCGGCTCGCCGTCGCCGAGTTCGCTCCAGAGCTTCTTCTCGAACAGCTTGGGGTTGTTCGCGATCACCGCATTCGCGGCGCGCAAGATGCTTCCCGTGGAACGGTAGTTCTGCTCGAGCGTGATGACCCGAAGCCGCGGAAAGTCCACGCTGAGCTGCTTCAGGTTCTCGACCGACGCGCCGCGCCAGCCGTAGATGCCCTGGTCGTCGTCGCCCACGGCGGTGAACATGGCGCGCTCGCCGACCAGCGACTTCAGCAGCTCGTACTGGATCGTGTTCGTGTCCTGCACTTCGTCAACGAGCACGTAGCGCAGCGTGTCCTGCCAGCGCTCGCGGACCTGCGCATTGCGCTGAAGCAGTTTGTTCGGCAGCAGGATCAGATCGTCGAAGTCCACCGCCTGATACGCGTTCAGACGCTCTTCGTAACGTTGCATCACGCGCGCCGCGATCCGTTCGTCGTCGTTTCCTACGGCCGCTTCGGCCGCGGTGGAATCCAGACCCTGGTTCTTCCATGCGCTGATCGCCCACTGCCAGCGGCGCGCCAGGGCGTTATCGGTCGTACCCCCTGCGTCACGCAGCAGACCCAAGACGTCGTCACTGTCGAGTATGCTGAATCGAGGCTTCAGACCCAGGTGCTCGCCCTCGGCGCGCAGCAGGCGCACGCCGAGGGCGTGAAACGTGCTGATGACCAGCGGCTTGGCCGCGCGCGGCCCGACCAACTCCTTCGCGCGTTCGCGCATTTCCTGCGCCGCCTTGTTGGTGAAGGTGATCGCCGCGATTTGCGACGGCGCGTAACCGGCCTGCAGCAGGCGCGCGATCTTGTGCGTGACGACGCGCGTTTTTCCCGAGCCCGCGCCGGCCAATACCAGGCACGGGCCGTCGAGGTGGTGCACCGCTTGCATTTGCGCGGTGTTGAGTGGAGTGGCAAGGGGAGGCAAAGGCCCGCAGCCCGCGCATCGCGCGCGAGCGTTCGCTGAAAGGGAGCGAATCATAGCGAGGCCTTCGATGCTGCATGGATAAGACGACGCAAACCGTTACTCGCGAGGCCACGTGAATTTGTGCGCGTGCGCCGACATTGACCTGACGAGTCGCCTTGCCGATAGAACAGGGTGCCCCGCACACTGAATGCAAGTAACGACAGGGAGTCGATGTGATTCAAGGAATTGGCGACCCACGCAAAGTGCCGGCCACCACAGACGTTTCACGATTCACGCCACCATGCGCTTGATCGCGACGATCGCCAACTGGGTCGCCGGCTTGCAAGAGCCCCCGCGCGCGGTGCTGCCGACCACGCCGGAACGCCTGCGCGAATTGCGCAGTGTTTGTCACACCATCCTCGATGACGTTCGCGGCGACGCCACACGGCTGCTCGCCGAGCGCATCGACTCCGCAAAGGGCGCAAACGACTTCTGGCACATGCGGCCGCGCCTATTTGACGCGGTGTCCACCGAATTCGGTGAAGTTGTCGCTGGCAGGCGCCTGCTGCAACTCGACACGATGCTGCAAGTCAACCACGACCGGCGCAGCCAGTTCGCGCGCGCGTCCGTGCCGCCACCCACTGGGCCGGGCGGACTGGAGCGACGCAATAGCCGCCATCTGGCACCCGCAGCCCCAGCGGTCAGGCGCCGTCGCGCCACGAACCAATCGCCGTTTCGCACGACGACCTCTTCGGCGATCTGAGGGTCGCTCGGTCGGCTGACCGGGGCGGCTCACGCCCTTGAAGGGTTGCCGCGCCAGGTCTTGATATCGCACGCCTGGTTGCAGCCGCAGGCTTGCGATACTGCGCGGACATGGTCGCCATCTTCGCCGTCACGTTCCCGTTCTTCGCCGTCGTCATGCTGGGATATCTGGCGTGCGCGCGCAACGTCATGCCCGAGTCGGCGATACCCGGCCTGAGCACGTTTGTCTTGTTCTTTGCCCTGCCCTGCATGTTGTTCCGCTTCGGCGCGAGCCGGCCGCTGGCGCAATTGATCGACCCCGGCCTGATGCTCATCTACGCCGCCTGTGCCTTGCTGATGGTGTTGTGCAGCATCGCGCTGGCGCTGCAACGCCACCCCGGCGGGCCCGGCGTCGGTCTCAAGGACGCTGCGTTCGGCGCCCTTGTCGCGACATTCCCGAACGCCGGCTTCATGGGGGTTCCGCTGCTCGTGGGCTTGCTCGGTGAAGCGGCAGCTGGCCCCCTGATCGGCGCGATCCTGGTCGACCTGGTGTTGACCAGTTCCTTGTGTCTGGCGATTGCGCAGATTGCACCGAACGCCGCAGGCCGGCAGAGCAACAGTCTGCTGGCGGCGCTGGGCCGTGCGCTGCGTGGCGCGGCGTCCAATCCCCTACCGTGGGCGATTGCGCTGGGCGCTGTTTTTGCAGCCGCTGACCTGGCTTTGCCTGAGCCGATCGCGCAGATCATCAAGATGCTGGCCGACGCGGCAACACCGGTCGCGCTCTTCACGATCGGCGCCGTGCTGTGGCGTGCACGCCAGCACAGCCAGGGCGCGACGCCGTTGTCGGGTTACTTGCCGCTGGCCTTGGTCAAGTTGCTGGTGCACCCGATGCTGATCTTGAGCTTTGGCGTCATCGCCTCGGCCCTGGGCATCGCGGTGTCGTCGTTCGGCCTGCTCGTGCTCGTGCTCACCGCGGCGTTGCCCAGCGCCAGCAATGTGTCAATCCTCGCGGAACGATATGGCGCGGACAACGGGAGAGTCACGCGCATCATCATGGCCAGCACGGTGCTCGCATTCCTCAGCTTCTCCCTCATCGCGTGGGGCCTGGGCGCCGACATGGCGCGTTGAGGGCGAACCGCGTGGCGGCAGGCGCCGGGGGCGCTGGGAGACTGCGCCTACTTCTTGCGGAACTTGCGCAGCGCGACGATCTGCGCGGCCATGGTGGCGAATTCGCTTTGAGCCTTGGCGAAGTCGATGTCGCTCTTGGCGTTTTTCATCGCTTCTTCGGCGAGCGTCTTGGCTTCCGTGGCTTTCGCTTCGTCGAGGTCGTGACCGCGAATCGCGGTATCGGCCAGCACCGTCACCGTGTGGGGTTGAATCTCCAGAATGCCCCCGGCGACGAAGACAAATTCTTCTTCGTCGTTGTCGGCGCGAACGATGCGTACCGCACCCGGCTTGATGCGGGTGATGAGCGGCGTGTGGCGCGGGTAGATACCGAGCTCGCCCATTTCACCGGGCAGCGCAACGAACTTTGCCTCGCCGGAAAAGATGCCGCCTTCGGCGGAGACAACGTCGACGTGAATCGTGGCCATGAGGGTCTCGCGGATTGGTGCTGATCGACGCCTATTGGATTTTCTTCGCTTTTTCGAACGCTTCGTCGATCGTGCCGACCATGTAGAACGCCTGCTCGGGCAGGTGGTCGCACTCGCCAGCCACGATCATCTTGAAGCCGCGTATCGTTTCCTTCAGCGGCACATACTTGCCCGGTGTTCCGGTGAACACCTCGGCCACGTGGAAGGGCTGCGACAGGAACCGCTGGATCTTGCGCGCCCGCGCCACCGCCAACTTGTCTTCGGGGCTCAGTTCGTCCATGCCCAGAATCGCGATGATGTCGCGCAGTTCCTTGTAGCGCTGCAAGGTGCCTTGCACGGCGCGCGTTGTCGAGTAGTGGTCTTCGCCGACGACGTTCGGGTCCACCTGGCGCGAGTTGGAGTCCAGCGGGTCCACCGCCGGATAGATACCGAGCGAGGCGATGTCGCGCGACAGCACGACGGTGGCATCCAGGTGGGCGAACGTGGTCGCGGGTGACGGGTCGGTCAGGTCGTCAGCGGGCACGTAGACCGCCTGGATCGACGTGATCGACCCGACCTTGGTGCTGGTGATGCGCTCTTGCAGACGGCCCATTTCTTCGGCGAGTGTGGGCTGATAGCCCACCGCGGAAGGCATGCGCCCCAGCAGCGCCGACACTTCGGTTCCGGCGAGCGTGAAGCGGTAGATGTTGTCGACGAAGAACAGCACGTCGCGGCCTTCGTCGCGAAACGACTCGGCAATCGTCAGGCCGGTCAGCGCGACGCGCAAACGGTTGCCCGGTGGCTCATTCATCTGACCGTAGACCATGGCCACTTTCGATGCCGGTAGGTTCTCCAGATCGACGACCTTGGAGTCTGCCATCTCGTGATAGAAGTCGTTGCCCTCACGCGTGCGCTCGCCTACGCCGGCAAACACCGACAGGCCGGAGTGCGCCTTAGCGATGTTGTTGATGAGCTCCATCATGTTCACCGTCTTGCCCACGCCGGCGCCGCCGAACAGGCCGACCTTGCCGCCTTTGGCGAATGGGCAGATCAAGTCGATCACCTTGATGCCGGTTTCCAGCAGCTCTTGCGAGGGGCTCAGCTCGTCGTAGCTCGGCGCCTTGCGGTGGATCGATGCGGTCAGCGTGCGGTCGACCGGGCCGCGCTCGTCGA